>JALZKI010000008.1 GCA_030859325.1 Actinomycetota bacterium
GTCGGGCTGACAGGATTTGAACCTGCGACCCCTTGACCCCCAGTCAAGTGCGCTACCAAGCTGCGCCACAGCCCGAATGCCCTTCGGCGCGAGCGCCGGACGAGCGGAGTGAACCCTACCGCAGCCCTTGCTCGGCTCGAGAGTTCGGCTACTTGCGCTCTCGTTTCCGCGGCCGCTGCTGCACGTGGATCGGCGCACCGGTGAAGCCGAACTCCCCGCGCAGGCGTCGCTCGATGAAGCGCAGGTACGACGCCTCGAGCTGCCCGGACGTGAACAGCACGAACATTGGAGGGGCGGTCGACGCCTGCGTGCCGAAAAGCACACGAGGCTGTTTGCCGCCGCGCACCGGATGCGGATGCTCGGCGACGAGCCGGCCCAGGAACGAGTTCAGGGCGCCGGTGCCGACCCGCGTCGACCAGCCCGCGAGTGCGGCGTCGAGCGCGGGGACGAGCTTGTCCACGTGCCACCCGGTGCGGGCGGTAATATTCACCCGTGGCGCCCACTGCACACGGACGAGGTCGCGCTCGATCTCGCGGCCGAGGTAGTAGCGACGTTCCTCGTCGACGAGGTCCCACTTGTTGAAGGCGATCACCAGAGCGCGGCCTGCCTCTGCGACCGAGGTGATGATCCGCAGGTCCTGCTCCGAGGTCGGCTGTGAGGAGTCGATCACCATCACCGCCACCTCGGCGCGGTCGATGGCGGTGTTGGTCCGCAGGGAGGCGTAGTACTCGTGACCCGAAGCCTCCTTGACACGCTTGCGGATGCCGGCGGTGTCGATGAAGCGCCACGGGCGACCACCGAGCTGCACGAGCTCGTCGACCGGGTCGACCGTCGTACCGGCAGCGTCGTCCACGACCGCACGGTCCGCACGCGCCAGCTTGTTGAGCAGCGAGGACTTGCCGACGTTCGGTTTGCCGACGATCGCGACCCGGCGTGGGCCCGCTATCGGCTCGAACGACTCCGGAGGCGTCTCAGGCAGGGCTGCCAGGATGGCGTCCAGCATGTCACCCGAGCCACGCCCGTGCAGCGCGGAGACGGGGAACGGCTCACCGAGACCGAGGTTCCACAGCCCATGGGCCTCCGCCTCCGCCCGCATGTCGTCGACCTTGTTGGCGGCGAGTACGACGGGCTTCCCGGACCTGCGGAGAATGCGCACGACCGCCTCGTCGGCGTCGGTGATGCCGACCGTGGCGTCGACCACGAAGAGCACGGCGTCGGCCACCGTGGCCGCGATCTCGGCCTGTGCGGCGATCCGCTCGGCGAGTCCGCGTGCGTCCGGGTCCCAGCCACCGGTGTCCACCACGGTGAAGGCCCGACCGTTCCAGTTCGCGTCGTAGGAGACCCGGTCGCGGGTCACCCCGGGCACATCCTCGACGACTGCCTCGCGGCGGCCGAGGATCCGGTTGACGAGGGTCGACTTCCCCACGTTCGGTCGGCCGACGACGGCCAGCACGGGGACCACCCCGGGGACTCCGGGCGTGGTCAGGTCGAACTCGGAGGTCATGGATTTCCTTCGTGAGCGGTCTCCGCCGGAACAAGGTTCTGCACGAGCCTATTCCGTATCGCCTCCGTCGCCGCCGTCACGAGCTACTTCGGCTCACGCCCCGGTCGTTTCCTGCTGCAGGGTCTGCACCTGCTCGGCCAGCGCCACCACCTGGTCGACGACCTCCGCCAAGGTGTACGGCGTCGTGTCCACATGGTGTGCGTCCTCGGCCATCACCAACGGCGCCGCCACCCGACCGGAGTCGTACTTGTCGCGCCGGATCAGGTCCTGCTGGACCGCGTCGACGGTCGATCCCGACAGTTCGGCGGTACGGCGAACGGCCCGGGCGTCGGGGTCGGCGGTGAGGAACACCTTGACCGGAGCGTCCGGAGCCACGACGGTCCCGATGTCGCGGCCCTCCACGACTATCCCACCGGCGCCGATGATCTCGCGCTGCTCACGCAGCAGACGGGCACGCACCTCAGGGACGGCGCTGACCGCGCTGACCACCGAGGTGACCACCTGGGACCGGATGAGCCCGGCGACCTCGATGCCGTCGACGGTGATCGTCGGCGCGCTGGGGTCGGTCCCCGACTCGAGCCGAGGGTCCCCGCACCGGGCCGCCACCGCGGCCGGGTCGTCGACGTCGATGCCCTGGTCGAGCAGCCACCAGGTGAGCGCGCGGAACATGGCTCCGGTGTCGAGGTAGCGCAGGCCGAGCCGGGTCGCCACTCCTCTCGACGTACTCGACTTACCGGAACCCGAGGGCCCGTCCATCGCCACGACGACATTGCTGCTCACGACTGAAGGAACCACCTTTGCAAGGACAGGTTGACGCGCCGAATGTTACCGGTGGGTGGTCCAGGCGCGAGCCTCGAGCGAGCCCTGCAGAAGGCCCACCCGGTCGCTGGCCACACTGAGCTCGACCAGGCCCACAGGACGGGCCGGGTCGTGGTCGATGCGGAGATCCTCGACGTTCACGCCGATCTCACCCGCATCGGCGAGGAGACGGGCGAGCTCGCCGGGATGGTCGGGCACCGCCACGAACAAGGCGCTCACTTCCTGCACGGGCCCGCCGTGTTTGCCCGGGATGGCCGCCGTACCTGCCACCCCACGATCGAGCAGGTCCGCGATCGGATGCCGCTCCCCTCGCTCTACCGCGGTGAGGAGCCGGTCAAGGTCGTTGCGCACCTCGTGCAGCAACGACGAGAGCGCCGCACCGTTCGCGGTCAAAATCTGCTCCCAGAGCGCGGGGTCGCCGGCGGCGATCCGGGTGACGTCACGGACTCCCTGCCCAGACAGGACCATGTGCTCGGCAGGTGCATCCGTGAGCCGCCCGGCCACCAGAGCCGCGAGGACGTGTGGGACGTGTGAGGTCCGGGCGACTGCCTGGTCGTGCTCCTCGGGTGTGAACGTGACGGGCAGTGCGCCGCAGATCCGGGCCAGCGTCGCGACCAGCTCGAGCGCAGAAGGGTCGGACCCGGCGTGCGGGGTGAGCGCCCACGGCCGGCCGTCGAAGAGAGCCGCTGAGGCCGCCAGCGGTCCGGAACGCTCACTGCCGGCCATCGGATGGCTCCCGACATACCTACTGAGGCTCGCCGCGCTCACTCGCAGTCCGACCTGGCTCAGCGGCTGCGACTTGACGCTGCCCACGTCAGTGACCACCGCGTCCGAGGACTCGAGGGCGTCGCCGATCTCCGCGGCGATGTGGTCCGGGGGTACGGCGACGACGACGAGCTGCGCCTTCGGGCCTCCGTCGGTCGACGACGCCCTACCAGCACCGAGGCCGGAGGCGATCTTCAGGTTCGCCATGCTCACGTCGGTGAGCTGTACGTCGATCCCGAGCCGCCGCAGCGCCAGCCCGATCGAGGTGCCCAACAGCCCTGCCCCCACGATGCGCACCGGCCCGGTCAGCGACCCTTCCGTCATCAGGGCACCTCTTCGTCGGGCACGGAGCGGACCTTCGTCAGGTCCGAACGAAGCGCGGCGGCGCCGTGAAGGTAGACATGGGTGATCTCGGCGCGGGGACGGCCGGTATCCACGTGCGCCAGCATCCGGACCACCCGCGGCATCGAGGACTCGATCTCCAGCTCACGGGCGCAGAGCAAAGGGATCTCCCCGAAACCGAGCCGGCGGGCGGCGTAGGCCGGGAACTCCGAGACCAGGTCCGAGGTGGCGGTGAAGATCACGCTGATGAAGTCGTCCACGACCAGCTCGTTGGCGCTCATCACGTCCATGACCATCTCCGCGACGCGCTCGAGCAGGTGCTCGCGCACGTCGTCGTCGAGCTGGGTCGCCCCCCGCACCGCACGCACCGCCACCGGTCACCGCCTCCTGGTCTTAGTGCAGGCCCGGGCTCCGACCTGGTCCGACGTGGAAACCCTAGTGCCTGACGACGCCGCCGGCTCGTCGGTCCACGTCCATTCCCGGCGCTACATCTGGGCCGCGTCGAGCAGGGTGCCCAGCTCGTCGCGGCTGAGCTCGCGCAGCTCGCCCGACCTCAGTCCGCTGAGCCGGACCGGTCCGATCGCCGTGCGCGTCAACCGCTCGACCGGGTGCCCGACCTCGTCGAGCAGCCGCCGGACGATCCTGTTCCGCCCCTCGTGGATCACCAGCTCGACGATCGCCTTGTCCGCATGGCGTGACATCACCCGGAACGAGCTGACCGAGACGGCCCCGTCCTCGAGCGTGACGCCGTCCAGGACGCGGCGCACCGTCGCCCTCCTGACCGGCCCCGGCACCTGTGCGACGTAGGTCTTGTCGACCTCGAAGGACGGGTGAGCCAACCGGTGCGCGAAGTCCCCGTCGTTGGTGAGCAGGATCAGCCCGTCCGTGTCGGTGTCGAGTCGTCCGACGTGGAAGAGCCGCTCCGGCCGGTGCCCCACCAGGTCGGAGAGGGTACGACGGGCATGCGGGTCCGACATCGTCGAGGTGACCCCGAGCGGCTTGTTCAGCACCAGATAAGCCTGTGATGTGACCGGTGGCAACCGTCTCCCCGACACCCGGACGACCGCCGTGCGCGGGTCGACTTTCGTGCCCAGCCGGGTGACGACCTCACCGTCGACCTCCACCAGGCCAGCGAGCATGAGCTCCTCGCACTTGCGACGACTGGCCACCCCGGACTGGGCGAGCAGCTTCTGCACTCGGACGAGCCCGTCGTCGGGCGCGTCATCGGAGGTGCGGCCGTCTCTCGGGTAGTCTTTGGGGTCATCTTGCGCGGTCATGCCGACTCGTACGCCACCGATCCTCGGGTCCGGTCGTCGAGGTCGTCCATCTCGCCGAGGTCGGGCAGGAACGGGGCGAGCTCTGGCAGCTCGTCCACTGTGCTGACCCCGATCCGCTCGAGGAAGTAGCCGGTGGTCCGGTAGAGAAGGGCGGTCGACTCACCATCCGTGCCACACTCCTCTACCAGACCACGGGAGACGAGCGTGCGCATCACGCCGTCGACGTTTACGCCGCGGATCGCGGACACCCGGGTGCGGGTGACCGGCTGCGTGTAGGCGACGACCGCGAGGGTCTCGAGGGCGGCCTGGGTGAGTCTCGCCTGCTGGCCCTCGAGCACGAACCGCTCGACCACGCCGACGTGCTCCTCCCGGGTGTAGTAGCGCCAGCCGCCGGAGACGTGGCGCAGGTCGAAGCCACGCCCCTGGGCGGTGTACTCCCCGGCCAGGTCCTCCAGCGTGGCGGTGACCTGCTCCACTGGATGTCCTACCGCCGCGGCGAGCGACATGTGGTCGAGCGGCTGGTCGGCGACCATCAGGACGGCCTCCAGCGCCGGCCGAAGCTGCATCGAAGGCGCGCCCCTGAACGGCTCGCTTTCCGGTCCGCTTCTCACCGGGTCACTGCCTGAGTCATTGAGCGGGTCACCCACTCGATTCCTCCGCCACTCTGCTTTCCTGCGCCACCTCGCGGACCGCCGCCTCGACATCTGCTGCTTCGGGCGGGAGGCCGTCGAACTCGTCTGTGATGGCGACCTCGCCCTCCACCGCGCCGGTCCACCGGACGGTCAGCTCGCCGAGCGGGGACACCTGGTCGAACGCCACGGCGCCCTCCCGGAACAGCTCCAGCAGCGAGAGGAACCGCGCCACGGTGGTCAACGTGTCCGGAGAGTCACCGCTCAGCGCACGGAACGTCATCGTCTTCTGGCGGCGCAACCGGTCGACGACGACCGCTGCCTGTTCCTGGACACTGACCGTGGGGGCGTGGAGGTGTGCAAGCGAGATCTCGAACACCGGCTTGGGCTCCAGTGCTCTCCCCGCCAGCGCTGCGAACTCCTCGACCCCGAGACCGATCAGCACCTCGGGCAGCAACGTGGCGAAACGCTCCTCGAGACCAACCGTGCGGGGGTACCTCAGCGCCTCCTCGGCCATGGCCCGCTCGAGCACCGAGGCAACCTGCTTGAACGCGCGGTACTGCAGAAGCCGGGCGAAGAGCAGGTCACGCGCCTCAAGCAGCGCGAGGTCCTCCTCGTCCTCCACGTCGCCCTGTGGCAGCAGCCGAGCCGTCTTGAGATCGAGCAGGGTCGCAGCCACCAGCAGGAACGAGCTGGTCTGCTCGAGGTCCCACGGCGGTGCGATAGTCCGATCAGTCCCGGCCCCGGTCCTGGCGGCGTTGGTCCCACCGGCCTTGATGTAGGCGATGAACTCGTCTGTCACCTTCGAGAGTGCCACCTCGGTGATGTCGAGCTTGTGCTTGGAGATCAGGCTCAACAGCAGGTCGAAGGGACCCTCGAAGTTGTCAAGGCGTACGGCGAACCCGACGGCCGGCTGAGTCGTGCCAGTGGCATCAACGGAGGTCGCTCCGGTGGCGGCCGGTGCGAGGACGTCTGTGGTCATGACCGGGTCAGGCGCTGCACGAGGACACTGTCGTCGCCGTTCTCGTCGAGGTCGGCGAGGGCTATCGCGACTGCCTCACGCACCAGCCGACCGCGATCCACCGCGAGCCGGTGGTGCCGGCGCAGCGTCAACCGGGCGTGCTCGATGTCGACTAGCTCGTCCGCCGTGACGTAGATCGTCACCTTCTCGTCGTGCCGCACTCGCCCGCTCGGCCTCCGGGACACCGCTCCGGCCGACCCATCGGCCTCCTCCACCGCGAAGTCCGACCCCGTGTGGCCGCTGTGGACAGCGGCCGGGTCCGACTGCTCCAGCTGCTCTGACGGCTCTGACGGCTCGGCCTCGGGTACGACGGTCGGCCGGAAGAGCTCGTCGGCGGCCGGGACCCTCACCCGTCGAGACAACGGGCCAGCACCTCCCGGGCCAGCTGCCGATAGGCCTCCGCACCTGCAGAGGCTCCGGCATAGGTCGTGATGGGTTCACCGGCGACCGTCGAGTCGGAGAACTTCACGGTTCGTCGGATCACGGTGTGGAAGACGGTGTCGCCCCATGCCTGCACGAGTCGCTGCATCACCTCACGTCCGTGAAGGGTGCGCCCGTCGTACATCGTCCCGAGGACGCCGTCGATGCTCAGGTTCGGGTTGAGGCGCTCCTTGACCTTGTCGATCGTGGTCTTGAGCAGTGCCACGCCGCGCAACGCGAAGTATTCGCACTCCAGCGGCACGATCACGCCATCGGAGGCGGTCAGCGCGTTGACGGTGAGCAGTCCGAGCGAGGGCTGGCAGTCGATGAGGACGACGTCGTAGTCCGCGATAACTGGCTGCAGGATCCGCTGCAGCGTCTGCTCCCGCGCGACCTCGTGCACCAGCTGTACCTCGGCGGCGGAGAGGTCGATGTTCGAGGGAAGCAGGTCCATGCCCGGCACACCACTGGGGACGATCACCTCGTCGATGCTCACATCGCTCTGCATGAGCAGGTTGTAGATGCTCAGCTCGAGGTCGTGCGGGCTGAGACCGAGGCCCACCGAGAGGGAGCCCTGCGGGTCGAAGTCGACGAGGAGCACCTTGCGGCCGTACTCCGCCAACGCGGCCCCCAGGTTGATCGTGGTGGTGGTCTTGCCGACGCCGCCCTTCTGGTTGCACATCGAGATCACCCGCGCGTTCCCGTGCGTGGTGAGCGCAGTGGGCTCGGGCAGGTCGGGCAACGGCCGACCGGTGGGACCGATCACCGGCGCCGTCGTCTGCGCCACCGCCTCGATCACCTCCGTCATCCCCGTCGCCTGCGACGCCTGCGGTCGGACGAACGGCAGCGGCTTGCTTCCCTCGTCCTGCGCCGGGCTCGTCATCGGCGGCCGCATCACTGGTGGCATCTCCGAAGCCGTGCTGCCGTAGGTCCGGTCGCTCCCGGGGAATCTCGTCGTGTCCACACTCATCGCCTCTCATCACCGGCCGTGCCTGACTGGTCCCCAGTCAATCGCGGACAACCGCGTGGGGTGGTCAGGCACGCCGTATACAAATCGACATTTCTCGCAGTCGGCACTGCAGCGTGCCGCGGAGGAGTCGGCACTTCAGTGCTGCCAAGAGGTCGCCGCCACTGCAAGCGTGCCGCCAAGGACGAGTCAGCCGAGAGCGCGCGGATGCGCGGTGGCGTAGACCTCTCGCAGACTGTCCACCGTCACCAGCGTGTAGACCTGAGTGGTCGTCACCGAGGCGTGCCCGAGCAGCTCCTGCACGACCCGCACGTCGGCGCCTCCGTCGAGAAGGTGGGTCGCGAAGGAGTGCCGCAGCGTGTGCGGAGAGACCGCGGCGGTGACACCGGCGCGCTCGGCCGCCTTGACCAGCACGGTCCACGCGCTCTGTCGCGAGAGCCGCCCTCCCCGGGCGTTGAGGAACACTGCGGGCAGGCCCTTACCCGCCGCGGAGAGAACGGAGCGACTCCGGACCAGGTAGGCCGAGACCGCTTCGCTCGCGTAGGTCCCGACCGGGACGATGCGCTCCTTGCCACCTTTTCCGCGCAGCAGGACCGTGCCCTCCTGCAGGTCGAGGTCGTCGAGATCGAGACCGACCGCCTCGGAGATGCGGGCGCCGGTGCCGTAGAGCATCTCCAACAGTGCCCGGTTTCTGAGCGCGAGTGTCGTGCCGGGTGATCGGGCCGCGTCGAGGATCCGCTCGATGTCGGAGAGCGGCAGCGCCTTGGGTAGCCGTTTGGCCGGGGCCGGAGGGCGTACGGCGGCCGCCGGATCCGTCTCGGTCAGGCCCTCACGCACCGCGAACCTGTGAAACCCGCGGACGGCCACGACCGTGCGTGCAGCGGAGCCGGCGCCGAGCGGCGGGTGCTCGGCGCTCCCCTCGCGCAGCGCCATCAGGAAATGTGCGACGGAGGCCTCCGATATCCCCGACACGTCCTCGACCCCCTCCCCCGCAAGGTGGCCCAGATAACGGCGCAGATCGCGGCGGTAGGACTTCAGCGTGTTGTCGGCCAGGCCCCGCTCCACGACAAGGTGGTCCAGATAGGTCCGTACCGCCCGCTGCAGGGGCGAGGGTCCCGCGGTGATGCTCAGCCCAGGACCTCATCCAGAGAACGCGCGTCCGTTCCGTGCGCGTCGGCGACGGGTGCGTAGGTCAGCGACCCGGCATGCGTGTTCAGCCCGAGTGCTAGCGAGGGGTCGTCGCGCAGCGCCTGCTGCCACCCCTTGTCGGCCAGCGCGACCGTGTAGGGAAGGGTCACGTTGGTCAGTGCGTACGTCGAGGTGTGCGGCACCGCTCCGGGCATGTTCGCCACGCAGTAGAACACCGACTCGTGCACGAGATAGGTCGGGTCGTCGTGGGTGGTGGGGCGCGAGTCCTCGAAGCAGCCGCCCTGGTCGATCGAGATGTCGACGAGCACCGAGCCCTTCTTCATCCGGCTGACCAGGTCGTTGGAGACCAGGGTCGGCGCCTTGGCTCCCGGCACGAGCACGGCACCGATCACCAGGTCCGCGTCGATGACTGCCCGCTCGACCTCGAAGACGTTCGAGGCGACCGTCTGCAGATGTCCCTGGTAGATGCGATCGGCCGCACGAAGCTTGTTGACGTCCTTGTCGAGCAGCAGCACCTCGGCCTGCATGCCGAGCGCGATCGCCGCAGCGTTCATGCCTGAGACTCCGGCGCCGATCACGACCACCTTGCCGGCGTACACCCCGGACACACCACCGACCAGCACGCCGCGGCCGCCGCCGGACCGCATCAGGTGGTAGGCACCCGCCTGCGGAGCAAGCCGTCCGGCGACCTCGCTCATCGGTGCCAGCAGCGGAAGCGCGCCGTCGGGGGTCTGCACAGTCTCGTAGGCGATGCCGGTGACCCCACGCTCGAGAAGGGCGTCGGCGCACGGCTTGGACGCGGCCAGGTGGAGGTAGGTGAACAGCACCTGCCCCTCGCGCATCCGGTGGTACTCGCTCTCGATGGGCTCTTTGACCTTGAGGATCAGGTCGCCGGTGGCCCACACCTCGTCGGCGGAGCCCAGGATCGTGGCCCCCGCGCCGATGAACTCCTCGTCCGGTATCGACGACCCGTCGCCCGCCGTCGTCTCGACGAACACCTCGTGACCATGGCCCACCAGCTCGTGCACACCGGACGGCGTGATCGCCACCCGGTACTCATGGTTCTTGACTTCCTTGGGGACGCCGACCTTCAACCTTCGCGTCATGGCGCACACTCCTGTTCCTGTGACCGTCGCCACGTCGTCGGGCGACCGGTGAGAGTGTATTGGGTCACCGTCCATGACAAGGCGCACACATTGGGTTCACATCACATGCGGCTCGCCTCACCAGGACGATTGGGCTACCGGCGTACACGAGCTGGAGGGTGAACCGCACGCCGCGAGCAGACCCACTGGAAGCGACGACTCAGGACGGGGCGACGCTGCGGGAGCGCAACGCGTGCGTCATCACCGCCAGCGCGAGCGGGCCGTCACCGACCTCCCCGGCCAGCACCGCCCGGAGCAGGTCGTCGAAGGCCACCCACAAGAGCGTCATGTCCGCCTCCTCGTGCTCGAGCGTGAAGTTCCCGCGGTCGCAGCCACGCAGGCCAGTAGCGAGATAGATCTCCATCCGCTCCGTGCTGATCCCCGGCGAGGAGTACGAAGAGAGCAGATGCTCCCAGTGCGCCGCTTGCAGCCCCGCCTCCTCGCGCAGCTCCCGCTGTGCGGTCAGCAACGGGTTCTCCGACGCGACGTCACACAAGCCAGCCGGGAGCTCGATGAATCGGCGTCGCACGGCGTGCCGGTACTGCCGCAGCACAAGCACCCGCTCCTCGTCGTCGAGCGTGAGAACGATGACCGCACCCGGGTGCTCCAGAACGAGCCGGCCGAACTGTTCGTCGGGATGACCGGGACGCGAGATGAAGTCCTTGCGCAGAGCGAGAACCCAGTCGTCACGGTGCAGGTCAACGCTGGTCGACACCGGCCACGACTCGCGCTCGTCCCTCAGGGCGGACACCACGCTCAGGCGTCGATTCCGGCGGGGGGACGACGCAACGCGGACTCGTCGATCGGGAACCGCAGCTCCTTCTGCCGCGCGATCGCGGCCCCGACCAGTCCTGCGAACAGCGGATGCGCCCGGGTCGGGCGGGAACGGTACTCAGGATGCGCCTGGGTCGCGACGTAGTAGGGGTGCACCTCATGTGGCAGCTCGACGAACTCGACGAGCTGGTTGTCCGGGGAGAGCCCCGAGAACACCAGCCCAGCCTTCTCGAGCCGGTCGCGGTAGGAGTTGTTCACCTCGTAACGGTGGCGGTGGCGCTCCTCGACCTTCGGCTCGTCATAGGCCATGCGCACGATGGAACCCTCGACCAGCTCGGCCGGATAGAGGCCGAGACGCATCGTGCCACCGAGGTCCCCGGCGCCGGCGACGAAGTTCTTTTGCTCCGCCATCGTCGCGATCACCGGCTCCAGGCAGTGCTCGTCGAACTCTGTCGAGTCCGCCCCGGCGACCCCGGCCACGTGCCGGGCGAACTCGATCACCATGCACTGCAGGCCCAGGCACAAGCCGAGGGTGGGGATCCTCTGGGTCCGCGCGAACTCAAGCGCGCCTATTTTCCCCTCGATACCGCGGATCCCGAAGCCACCGGGAACACAGACTGCGTCGGCCTCCCCGAGGTGGTGTGAGGCTCCCTCCCTGGTCTGACACTCGTCGGCGGGCACCCAGTTCAGGTTCACCTGTGCGTCGTGCGCGAACCCGGCCGCCCGCAGGGCCTCCGCCACCGAGAGGTAGGCATCATGGAGGTCGACGTACTTGCCGACCAGGGCGACAGTCACCTCTTCGGCCGGGTGGTGGACCCGGCGGAGCAGGTCGTCCCACTCGGTCCAGGAGACGTCACGGAACGGCAGGTTCAGGCGTCGTACGACGTAGGCGTCCAGACCCTCGGCATGGAGCACCCTGGGGATGTCGTAGATCGAGGGCGCGTCCGTCGCGGTGACCACGGCCTCGTCGTCGACGTCACACATCAGCGAGATCTTCCGTTTCACCGAGTCCGGGATCGGCCGGTCCGAGCGGCAGACGATCGCGTCGGGCTGGATGCCGATCGAGCGCAACGCTGCCACCGAGTGCTGGGTCGGCTTGGTCTTCAGCTCACCCGAAGGACCGATGTAGGGCACCAGTGAGACATGCAGGAAGAAGCAGTTGTCGCGGCCCACGTCGTGGCGCACCTGGCGGGCTGCCTCGAGGAACGGCAGGGACTCGATGTCACCGACGGTGCCGCCGACCTCGGTGATCACAATGTCGACCGAGTCGCCGTCGGGGCTCTCCCCCATGGCACGCACCCGGTCCTTGATCTCGTTGGTGATGTGCGGGATCACCTGCACGGTGTCCCCCAGGTAGTCACCGCGCCGTTCCTTCGCGATCACCGAGGAGTAGACCTGCCCCGTGGTGACGTTGGCGATCTGGCTGAGGTCAGTGTCCAGGAAGCGCTCGTAGTGGCCGATATCGAGGTCGGTCTCGGCGCCGTCGTTGGTGACGAAGACCTCGCCGTGCTGGAACGGGTTCATCGTCCCGGGGTCGACATTGAGGTAGGGGTCGAGCTTCTGCATGGTGACGCGCAGCCCCCGCGACTTCAGCAGGCTCCCGAGACTGGAGGCGGTCAGTCCCTTGCCGAGGGACGAGGCGACCCCGCCGGTGACAAAGACGTGCTTGGTCGGCTGCGATGCGGCCAAGAGAGCTCCCGTGTTCTGCGTTCAGTGAACGGTGCGGCGAGGGAAGTGCCTGTCGTCGCCCGACCCCTCCACGGGGTTCGAGCCTACCAACACCTCGGCGGCCGCACCGACGTGGCGCGTCCGCCGAGCCGCGTTTCTGACCCGTGATGCCTCCGGTCTCGGTCGACGTACGGCTGGCACACGCTAGTCGGCCGGCGTCGCACCCGGCATCGCCCCGTCGGCAGCGTCGACCGCGCCGTAGTGGCCGGTCTCGCCGCGGGCCTGCCCGGCAAGCGCCAGCACAGTCACCACCTCACCGGCCGTCCGTCCCAACGAGTCGACCGTGGAGACCTCGCGGGCAGCGACCACGTCCTGTCGCAGCGACTCCACCAAGCCGTCTTCGCGGGCCGACGCGACCGGTCCTGCCACGACCACTCCATCGGTGTCCGCGTCGATGGCCTTCGCAAGGGCCCCGATGATCGTGTTTGCTCCCTGCTTCTCCTCGCTCGACCCGGTTCCGGGTCCGGCGACGAGCACCACGAGGTTGCCGCGACGCTCGAGGTCTCCCTCGGGCGACATGAGTCCCGCGGTGCTCAGGCCGGAGATGATGCCGTTCGCGGCCTCGTCGACGACGGCGCCGCCGTTCCGCTCGGTGCCGACGGCACGAGCCAGCAGCGCACCCATGCGTTCGTAGCCGCTCGCGTCCTGCGCCACGTCGACTCCGGGTGTGCCTTCGAGCAGCTGGGTGCCGAGCTCCTCGACGAGCTGCTTGTTGGCCACGTCGACCATGTCGGCCCCGATCCGCAGCGTGCTGCCGACACTGCCGCCGGCCACGGTGATCAGCTCGGTCACCGAGGCCACCGCTGCCCGCTCGGCGCTCGGCGCCACCATCACGGTCACCGGCCGGCGCTCGAGCCGGTCTCTGAGCAGTTCGGGCGCCACGGTCTGCGCGAAGGCGTCGAGGAAGTCGTTCCCACTGCGCAGCGCTGCGATCTCGCCCTTGAGATCTCGCTTGATCATGCGGTCGTTCTCGACCTGTTCGACAAGGGTGTTGTCCACCTCGCCCTTCAACGGGCCTCCGCCCAGGGCCACGCCGATGGCAAGGGCCAGGAATACCGAGACGATCGAGACGATGTGGTAGCGGAAGGAGATCACGAGAACCGTCCTGCGAGCCAGGTCAGGAGATCCTCGAAGGATGCGCGCAGCGCGATCCACCAGTCCTGCCCCACCGGGGTAGCCCCGATGGCGACGACCAGCGCGAGGATCCCCGCGAGCAGGATCAGCAGCAGCTGCCAGAGTCGTACCCGTCCGGAGTACAGATGGGGGACACCCTTCGCATCGACGAGCTTCGGCCCCACCCGGAGGCGGGTCAAGAAGGTGCTCGCCAGCCCCGGGCGGTGCCGATCCAGGAACTCGTCGAGGGTTGCGTGCATGCCGACCGCCACGATCAGCGACGCTCCCGACTGGTCGGCGAGGAGCATCGCGACGTCCTCGCT
Source organism: Actinomycetota bacterium (assembly GCA_030859325.1). Classification (GTDB taxonomy): domain Bacteria; phylum Actinomycetota; class Actinomycetes; order Propionibacteriales; family Nocardioidaceae; genus Nocardioides_C. Next base: position 13,977 of record JALZKI010000008.1, read on the forward strand.
GGAACCCGCAGCGAGGAACGTCGCGGGGTGCACACCCAGCCGTTCCAGGCGGTCCGAGCCGACGGCACGTCCGGTCCGGTCGGTGTGCAGTACGACGTCTCGTGCGCCTCGCAGTGCTTGGTCCGAGACGGCCGTCCCCTCTCCGGCACGGCTACCCTGGGCCAGACCGTCCTCTCCGACGACGACCAGGTCGGGCCGGTGACCGGCACTCAACAACGCATCTGCCCCCGCGTCGACCCCGACGAGGACCGGTCGCTGTTCCCGGATGTAGCGCTTGAGACCCTTGAGATCTTCTCGGTAGTCATAGCCCCGCACCACGATCACCACCGGACGACCCTCGATCGGGGTCCTGGTCTCGGGAGCCCCCCGTCCGTGCAGGAGAGGCTCCTGCTCGCGCCGCAGGAACTCGGTCGTGTTGTGGGTGAAGCTCTGGAGCTGGGTCGACAGCCCACTGCGCGCGTCGTCCATCAGCGAGCGCACGTCCGCGACGTGCAGCCGGCGCCCAGAGACCATGGGCTCGTCCTTGAAGAAGAGCTGTCCGTCGTACAGCCGGACGGTGGCGCCGTCGCTGATCTTCGAGAAGACCTCTTCGCCGACGTTGTCCAGCATGGCCACACCGGACGTCGCGAGCAGCTCGGGGCCTAGGTTGGGATACCGGCCCGAGATGAAAGCCGAGGCGTTGACGACAGCGGCAGCTCCCCGGTCCACCAGCGCTTCGGCGTTCGCGCGGTCAAGGTCGAGATGGTCGATCACCGCGATGTCACCCGGGCGCAGCCGTCGCAACACCGTGGTGGTACGACGGTCGAGCCGAGCCGTTCCCACGATGCCGGGCAGGCTGGCGGACTTGTGGCGCGAGGGGATCTTCATGACCGGCCAATCCTGTCACGGGGAACCACGACTTCGGAGAACTTAGCGACCTCAGCGGGTCGGCCACCTTTCCCATGCCTGCGCGGCCTGCAGCAGCTCTCGCGCATGTGCGATCGCGGTGTCGGAGTCCTCCATGCCGGCAAGCATCCGGGACAGCTCCTTGACCCTCCCGCCGTCGTCGAGGGAGGTCAGCCCAGACCTGGTCACCGAGCCGTCGCCGCTCTTGACCACGACGTAGTGCTGGTCGCCGAACGCGGCCACCTGTGGGAGGTGGGTGACCACCAGGACCTGGGCATGCTCGGCGAGCATCGCGAGCCGACGCCCCACCTCGACCGCGGCCTTGCCCCCGACACCTGCGTCCACCTCGTCGAAGACGAAGGTCGGCACGGGGTTGGTGGCGGCCAGTGTCACCTCGACCGCCAGCATCACCCGAGAGAGCTCACCGCCCGAAGCACCCTTGTCCAGGCCTCGTGGTTCGGCGCTCCCGTTGGCTGCGAGCAGGAAGTCGACGTCATCGAAGCCGGAGGGCCCGGGCGCGGTGCGCCGGGTGAGCGACACCGTCATCTGGGCATGCGGCATCGCGAGCGACGCGAGCTCCGCGGTCACCATCTTCGCCAGCCGCCCGCCCGCCCTCTCCCGCACGGCGGAAAGCTCTCTTCCGACCTGGCCCAGCTGGCCGCGGAGCTCGTCGCTGCGGACGCGTAGGGCCTCGATGTGACCGTCGGTATTTTGCAGGACAAGCAGCCGGCGTGAGGAGGCCCCAGCCCACTCGAGCACGTCCGCGATGCTCTCGCCGTACTTGCGCGTGAGGCCGGTCAAAGCGGCTCGCCGATCCGAGACGACCGCCAGCCTTGCGGGGTCGGCTTCGAGGTCGGCGGTGTAGGAAGCCACGTCGGCGGCGACGTCGGACAACAGGTAGCTGACCTCGGCCAACCGGTCCGCCAGGCTCGCCGCCTCCGGGTCGTGCTCGCGGACCCCGTCGAGAAGCTTGCGGGCCGCGGACGTGGCGCCCAGGGCATCGGGAGCACCTTCCTCAGACGTCAGGGTCTCGCGCGCCTGCTCCGCGGCGGTGCGCAGCGTGTCGGCAAAACCGAGACGGGTCTCCTCCGCTGCCAGCGCATCGTCTTCCCCAGGCTCGGGGCCGAGCACCTCGATCTCGGCGACTCCGAACCGCAGCAGATCGGCCTCCCGGGCACGCTCCCGCGCGGTGGCGCTCACTTGGGCGAGCTCGGCCTCGGTCTTGCGCAACGAGGAGAAGACCGAGGCGTACCGCTCGACCAGCTCGGCTGCCGTGCGGCCGGCGAACCGGTCCAGCGCTTCGCGCTGAGCTACTGGGTGCAACAAGCGGTGCTGATCTGACTGGCCGTGCACCGCAACCAGCGGCTGGGCCATCGCCGCCAGCACCGACGCCGGAACTGCGGCTCCCCCTGCAAACGCGCGGGACCGCCCTTCCGCGGAGATCTGCCGGGCGAGCAGCAACCGGCCGTCCTCCACCTCGCCGCCGAGCTCGTCGACCTGCCCGGACAGGTCTCCGCTCTTGATCTGCACCATGCCTTCCACCCGCGCTGCCCGAGCGCCGCTCCGCACGGCTCCGGAGTCCGCCCGGCCGCCGAGGAGCAGGCCCAGCGCGGTCACGACCATCGTCTTGCCGGCACCGGTCTCCCCGGTGATGACCGTGAGTCCCGGCCCCAGCTCCAGCACCGACTCCTCGATCACGCCCAGCGAGGTGATCCGCAGCTCCTCAAGCATCCGGACCGCCGTGCGCCAAGGTGCGGCGTCGTTCGGCGGCGCCCCGCCAGCCGGCCACAGGCAGGTCGAACTTGGCGACCAGCCGATCGGTGAACGGGGCACGGTGCAACCGGGCGAGCCTCACCGGCGAGCGTCCACGGCGCACCTCGATCCGCGCGCCCGGCGGCAGGTCGACCGTGCGACGCCCGTCGCACCAGAGCACTCCGGCACCGTCCGTGCGGGCGATCACCTCCACCGCCAGCACCGAGCTCGGTGAGACGACCATGGGACGGGCGAACAGCGCGTGCGCGCTGATGGGCACCATCAGCAGCGCTTCGACCCCAGGCCACACGATGGGGCCTCCGGCACTGAAGTTGTACGCCGTCGAGCCGGTCGGAGTCGCGCAAACGACCCCGTCGCATCCCCAACGTGAGAGCGGGCGGCCGTCCACCTCGGCGACCACCTCGATCATGCGTTCGCGGGCAGCCTTCTCCACGCTCGCCTCGTTCAGCGCCCAGGTGGAGCTCACCAGCTCCTTGTCCTGGTAGATCGAGACGTCGATGGTCAGCCGCTCCTCGGCGGTGTACTGCCGGTTGACGATGGCCTCGATGGTGAACTCCACGTCGTCGGGCTCGGCTTCAGCGAGAAATCCGACGCGGCCGAGGTTAACCCCGAGCAGCGGGGTGCCCGACCTCCGCGTGAGCTCCGCAGCGCGGAGGATCGTGCCGTCTCCGCCGATGACGAGCGCCAGCTCGCACCCGGCAGAGGCGTCGGTTGCCGGCTCCACGATCTCGACGCCGTCGAGGTCCAGGTTCAGGTCAGCCGCCTCGTCGGGAAGCAGCCGTACGACGATCCCGTGGTCATGGAGTGCGCTGCAGAATTTGGTGGCGACGGCGCGCGCACCCTCCCGGCCGGTGTGGGTCAGGACCAGGACGCGACGCTGCGTGGTCCCGGAGGAGTCGTCCTTCGCGCTGTTCACGGCTCCACCTTCTCACCAGGTGCCCCCAGCAAGGACGTACGACGTACCTCCCCGGCGATCTGCTCCTCGCTGATCTCGGCGTCCCCACGGCGGATCCACAAGAAGTACTCCACGTTGCCGGACGGGCCGGGCAACGGGCTGGTGGTCACACCGCGCGCTCCCCATCCTCGTTCTGCCGCCGCACGAGCCACCGCGGCCACGGCGTCGGAGCGTAGGTCGAGGCCGCGTACGACACCTCCCTTGCCCACCCGGTCCTTTCCCACCTCGAACTGGGGCTTGACCATGAGGCACAGGTCGCCGTCGTCGACCACGACACCAAGCAGTGCGTCGAGAACCAGCGCGAGGGAGATGAAGGAGAGGTCACCCACGACGACATCCACGCTGCCACCCACCGAAGTCATGGTGAGGTCACGGACGTTCGTGCGGTCCAGGACGCTGACCCGTGGGTCCTGCTGGAGCAGCCATGCAAGCTGTCCGTAACCGACGTCGACAGCCACCACCTCGCGCGCCCCGTGACGAAGCAGCACGTCGGTGAATCCACCGGTCGAGGCGCCGGCGTCCAGACAACGTCGGTTCTCGACGAGAAGTCCGAGCGGGGAGAAGATGTCGAGGGCGCCGGCCAGCTTGTGCCCGCCGCGCGAGACGTAGTCGGGACGGTCCGGGTCCGGCACGACCAGCAGCGCCACGTCGGTGGCCACACCCGTCGCCGGCTTGGTCGCCACGACCCCGGCCACCTTGACCCTCCTGGCACCGATCAGGTCACTCGCATGCTCGCGCGAGCGGGCAAGGCCGCGTCGGACCAGCTCGGCGTCCAGACGCAGGCGACGGGCCATCGAGGTGTGTTCGTGCCCTCGGTCAGGCGTCGCGACCGGCGTCGCCTGGGTCGGCCAGAGCGTTCCGAAGCTTCTCGTGGGCGTCCTCGAAGACGGCGACGTGTGCGAAGACCGGCCCGTCCTCGAGCCGAGCCAGCGACCCGACCAGCTCGTCGAGCACCACCGCATCCCGGCTGTCCTCAGCATTCGTTCCGGTCATGGCCCATCCCCGTCCTCGCTCCACGTGCGGTTCTCGGTCACCCCGACGCATGCATCGGCCGGCAGCCCTTCTCTGCGGGCCACGTTACCCGGGAACAGTGACCGCAGAGACGTCGACGGGCTGACCATGCGTGTCCAGATAGGTCCACGCGGTCGAGGCCATGATCCGCCACCAGTCGTCGAGACTGCCCTCCCCGCGGACCACCAGCGAGCCGCTCTCCACCTCGGCTGACCAGCCGTTGAGCGAGAGGCCGTCTGTCCCCGTCGGAGCGGGGTGACAGGTGACCAGCCCACCGAGGCCGCCGGAGATGTACGACGGACGTGCCCGCGGTTGCGCGCGAACCAGAGCGTCAAGGCCGGTGACGCCTGTCATCACCAGGAGACTGTCGAAGCCACTGTTGACCGCGCCCTCGATGTCGGTGTCCAGCCGGTCCCCGACCACCAGCGGGCGCTCCCCTGCGACGCGGCGGAGGGTCTCCTCGAACAGCGGACGCTCCGGCTTTCCTGCGACGACGGGGTCCCGTCCGGCGTACCTTCCCACCGCCTCGACGAGAACACCGTTTCCGGGCCCCGGTCCGTGCACCGTCGGCACGGTCAGATCCAGGTTCGAGGCTATCCACGGGAGACCCTGCTTGACGAGGATGGCGCCGTCGATGACGGTCCTCCACAGCAGGTCCGGGGCGAAACCGGAGACCACCGCGGCCGGCGCGTCGTCGATGGACTGCACCGGGACGAGACTCTGCTCCTCGAGCGCCTCGAAGAGCCCCGTGCCGCCGATGACGTAGACCGCCGAGCCGCACGGAACCCGCTCGGCGACCAGCCGTGCCGCGGCCTGAGCGGAGTTCACGACGTCCTCGTCCTCTACCGGGATGCCGAGGTCACGCAGATGGTCAGCGACGACCGAGGGTGGTCGTGAGGCGTTGTTGGTGATGTAGGCCAGATGCATCCCGGATGCGGACGCCTCGGCGAGATGTCCGGGCGCGCCGTCGACTGCGGTGGCGCCGATGTAGACCACACCGTCGAGATCGAGCATTGCCAGGTCGTAGGCACGGCACAACGCCACGCCTGACTCCTTGAGCATCCTTGCCACCTTCTGTATCACGGGCGCACGCGCCGTCTCGTACGATGTTGCGATGGGCAGCCCGTCGGACAACGCGCCCCCTGAGGCGACGCGGCGGCCCTTCGTCCTCGCGCCGTTTCGCGGGCTCCGTTTCGACGCCAAGCAGGTGGGAGATCTCGGGACGGTCATCTCCCCGCCGTACGACGTCCTCGACGCCGACATCGTCCGCGACCTGGAGGCAGCCAACCGGCGCAACATCGTGCGGCTGATTCTGTCACGACGGTTCGAGCGGCCCTACCTCGCCGTTCGCAAGCGGCTGCAGCAGTGGCGCGACAAGGAGTTCCTGCGCGCGGACGATACCGCAGCGCTGTACCTCTACCAGTACACCGCGGACGGGACCACGGTGCGCGGACTCATCGGCGCCGCCGCGCTGCGGCCAGAGGCGGAGAGGGTGATCCTCCCGCACGAGGACGTGATGCCAGGCCCCGTCGAGGACCGCACCGTCCTGATGCGGACCACGGAGGCGAACCTGGAGCCGATCCTGCTCGTGCACGAGGGGACCGACCGGCTACGGAACCTCCTCGAGGAGATCACCCGCCGCGCCCCGTTGGTGCAGTTCACCGCGCTCGACCACAGTCAGCACGCACTGCGGCCGGTCACCGACCCGGACTGCCTGGAGCTCGTCTCCACCGAGCTGGCGGGCACGCAGGCACTGATCGCGGACGGACATCACCGTTACGCCGCGTACCTCCAGCTGCAACGGGAGATGCGCGACCCTGCGACCCCTCCCGACGGGTCCCCCTGGGACTACGGGCTCGCGCTGCTGGTCGACCAGGGGGACTATCCGCTCGACGTCGGGCCGATCCACCGCTCGGTGAGCGCGCTCACGATGTCCGACGTCGCAGACCTCGCCGGCGAGCGCGGCGACGATCTGGTGACCTACCCGGACCGCGAGGCAGCTTTCGCGGCTTTGGTCTCGCGTGCCTCGGAGATCGAGCAGGCGTCGTTCGTCGTCTCCGACGGCCGCCTGTGGGCAGTGCTGAGCACGGCACGCACCAGCGACGTGGACGCCGCGGTGCTCCACGAGAACGTCTTCGCCTCCTGGCAGATCGTCGACGACCAAGTCGGCTATCACCACAGCCTCGACCAGGCACTGCACATGACCGCAAGGCAGCCGGGAGTCGTGATCGCTGTTCTGCCTCCCACACTGCGCCAGGTGATGGACACAGCCGCGCGGGGCATCCGGA
>JALZKI010000011.1 GCA_030859325.1 Actinomycetota bacterium
GCCACCACCTTCACCGCCGCCACCTTCACCGCCGCCGCTTCCGCCGCCGCCGCTTCCGCCGCTTCCGGCGCCGGACCCTAGCCCGAACGGCGGCGCGAGCACGGCGATCGCCTTCGCGAAGGCGCAGCTCGGTGAGCCGTACCAGTGGGGCGCGGCCGGGCCGAGCGCCTGGGACTGCTCCGGACTGATACTCGGTGCGTGGGGCGCTGCCGGCTTGAGCCTGCCGCACTACTCGGTGGCGCAGTACGAAGCCGGTACGCCGATCTCGTCCTCCAGCCTGCGCCCGGGCGACCTGGTCTTCTGGGGCTCCTCCGGATCTCCGAGCTCGATCTACCACGAGGCGATGTACATCGGTGGCGGCCAGATCATCCACGCACCTCGGACAGGTCGGTCGGTGTCGATCGAGAGTTTGTACTACTGGACGCCACCGAACTTCTTCGCGCGCGTCTGAGGCGGAGGTCTACTTCAGCGGGTCGGGGTTGACCGCCTTCGGCTCGTCCCGGAAGCGCTTGTAGGACGCATTGACCTCGTCCTCGGCCTCGGCGCGGCCCGCCCAAGTGGCTCCCTCGACCGACTTGCCGGGCTCGAGGTCCTTGTAGACCTCGAAGAAGTGCTTGATCTCCAGCTGGTCGAATCTTGAGACATCATCGATGTCGCGCAGGTGCGCCAGACGCGGGTCGTGAGCAGGCACGCACAGCACCTTGTCGTCGCCACCGGCCTCGTCGGTCATCCGGAACATCCCGATCGTCCGGCACTTGATCAGGCAGCCCGGGAACGTCGGCTCCTGCAGGAGAACAAGGGCGTCGAGCGGGTCACCGTCCTGGCCGAGGGTGTTCTCGATGAAGCCGTAGTCGGCCGGGTACTGCGTGGAGGTGAAGAGCGTCCGGTCAAGACGGATTCGACCCGACTCGTGGTCGACCTCATACTTGTTCCGCTGGCCCTTGGGGATCTCAACCAGTACGTCGAACTCCACTGCCGTACCTCCACTGCTGCCTCTCGCCCGTATGGCGTCTCGGGGGACACAGGGGCCTGCCCCCGTGTGTTTGGCTAGTCTCGCGCACAACAGCGACAGATGCGCAGTCGGGGAGGCGGAAGACGTGGCAAGAGGTCACCGAAGCCACTCCGGCCGGTTCCTTCGGATAGCCACCGTCACGTCCGTCGTACTCGTCCTGGTCCTCGCAGTGGTTGCCTACCAGCTCGACCTCGGCAGCCGGTGGTTAGCCCTGGACACACCCTCACCGGTCACCGAGCCCGCCGAGGTGGCACCCCCTCCTGATCTCACCTTGCCGACGGCGAACCCGGCCCCCCCGGTCGCAGAACAGACCAGTGGCCAGGACGCCGCCCCGAGGAAGGTACGCCGGGCGCTCGCCGGGCTTGTCAAGGACCGGGACCTGGGCAGACACGTCGCCGTGTCGGTCTCGCAGCTGAGCGACGGCTCCTCGCTCTACCGCACCGGCGAAGGGGTGGTCACACCAGCGTCGACCATGAAGCTGCTGACCGCGGAGGCAGCACTCGCGGCCCTCGGCCCCGGCCATCGGTTCCGTACGACGGTCGTGACGGGGCCGAGCGCGAGGCGAATCGTGCTGATGGGTGGCGGTGACCCATTCCTCGAGCGTGCTCCTGTCACCGACGACGACGTCTATCCCGCCCGCGCCGACCTGGGGACCCTGGCCGAGGGCACTGCCCGGAGCCTGGCCGAGCGGGGCCGGACCGTCGTACGCCTGAAGTACGACACGTCGTTGTTCGCCGGTCCCGCGGTCAGTCCCGACTGGGAGTCCTCCTACGTGCAAGACGACGTGGTCACCCCGGTGTCGCCGCTGTGGGTCAACGAGGGGCGTGAGGTCTCGGGTGAGGTGACCCGCACCGGCAACCCGGCGGCCGACGCGGCGCAGCAGTTCGCGAAGGCACTGGCACGCCAGGACATCACCGTCCTCGGCGATCCGACGCGGACTCGTGCGCCGGCCGGTGCCGAGGAGCTGGCGGCTGTGGAAAGCGCCCCGCTGGCGCAGATCGTGCAGGGCGTGCTCGAGGTCAGTGACAACGAGGCCGCCGAGGTCCTCTTCCGCCACGTGGCTCTCGCCGAGGGTCAACCGGGGTCGTTCGCAGACGGCTCGGTGGCCGTCCGTCGGGTGCTGAAGCGGCTGGGAGTCGACATGGCACAGGCCCGGATCGTCGACGGCAGCGGACTGTCCCGCAGGAACCGGCTGGCCCCCGCGACGCTGCTGTCGGTGATCGAGGTGGCCGCCGGGTCCGAACACCTCGGTGTCCGGTCGGTCATCACCAGCCTGCCGACCGCGGGTTTCAACGGTTCGCTGGCCTACCGGTTCGAGACCGGGGACGTCCGGGGGCCCGGAAGGGTGCGGGCCAAGACGGGAACGCTGACCGGGGTGCACGGACTCGCCGGTGTCGTCACCGACCGGGACGGAACGCAGCTGGGCTTCGTCGCGATAGCCGACCGGGTGAAGGTGCGCGACACACTCGACGCACGGGCAGCGGTCGACGAGATCGCGGCTGCGCTCGCGGGCTGTTCGTGCGGAACGACGTAAGGTCGAGATCATGTCAGCAAAGCGCTCCGCGATGGTCGACTGGGACCTCGCTGTCAGCACGGCGTCGAAGATGGCCGGCCCCGGCCCCGTGATCGCGCGGTCCGAGGCCGACGCGGTGGTCGCCGAGCTACGTGCCGGGGCCGACAGGTCCACCCCCCTGGTGCGCGACTTCACCGGCCTGGTCGCCCCCGACGGGACAGCACTCAACGCACCCGTGCTGGTCGTCGACCGGCCTGGTTGGATCCAGGCAAACGTGGACGGGTTCGCCACCGTCATCTCGCCGTTGATCGACCGGCTCCAGGAGAAGAAGGGGGCGCCCGGCGCGTTCGCCGAGGCCGTCGGCTCTCGGGTGACCGGCGTCGAGCTGGGGGCGCTGCTGGGCTTCATGTCCTCCAAGGTCCTGGGCCAGTTCGACCCGTTCTATGCACTCGACGGCTCGCCGGCTGCGGGCACTGCCACCGGCCGGCTCCTGCTCGTGGCGCCGAACATCGTCCACGTCGAGAAGGAGCTGGGCGTAGACCCCTCCGACTTCCGGCTCTGGGTGTGCCTGCACGAGGAGACCCACCGGGTGCAGTTCACGGCTGTCCCTTGGATGCGGGACCACATCTACAGCGAGATCGCCAACCTCACCAGATCGGTCGAGATCGATCCAGCCAAGCTGGCCGGTATGCTCGGCGAGGCCGTCAAGCGCCTATCGGACCTCGCCCGTGGCAACGACGACGTCAGTCTTCTGGACCTTCTGCAAAGCCCGGAGCAACGGGCGACCATGGACAGGATCACCGGCGTGATGTCACTGCTCGAGGGGCATGCCGACGTGGTGATGGACGGGGTCGGGCCGGAGGTCATCGCGTCCGTCGAGGAGATCCGACGCAAGTTCAACCAGCGCCGCAAGGGTGCGGGCACCTTCGACCGGATCCTGCGCAAGCTCCTCGGCTTCGACGCGAAGATGGCGCAGTACCGCAACGGCGCCGCATTCGTGCGCGGAGTCGTCGACGAAGTCGGCATGGAGGGCTTCAACAAGGTCTGGGTCGCTGCTGAGAACCTGCCCTCCAAGGCCGAGATCGGCGACCCCGGCAGCTGGGTCCGTCGCGTGCACGGCTGAGCCGGGACGCCGCCATGCTCGACCCTGCGGTCGCCGTGGTCCGGCTCGCCGTACGCCGATCGCTCGCCGATGTGGGTGCTGATCCCGTCCTGGTGGCCTGTTCGGGCGGAGCCGACTCGCTTGCACTGCTCGCCGCGACGATCTTCGAGGCACGCCGCAAGCCCTGGCACGTCGTCGGCGTCACCGTCGACCACGGGCTGCAGGACGACTCTCGCGAACGGGCTGACGAGGTCGTCGTGCAGATGGCCGGGCTCGGAGCACACGAGACCGCGATGGTGCGGGTCGAGGTGACGGCCAGTGGACAGGGACCCGAGGCGGCTGCACGCGAGGCGAGGTACGCGATGCTGAGTGAGATCGCCGAGCGCGCGGGGTCGACTGTCGTGCTGCTCGGCCACACCCGTGACGACCAAGCCGAGACGGTCCTGCTCGGCCTGACCCGCGGGTCGGGTGGGCGGTCGGTCGCCGGCATGCGGCCCGCGTTCCAGCCGTACCGCCGGCCGCTGCTCGAGGTCACACGCGTTCAGACCGAGGCGGCCTGCCGTGCTGAAGGCATCGACTTCTGGAGGGACCCGCACAACGAGGACCCACGGTTCACGCGTGCCCGGATCCGGCAGCGGGTGATGCCGATGCTCGAGGAGGAGCTCGGCCCCGGTGTGGCCGCCGCCCTGGCGCGGACGGCGGAGATGCTGCGCGAGGATGTGGAGTCGCTCGACGACACGGCCGAGTGGGTCCTCGGCCAGTACCGTTTCGACGAAGGTCTCGACATCACCCGGCTCGCAACGCTGAGTGCCGCCGTACGTCTGCGAGTGCTGCGGCTCGCCGCCCTGCGTGCGGGCAGTCCGCCCGGCGAGCTGTTCCGGGTGCATGTGCAAGCCATCGACGAACTGGTGGGGAGCTACCACGGACAGCTGCGGGTCGAGCTGCCCGGCCACGTGCACGTCGTACGCCGGGATGACAGGTTGCGCTTCCGGTGGACCGGGGCGGGCCCTGGCTGATCCCTGTGGCAGGCTGAGCCTCATGGACGAAGCGGACGTCGAGGGTGACCTGGTTGACATCCTCTACACCGAGGCGCAGATCCAGGACCGGCTCGCGGAGATGGCTGCCGAGATCGAGAAGGACTACGCCGGCAAGGAGATCCTGCTCGTCGGTGTCCTTCGCGGCGCGGTCATGGTGATGGCCGACCTGGCCCGCCATTTCGGGCGGCACGTGGAGATGGACTGGATGGCGGTCTCGTCCTACGGCTCGGGCACCAAGTCATCCGGTGTCGTGCGGATCCTCAAGGACCTGGACACCGACATCAACAATCGGCACGTGCTCGTCGTCGAGGACATCATCGACACCGGCCTGACCCTGTCGTGGTTGGTGTCCAACCTCGGCTCACGCGGTCCGGCCTCCGTCGAGGTCTGCACCCTGCTGCGAAAACCCGGGGCCCAGCGGACGAGTGTCGATGTCAGGTACGTCGGCTACGACATCCCCAACAAGTTCGTGGTCGGCTTCGGACTCGACTACGACGAGCGGTACCGCAACCTTCGCTCGGTCGGCACGCTGGCACCACACGTTTACTCCTGATCTGAACGATTCGATTGGGTTCGGCGGAAGTTTCGAGCGAGACTAGGGTGCGGAGACGTGCTCGGAAAGCGCGCTGCCCCGTTGTTCCTGGCGTGTAGCGTCGGGATCTGGAGAGCGTTGAGTTGGCAGGAGGGCGGGGCGCAGACCCCGGTACATGAACGTGAAACGTATTGTCCGCGGTCCCTGGTTGTGGATCGTCGTTGCCGTAGTGGGCGTGCTCATCGCCTTGCAGTACATCGCGCCCAACGGCGGGTACGACGAGATCGACACGTCGAAGATGGTCAACCACCTCGAGGACGGGTCGGTCGAGAGTGTTCTCTTCGTCGACGGTGACCAGGAGATCAGAGCCACGCTCGACGGTGGCGACGAGGTCATCGCCTCCTGGGTGACCGGTCAGCAGGACGACCTCGTCGCCCTTGCCAACGACCAGGTCGTGGCGGGCGAGATCGAGAAGTTCAACGTCGAGGTGCCGAAGCCGAGCGTGCTCGGTCAGATCCTCGCCACCCTGCTCCCGTTCGCGCTGATCATCCTTCTCTTTCTGTTTCTGATGAACCAGGTGCAGGGCGGTGGGGGACGCGTGATGCAGTTCGCCAAGTCCAAGGCGAAGCTGATCACCAAGGACATGCCGAAGACGACGTTCGCCGATGTGGCCGGCTGCCAAGAGGCGATCGAGGAGCTCGGCGAGATCAAGGAGTTCCTGCAGGAGCCTGTGAAGTTCCAGGCTGTCGGGGCGAAGATTCCCAAGGGAGTCCTGCTCTACGGCCCACCTGGAACCGGAAAGACATTGCTGGCCCGGGCCGTCGCCGGCGAGGCCGGTGTCCCGTTCTACTCCATCTCCGGTTCGGACTTCGTGGAGATGTTCGTCGGTGTCGGTGCCTCCCGCGTGCGCGACTTGTTCGAGCAGGCGAAGGAGAACGCACCCGCCATCGTGTTCATCGACGAGATCGACGCCGTGGGACGACACCGTGGCGCCGGCATGGGCGGCGGTCACGACGAGCGGGAGCAGACCCTGAACCAGCTGCTCGTCGAGATGGACGGCTTCGACGTACGCGGCGGGGTCATCCTTATCGCGGCGACCAACCGCCCCGACATCCTCGACCCCGCGCTGCTCCGCCCGGGCCGCTTCGACCGGCAGATCGGTGTCGAGGCGCCCGACCTGGCAGGCCGGCACATGGTTCTACAGGTGCACTCGCGCGGCAAGCCGATGGCCGAGGGCGTGGACCTGTTGTCCGTCGCCCGCCGTACACCCGGCTTCACAGGTGCCGACCTGGCCAACGTGCTCAACGAAGCCGCCTTGCTGACTGCGCGCGAGAACCGGAAGATGATCGACGACGCATCGCTCGAGGAGGCGATCGACCGGGTCATCGCTGGGCCGCAGAAGCGCACCCGGCTGATGAGCGAGAAGGAGAAGCTGATCACCGCCTACCACGAGGGCGGACACGCGCTCGTGGCGGCGGCGCTGCCGGGCACGGACCCGGTGCACAAGGTGACGATCCTGCCCCGCGGCCGGGCGTTGGGCTACACGATGGTGCTGCCCGACGAGGACAAGTACTCGCAGACCCGCTCGGAGATGCTCGACAAGCTCGCCTACATGCTCGGTGGCCGCGCGGCGGAGGAGATGGTCTTCCACGACCCGACGACCGGGGCCGGCAACGACATCGACAAGGCAACCACCCTCGCAAGGGCGATGGTCACCCAGTACGGCATGACGGAGCGTCTTGGTGCGATCAAGCTCGGCGACATCCAGGGCGAGCCGTTCCTGGGACGTGATATGGGGCACACGCGTAACTACTCCGAGGACGTGGCCGCGATCGTGGACAACGAGACCAAGAAGCTCCTCGCCGATGCTCACCAGGAGGCCTTCGACGTCCTCGAGGATAACCGGGACGTGCTGGACACCCTGGTGCTCGCCCTGATGGAGAAGGAGACGCTGGACAAGGCGCAGATCGCAGCAATCTTCGAGGCGTTGCGCCGTCGGTCCACCCGGCCGGCGTGGACCGGATCGCCGAACCGTGAGCCGTCCTCGATCCCACCGGTCGACGTCCCGAAGTCAGCAACCAACGGCACTCGACCCGTCGAGGACGAGGGCGCGGTGATCCTGACGCCGCCCGGAAGCGGCGGTGACGTGCACGGGGATCCCACCGTCAACTCATGACGGTCAACCGGATCAGCCAGGAACCGCTACGAGACATCGCGCCCTTTGACGCGCACCGGGCCGAGGCCGCGGTGCGCGAGCTGCTTCTCGCAGTCGGCGAGGACCCGGACCGGGAAGGTCTGCGGCAGACTCCGGAGCGGGTGGCCAGGTCCCTCGCAGAGCTTTTCGCCGGTCTCCGGATGCAGCCCGAGGAGGTGTTGACGACCACCTTCGACCTCGGTCACGACGAGATGATCTTGGTCAAGGACATCGAGATGTGGTCGATGTGTGAGCACCACCTGATCCCGTTCACCGGCGTGGCGCACGTCGGGTACATACCGAACGAGAACGGCAGGATCACCGGCCTGTCCAAGCTGGCTCGGCTGGTCGACGTCTTTGCGCGCCGTCTGCAGGTGCAGGAGCGGCTGACCACGCAGATCGCCGACTCGCTCATCGACATCCTTGAGGCACGGGGCGCCATCGTGGTCATCGAGGCTGAGCACCTGTGCATGACCATGCGCGGGGTGCGCAAGGGCGGTGCGCGGACGGTGACCTCTGCGGTTCGTGGCGTGCTGCACAACGCGGCCACCCGGTCCGAGGCGATGAGCCTGATCATGAACGGCCGCTGACCGGCTCCAGCTCGATCTCGACCGGCACGGGACCCATCGTGACGGGGGATAGGGTCGGCGGTATGTACGTCGAGCCTCGAAGGTACGTCGCCGGGCTTCCACGGCCGGGGCGCACCCTGGTCATGGGTGTGCTCAACGTGACGCCTGACTCCTTCTCCGACGGCGGCCGCTGGTTCGACCCGGAGCTCGCGGTCAAGCACGGCTGCCAGCTGGTCGAGGGTGGCGCCGATCTCGTCGACGTGGGAGGTGAGTCGACGCGGCCGGGTGCCACCAGGCCAAGCGTGCAGGAGGAGCTGGACCGGATCCTTCCCGTGGTGGAGGAGCTGGCGGCCAGGAACGTGCTCGTCTCGGTCGACACCATGCGGGCCGCGGTGGCCAGGGCGGCCCTCGCCGTGGGTGCGGTTCTGGTCAACGACGTCTCAGGTGGCCGTGCGGACCCACAGATGTTCGACGTGGTGGCCGCAGCCGAGGCGCCGTACATCCTGATGCACTGGCGTGCGCACTCGGACCGGATGCAGACGTGTACCGACTACGCCGACGTGGTCGCCGACGTGGTGCGTGAGCTCGGTGTGCAGCTCGACTCGGCACTCAAGGCAGGGATCGACGCGGAGAAGATCGCCCTCGACCCTGGAATCGGCTTCTCCAAGACTGCGACCCAGAACTGGGACGTGCTGGCGGGGATGGAGGATCTGCATGCTCTCGGTCATCCACTCGTGGTCGCCGCGAGCCGCAAGCGCTTCCTCGGCGAGCTGCTCACCGACGGAAGCGGCGCGCCTCGCCCACCAGCGCTGCGAGACGACGCGACGACGGCTACTGCGGCATTGGCGGCTGCTGCGGGCGCCTGGTGTATCCGCACCCACTCGGTCCGTGGGAGCGCCGACGCCGTCCGGGCCGCATCCCGGTGGGCTGCTGCTACCGACCGCGGCCCGACGCGATGACCGGTCCGACGCCCGACCCGGCGGCCGAGGCGAGGCTCGTGATCGAGCGGGCGAACGTCGACTTCTACACCGCCTTCGAGGCCGGTGACCTTGACGCGATGAGCGCGCTCTGGCTCGACCACGAGGAAGCGATGTGTGTGCATCCGGGCGCGTTGCCCGTGCGGGGGACGTCGGCGATCAACCGTTCCTGGGCGCTGATCATGGCGAACACGCCCTACATCCAGTTCTTCCTCACCGACGTGAAGACCAGCGTGCTGGGGGCCGTCGCCTCGGTGACCTGCACGGAGAACGTGCTGACCGCGGACGAGACCACCGACAAGGGCACCTTCAACGGCGCCAAGGCGGTCGCGACCAATGTGTTTGTTCGCACACCCCCTGGTTGGCGGTTGTGGATTCACCACGCCTCACCGGTAATCTCGGGGAATCACCATGAGGACTGAACAAGGCACCTGGACGCGACGCGACCCGCCACAAACCTCGTCCGATGGCCTGGACAGGCTGGTCGTGCTGGGGATCGAGGCCAGAGGTCGCCATGGTGTCTTCGACTTCGAACGCCTCGACGGACAGGTGTTCAAGGTCGACCTGGTCCTCGGTGTGGACACCCGTCCGGCGTCGAACAGTGACGACTTGCAGGACACCGTCGACTACGGAAGCCTCGTGGCAGCGGTCAAGCAGGCCGTCGAGACCGACCCGGTGAACCTCATCGAGACGCTGGCCGATCGCATCGCAAACGTCTGCCTCCAGGACAGACGCGTGGGATGGGCCGAAGTGACCGTGCACAAACCTGACGCCCCCATCGAAGCGACGTTCGCAGACGTCGCCCTGACAATCTTTCGGAGCCGATCGTGACTGAGACCCCGAACCCCAACATCGTGGACACCGACACGCTGACCGGTGAGATGCATCCCATCCGCCGCTCGGTTCTGGCGCTGGGCTCCAACCTCGGGGAACGCCTCGCCAGCCTTCAGGGAGCGGTTGACTCCCTCGCGGACACTCCAGACGTGTGGATCACCGCAGTCTCACCGGTCTACGAGTCCGAGCCGGTCGAGGCGCCGACAGGTTCCCAGAACTTCTACAACGCGGTCGTGCTCATCGACACCACGCTGTCCGCGCACACCCTGCTCGACCGTGTCCTCGCGATCGAAGACGCGTTCGGTCGAGAACGCACCGGGGTAAGTGGGTCCCCTCGCACCCTCGACGTCGATCTGATCGTGATCGGGGACCGCCGCTCCGACGACGACTCCCTGACCCTGCCTCACCCCAAGGCGCAGGACCGAGCATTCGTCCTCGCGCCCTGGCACGACGTCGACCCCGATGCCGAGCTGCTGGACCGGGGTCCGGTCGCCGAGCTTCTGGACAAGGTCGGCAGTGAAGGAGTCCAGCGGCGCGATGACGTGTCGCTGACGCTGCAGTGAGCAGGCAGCTTCCGGGTGAGGACGACCAGGACGCTCCGCCGGGTCCATCCGGCCATGTCAGTACGACGGGTGTGGCAGCGCTGACGCTGTTCGCGCTGGTCGGTCTCGTCCTGGGCTGGCTGCTGCGACCGGTCAGCATCGAGCTGTCCGGCTCCGCGCCGACCGTCGGATGGCTACCCGTTCTCGCGCTACTGTTCGTCGCGCTGATCGTCGGGTCTGTGGCGTGGGCGACGTACCGCTCCCTGCACCAGCGCAACGAGCGGATCGCGCCGCACAAGGCGGTCAACCGGCTCGTGCTGGCCAAGTCGTGCGCGCTGGCAGGAGCCATGGTGGGCGCCGGCTACCTCGGCTACGCGCTCAGCTGGCTGGGTATCGCCGACGCCGAGCTGGCCCAGCAGCGGGTCGTCCGTTCGCTGGTCGGCGGGTTGGCGGGTGCCCTGGTCGTGGTGGGCTCGCTGCTGCTGGAGCGAGCGTGTCTGGTCCGCGACGGTGCCGAGCGCCACCTACGCTGAGCCCGATCGCCTCCCCGAGGGGCGTCGCCGAACCTGCACGCGCCGTACTTCGACGGGCACAACCGCCTCTGGATCGATCCAGAAGCCGTGAAAGGGCACTTGTGCCCGTTGAGCTGCGAGGCGGGCCAGCGGCGGGCCGACTCGGCGGGTGCCCGGTCGCGACACCGGCTTCCGGATACGGAACTATTGGCGGGTGATCCTGCTCGAGAAGGACCCTTCGGTCCCTGTCACCGCCACCTGCGACCTGCCCTCCGGCTGGGCCTTGTGTATGCCGGAGAAGAGCGACGCCGCGGAGCTGACCGAGCTGCTGCGACGGCACGAGACTTACGCCCGAGGCTGGGCGAGCGCCTCTGAGGAGGAGGTGCTCGTCGAGATCTCCCGCACCGGCGCCGGCATCCGGCGCAACGTGGTCCTGTGCGACCGCTCCGGCGCGGCACAGGCCTGGGCCAGCGCACACGACCGGGCACTTGGCCGGATGCTCTTCTTGCTGGTCGTCGACCCGCAGCTCGACGACTCAGTCGCGGACCGGGCCGCCGAGATGCTCCTCGAGTGGGGCGAGCAGGCAGCCGGCAAGGTCGGCGCGGAGCGGAGGATCGACCCGCAGCAGATCGACGCCGGTGCGTTCGCCGCCGCCGAGCGGCAGCAGCGCTGGCTCGCCAGAGCTGGCTTCGAGCACGTGCGCACGTGGTGGCAGATGAGCAGGCCCGTGCGGCACGAGGACACCGCCGTCCCCGCGCCGAAGGAGGGGGTCCGTATCCGACGCGTGAAGCGAGCGGGCAGCGGGATGCCCGACGAGGACGACCTGCGGGCGGCGCATGACGTCCTGGAGGACGCTTTCGCAGATCATTTCAACTCCCAAGCCGAGACCTTCGACGAGTTCCTGCTCCGGCTGCGGGAGGACCCCGGCCACCGCTGGGACCACTGGTGGCTCGCCGAGCTGGTCGACGGCCCCGGGCCTGTCCCGGTGGGCACGCTGGTGGGCACGGTCAGTGGGGAGTCGACGCACGAGGGCACCGTCGCGCCGACCAGCAGCTATGTCGCCTATCTCGGTGTGCGGACCTCGGCCCGCGGTCGAGGAGTGGCAAAGTCCCTGCTCAGAACGGTCATCGCCGATGCGGCGACCCGAGGTCTGAGTAGCGTCGGGCTCGAGGTGGACGCAGACTCACCGACCGGTGCAGACGGCCTCTACCTGTCGATGGGCTGGAGCACGAGGTACGTCACCCAGTCGTGGCACCGCGACGTCACGATCGGTTGCTGACGCTCCTCACGTGCCGCCGGCGGCCACGGAACGACGCAGCGCGCGGTGCACCGCATTGGGCGTGAGTACGCCGACCGTCCGGCCGTTCTCGGTCACAGCGACCATCCCGTCGTCGTACCTCATCATCATGGCCAGCGCGTCCTCCAGCGAGCAGCTGAGCTCGATGCTTTCCCGGGCCCGCTCGCCGTTCGCGGGCTCGAGGTCGTCCCGTTGGATCTGGGTCACCGAGAGCCGCCGCAGACCTCGACTCGCGCCGACGAAGTCCGCGACGAAGTCGTCGGCCGGCTCGCCCAAGATCTTGGCGGGCACGTCGAACTGCGCGAGCCGGCCGCCGGTGGCGAACACCGCGACCTGATCACCGAGCCGGACGGCCTCGTCGATGTCGTGGGTGACGAACATGACCGTCTTGTCGAGTTCGCGCGAGATTCTCGCGAACTCGTCCTGCAGACGCGCCCGGACCACCGGGTCCACGGCTCCGAACGGCTCGTCCATCAACAGCACCGGAGGGTCTGCGGCCAACGCGCGCGCTACGCCGACGCGCTGACGCTGCCCTCCGGAGAGCTGGTGCGGGTAGCGGTCGCCGTACTGGGCGGGGTCGAGGCCGACCAGGTCCAGAAGCTCGTCGGCGCGGTCACGGGCCCGCTTCTTGTCCCATCCCAGCAGCGAGGGGACGGTGGCGACATTGGTGCAGATCGACTGATGCGGGAAGAGTCCGACCTGCTGGATCACGTACCCGATCCGACGACGCAGTGCCACCGGGTCGGTGCGGGTGACGTCCTCGCCGTCAAGGGTGATGGTGCCCGAGGTCGGCTCGATGAGACGGTTCACCATCTTCAGGGTTGTGGACTTGCCACAGCCGGAAGGACCGACCAGGCAGACGGTGGTGCCGCGGGGCACGTCAAGGTCGACCTCCTGCACGGCGACCGTGCCGTCGGCGTAGGTCTTGCCGACTCCCGCAAGCCGGATCATCGGGCGTTCGTTACGGTCCATACGTGGCCCTTCTCGTTCTTGCCCGGCTATTGTCACCGTTGGCGACGCCAGCTCCGTCGGTTGCGCCTTCGGGTGCTGAGACAAACTGCATGGTCCGCAACGAGTGGATCTGCGGCGAGTACCTTCGCAGCCGGTCCTCCGAGCTCGGGGAGGCGATCGTGCAGCATGTCTGGATCACCGTTCTTTCGGTGGCCATCGGTCTCTTCATCGCGTTTCCCTTAGCGTTGCTGGCCCGACGTTACCGAAGGCTCGAGTGGTTCGTGGTCGGCACTACCACCGCGCTGTACACGATCCCCTCACTGGCGCTGTTCTCATTGCTCCTACCGGTGACCGGGCTGACCGCCACCACGGTCGTGGTCGGACTAGTGCTGTACTCCCTGACGATCCTGGTGCGTAACCTGCTGGAGGGGTTGCGGGCGGTGCCCTCCGACGTCCGCGAGTCTGCGATCGGCATGGGCTACAGCAACCGGCGGCTGCTGCTCCGGGTCGAGCTCCCACTGGCGTTGCCCTCGGTCATGGCGGGGCTGCGGGTCGCGACGGTCTCGACCGTGGCACTGACAACCGTGGGCGCGATCATCGGCTACGGCGGACTCGGCAACCTACTGTTCCAGGCGGTGAACACGCAGTTCCGGCCGCAGGTCCTCGCGGCGGGCGTCCTCTGCGTGGTGCTGGCAGTCACCTTCGATCTGCTGCTGGTCGCCTTGCAACGGGTTCTCACGCCGTGGGCACGGACGAAGGTGGCCTCGTGATCAGCGACGTGGTCCGGTGGTTCCAGGACCCTGCCAACCTGCAGGGCGAGGAAGGGGTATGGAACCGTCTGGTCGAGCACTCACTGCTGACCGTCACCGCAACCTTACTTGCCGTCCTTGTCGGCCTCCCGATCGCGCTGTGGCTCGGCCACATCGGCAAGGGCGGGGTGCTCGCGGTCAACATCTCGAACGTCGGTCGTGCCGTTCCCACCTTCGCGGTGCTCCTGATGCTCTCGATCGGGTTGCCCTTCGGCAGCGACGACTTCGGCCCGTACGGCCGAGCCGGCCTGGCGACGCTGATCGCCCTGGTGCTCTTCGCGCTGCCGCCGATCCTCACCAACGCCTACGTCGGAATGCGTGAGGTCGACAAGGACACCGTCGAGGCCGCCAGGGGCATGGGCATGCAGGGCCGACAGCTGCTGCGTCGCGTCGAGCTGCCGCTGGCGCTGCCCCTGATCATGGCCGGCGTGCGACTGGCGGTGGTGCAGGTATGGGCAACCGCGACGATCGCCGCTCTGGTCGCCGGGCCTGGACTGGGACGGATCATCACCCTCGGCTTCCGGCGGCTGGACACGGTGCAAGTCATCGCCGGAGCGCTGGTGGTCGCCGTGATCGCACTGCTCCTCGAGTCACTCATGGTGGGCATCCAGTGGCTCCTCGACCCCGTTGCGCGCGCCCGTCGTACCGGCCGTTCTGACCGGGCTGCGAGAGCCGCCAGGAACACCGGGTAAAGTGGTTGGTGCGGGTGCCACCATGAGCGCCCACCGGACACGCGCGGTCAGGGACCGCGGGACACAGAAGGCGGAGCGCCATGAGCACCAGTTCGCGAGCCAACAACCCGACGAAGCGGGTCGGGGTACGACGGGCGCTGACGACTGCGGCAGTCGCACCCCTGATCCTGCTGGCCGCCTGTGGCGGCGGTGGTGGGAACACGCTCGAAGGCGGGTCGGGCAAGGACTCCGGCGGCGGTGAGGTCGTGATCGCACATCAGGCATACACCGAGATGGAGGTCATGGCGGAGATGTACTCCGCACTCCTCGAGGACGCCGGCTTCACACCGAGACTGCAGGCCGTCGACACCCGTGACCTCTACGTCCCGCCGCTCTCGAGCGGGAAGGTCGACGTGGTTCCCGACTATGCCTCCTCGATGACCGAGTTCCTCAACCGCGACACCAACGGCGCGGAGGCAAAGCCCGTCGCCTCGCCCGACGTCGAGGAGACCATCGGCCAGCTCGACAAGCTGGGGACTGAGTACGGCGTCGAGCCGCTTGAGCCCGCCGAGGCCGAGGACGCGAACGCGTTCGCGGTGACCAAGGAGTTCTCCGAGGAGAACGACCTGACCACGCTGAGCGACCTCGGTGACCTCGGAGAGCCGATTACGCTCGCCGCGGCGTCCGACTGCCCGGAGCGACCAGACTGCCAGGTCGGTCTGGAGTCCACCTACGGGATCGAGTTCAGTGGCTTCGAGCCGCTCGGTTTCGGCACCGTGCAGACCAAGGACGCGTTGCAGAGCGGCGAGGTCGACCTCGGCCAGGTCGGCACGAGTGACGGTTCGTTGGAGAGCCTCAAGCTGGTCGTTCTCGAGGACGACAAGGACCTTCAGAACGCCGAGAATCTGACTCCCGTGGTGAACAGCCAGTTCCTCGAGCAGAACCCCGATGTCGCCGACTCGCTCAACAAGCTGTCCGACGTGCTCACCACCGAGGACCTGAAGTCGTTGAACGCCCAGGTGGACGTCAAGCGTGAGCTCGCCGAGGACGTGGCCAACCAGTACCTCCAGGACAAGGGCCTGCTCGGCTAGCAACATGGCGAACCGGTCCCTCAGCGTCGTCGTCCCGATCTATGACGCGCACGACCGGTTGGCCAGCTGCCTGGACAGCCTGGTTGCCCAGACACACGAGGACCTTGAGGTGGTTCTCGTCGACGACGGGTCGATCGACGGCTCATGCGAGATAGCCGAGCGCTACGCCGAGCGGCATCCCGGCTTCCGTCTGGTGACCCGGGAGCACCGCGGGGTCGCGGCTGCCCGCGATGCCGGGACTGCGCGGGCGACCGGCTGTTACCTCACCTTCTGCGACGCCGACGACGAGGTGCCCCCCAACGCCTACGCCCGACTCGTGGCAGCACTCGAGAAAAGTGGCTCCGACGTGGCCGTCGGATCCGCCGCCGTCGAGGTCAGGGGTCGCTTCCGGGAGCCTGACTGGGCCCGGCACTCCAACTCACGGCGCCGGCTCAGGGCCACCCTCGCGGACACCCCGCAGATCATGGCGAACCTGATGCCGGGGACGCATGTCTTCCGGCGCGCTGCGTGGGACGCAGCAAGGTGCTCCTTCACCGAGTCCGGTGACCGCGGGGACGTCGTACCGATCGTTCAGGCGCTGCTCGCCGCCCGTTCCTTCGACGTGCTTCCTGCGGTGGTCTACCGGTGGACCTCACGTGCGGACGGGCGCTCACTGCTCCAGGCTGACCTGTGTGAGCCTGACCAGGCCCGAGCGCGGCTGGCGCGCACGACAGCGGCGCGTGACCTGCTGACCGGCCGGGTGCCGGAAACCGCGGTCCGGCATTTCTTGGCCCAAGCCCTGACCGCTGCGGCCGACCTGGTGCGGGCTGCCGTCAACCAGGACGAGGCCTTCTGGACGGCGGTCAGTGCTGAGCTGAGGCTGCTCGTGGGAGGTGCGGACCAGGAGAGCCTTGCGTACGTTCCGGTGGCCGACCGGATAACCACCTGGTTGTGCGCCCATGACGAGCGGCATGCGGTGGAGGAGCACCTCGACCGGGCGGCCGAGAACAGTGCGGGCCTCCCGTTCCGGGTCCAGGACGGCATCCCGCACGTCATCGTCTCGACCGCCGACGCCCTGCCGGCCGGCTCCCCACTGACGCGGGTGGCCGAAAGCGAGCGGCGGCTCCGCACGCGGCTGAGTGAGCTCGGCTGGCGGGCACCCGGCGTCCTGCGCCTGGAGGGTGTCGCGCTGGTCGAATACACCACGGGCGTGGACCAACAAACCCACCTCGTGCTTCGGGAGCGGAACTCCGGTGCGGAGGTGTCGGTTCCCACCGCACCGCGCAGCGGTGACGAAGCGAACCGCTGGGCGGGTCGGATGTTCGAGGACCACAGCGGCGCGGCGTTCGAGGCGGAGATCGACGTCGCCTCCCTTCTGGGAACTTCGTCTGGTGGAGGTACCTTTGACGTGCAGGTCCGGGTCGAGGCCGACGGCCTCCTCCGGACTGAGCCGTTCCGGTCACGCAGGGTCGGTGGGTCGGCCGGGTTGCTGGAGAGCTCGGCCGGTCCCGACGTCGTCGGGTCCCTTAAGTGGAGCGAGGGGCTCGGGCTCAGCGTGGTCGTGCGCCCCGTCTTGGACGACAACCGTCAGGACCTCGCGCCACCAGGACCACCACCGACACCGCGGCCGGCCGTCGTGGTGGCAGACATCGCTGCGAACGGCGACGAGCTGGTGCTTACCGGGGTGGCTGCGACCGGTTCCGAGCTTGCCCTGGCCGGGTCGCACAGCCGCACACCGTGGATCCCCGTGGCGAGGGACAGGAGGGGTAAGTTCACCGCACGGGTCCCCTTGCTCTTCGAGGAGTGGGGTTTCGGTCTGACGACGTTGCCACGCGACCAGTACTCGGTGCTCGCACGGCACAGCGACGGTGCGCAGGCCGATGTCGGTGTCGCTCTCGCGCTGCGGCGCGCCCTCGAGCCGGTGGTGGACTCGGGAACGCTGCTCATCGCTCCCTCGGCAGTCGGAGGGAACGGTTCTCTGACGCTCCGCCTGTCTCCGGGCGAGGAACGGGACAGCCGGCCAGCGTACCTTCGTCAACAGCTGCGCGACCGCGTCTATCCCGCCGCCTGTGAGCAGCCGCTCCTCCCGGCCGCCCTGTTCGAGGCGTTCGCGGGGAAGTCCGGAGGCGACAACCCGGGTGCGGTGTGCGAGGAGCTGGCGCGCCGAGCGAACGGGCTCGACCTCGCGGTCAGCGTGGTGGACCGGTCGGTGCGGGTGCCTCCGGGCGCACGGCAGGTGGTGCGTTGGTCCAGGGAGTGGTTCGAGCTGCTCGGCCGCGCGCAGTACGTGGTCACGAACGCCGTCCTCCCGGGGTTCGTCCGCGACCGTCCGGGGCAGGTGGTCCTGCAGACCTGGCACGGCAGCCCGTTCAAGCGAATCGGGCACGACAGGGTCGACGTCCGCTTCGCCAACTGGCGTCACCGTCGACAGCTCGTGTCCGCGACGAGGTCATGGGACCTTCTGCTCAGCCAGAGCCCGTTCGGTACCGAGACGCTGCGTGGTGCCTTTGGGTACGACGGCCGGGTGCTCGAGGTCGGCTACCCACGCAACGACGTCCTGGTCTCGCCGACTGCCGAGGACGTACGTCGCCGCACCCGTCGACGTCTGGGCATCGGGAGTTCCACGCGGGTCGTGCTCTACGCGCCGACCTGGCGCGACAACCTGCGCACCGGACGGATCTTCGACAAGGTCGGCTACCTCGATGCGAAGAGGGTGGTCGAGAGGCTGGGTGACGCGTTCGTCCTGCTCCGGGGCCACCACAACACCATGGGCGCCGACGAGGAGCACACCGATGCTCGGATCGTCGATGTCACGCGCTTTCCCGACATCTCCGAGCTGTATCTCGCTGCTGACGCGCTGGTGACGGACTACTCCTCGGCCTTCTTCGACTTCGCGCTCACCGACAAGCCGATGTGCTTCCTGGCTCCCGACCTCGTGCACTACCGCGAGGACGGCCGCGGGTTCTACCTCGACTACCACGACACCGTTCCAGGACCGGTGTGCGCCGACACCGACGAGGTCGTCGAGGTGCTGCAGTCTGCCGGCGAGTACGCTGGCATCCGGCGAGAGTTCCGGGATCGGTTCGTGCCATGGGACGACGGACAGGCCTCACGCAGGGTCGTCGATGCCCTGCTCGCGGGCACGCCGGTGCAAGATGAGAACGTCGTCGGCTGAGAGGTCTGCCGTCATCGCGGGCCGGTCCCCCGGCGGGACGTGCACGCGGGTCTCCCAGACCGAGTTCAGCCAGACGACGCGCAGGCGCAGCTCCGCCGAGTCGGCCGTCGGGTCGGCCGTCGGGTCGGCTGTGGGGTCGGCGAGCAGGTCGGCGAGCGGGAAGCGCGAGCTGACCCGGAACGCCTCACCGCTCACAGTCTGCTTGAGAGGTAGGGCCACCACGGCGCCGCTCGTCCGCCACACGGCGGCCAGCTCGAGGCTGGCCTGCGCTAACGGCGCTCCCGAGCCTTGCAGCTCCAGGACTGCGGTGAGGTCGAGGTCGTCCCCGAAATCGAGTGGCCGGACCGGTGACTGCGTAGGGCGCCGGCCGGACGGGGAGGGTCGGCCAGCAGGCACGACGTCCAGCCGCTCGACGCGCAGGCGTGCGCTCTCGATGCGGGTGCGAGTCGGTTTCTGCGCGAGCACCGCGTCCAGCACCCGGGTCCAGTCCCGAAGGAACCGGCCCGTTCCGTGCGCGGCTGCCTTGCTCCGGCCTTTCCGACCCATCTGATCCACCAGGGAGGGCGATCGCATCAGCTCGACAACCCGGTCGGCAAGGCGGGAGATGTCCCCCTCGGGAACCAGGAAGCCGTCACCGCCTTCGGTGATCTGCTCGCGGGGGCCGTACTTGACGTCGTAGCCGACCACCGGGCATCCGCGACCCAGGCTCTCCAAGGTGGCGAGCGGGTACCCCTCGAACTTGCTCGTCATCAGGAAGGCACTGGCCCGCCACAGCGCCTCCTTCGCGTTGGGGTCGAAGCCTTTGAGCACGACGGACTCCCCCAGTCCGCGACGGTCGATGTCGTCCTGGAGCTCCTGACGTCGCGGTCCGTCGCCGTAGATCTCCAGGCGTGCGTCGGGGACCCGGTTGAGGACAAGGGGAAAGGCCGAGATCGCGTCGCCCAGGCTCTTCTGCGCCACGAGTCTCGCGACGATCACCGCGAGCCTGGGGTCGCGCGCTTGGTCCTCTGGTGCTTCGGGAAGGTCCACGGGGTTGGGCGTGACGAACAGGTTGTCGCTCTCGCCACGAAGTGTGGAGATGTCGGCGCGCTGCCGTTCGGTGAGCAGTACCAGCGCATCGAGCCGGTCGCTGACTTCGAGGAGTCCTCGGTTGCCCACGCTCATGGGCGAGTCCCATCGACGGGGCGGATCCACGTGCGCGTTGTGCAGCACGTGGATCCGGAACCGCTCAGGACCGTCCATCGGTGTCAGGAGCGGTGCGAACTGCCTCGCGTCGGTGAAGATGAACGTCCGCTGGCTTCCGGCGACCTCGAGGACCCAGTCCTGGTACCACCTGGAGAGCGGAAGGTGCTGCCACCCTCCACTCGGGGAGACCCGCTGGATGTGGGTCGGAAACCTGCCTGGTCGCAGGGGGTCGAATCCCGGGATCCGAAGGTATGTCGTACCGTCGGCGCGCAAGTAGTCGTACACGGTCCCTCCGCGGCGGGGCAGGTCGTAGGTGACCCGCCAGGGAGTGCCGTCGGGAAGGCTCAGCTCCTTCCTGCGGTGGGCGGTGAGGTCGGCAAGCGGGTCGTCGCCGGGTTCGAGGTCGGCCCATTCGTTCGTCCGGTGGTGGTCGTAGATGTTGAGCAGCTCCACCGCCGGCACCAGTTGGTTGCGCTCGATCAGCTGCTCTCGTCGCTCGGGGTAGTCGGTGGCACCCTCGAAGGTGAGCACTTTGGCGCAGACGCCGGGGACCTCGGAGAGGATGCGGCTGCGCATCAGCAGTGCACGGGTCTGACCTCCGTCGTCGAGCGCGACGCCCGGGTGACAGCTGAGATAGAGCCCGGACGGCGGACCGGTCGGCGGCCCCGTCCCGGACTCGACCGCGTTGGTCACTTGCTGGCCACTACTTGTCGATGTCGCCGACGACGAAGAACATCGAACCGAGGATCGCGACCATGTCCGCGACCACGCACCCGGTGAGCAGCTCGGGCAGCACCGCAATGTTGTTGAACGAGGCGCTGCGCAGCTTCATCCGCCACGGCGTCTTCTCCCCTCGAGAGACCAGGTAGTAGCCGTTGATCCCGAGCGGGTTCTCGGTCCAGGCGTACGTCGCGCCCTCGGGGGCCTTGAGAACCTTGGGCAGCCGGACGTTGACCGGTCCGTGCTCGAGCGAGCGCAGCTTGTCGACACACGCGTCGGCGATGTCCAGGGAGACGAGCACCTGGTCGAGCAACATCGCGAACCGGGCGTAGCAGTCGCCCTCGGGTCGCGTGCACACGCGCAGAACGCCGTCGGCGGTCAGCTCCTCGTAGGCCAGGTAGGGCTCGTCACGACGTAGGTCGAAGTCCACACCAGACGCACGCGAGATGGGGCCGGAGACGCCGTACGCCTCGATCAGCTCGGGCGAAAGCACACCGACGTGCCGGGTGCGGGCCTGGAAGATCTCGTTGCCGAAGACAATGTCCTCGATCTGCGGCAGCCTCGAACGCACGGCAGCGACGGCCGCGGAGCACCGGTTCAGCCAGCCGGCGGGCATGTCCTCCTTGAGGCCGCCCACCCGGTTGAACATGTAGTGCATCCGGCCGCCGGAGAGCTCCTCCATCACCTGCTGGATCGTCTCGCGCTCGCGGAAGGCGTAGAAGATCGGCGTGATGGCACCGAGCTCGATGGGGTAGGAGCCCATGAACATCAGGTGGTTGAGGACGCGGTTCAGCTCGCCGAGCAGAGTCCGCATCCACACAGCCCGGATGGGGACCTCCATCCCGAGCATCCGCTCGACCGCGAGGACGACGCCGAGCTCGCTGGAGAAGGCGGAGAGCCAGTCATGCCGGTTGGCGAGGACGATGACCTGCCGGTAGTCGCGGACCTCGAACAGCTTCTCGACGCCGCGGTGCATGTAACCGACGATGGGCTCGCAATCCACGATTCGCTCGCCGTCGAGGGTGAGCCGGAGTCGCAGGACGCCGTGCGTGGCGGGATGCTGTGGGCCGATGTTGAGGATCATGTCCTGGGTGGCCATCCCGGGGCCGCCGCCGCGCTCGTGTCCCGCAAAGCCCGCGGCGCCTGCCCCGATGCCCACAAGCAGCTGTTCCCGGCCTTGTTCGGACACGTCGGTCATCCTTGCACGTCGCATAAACTTCCACTGTGCACGATCTCTTCGCACCACCGGGCAACGCCTGGCAGCCGGTCTCGCCGCAGCTACGCAGGATGCGTCGTGCGGTTCTCGGCGTGCTCGCCGGTCTGCTGCTGGTGGCCATACTGGCGGGAGAAGTCCTGTTCGGCCTGCCGTCGTGGCTGTTGGTCGTGGTGATGCCTGCGGTGGTGGTGCTCGCGGTTGTCGGTTGGGTGGTCGTCGGGCGCAACGCGCGGGCGTGGGGGTACGCCGAGCGCGACGAGGATCTCTACATCACGCACGGCGCGACCTACAAGGAGCTGGTTGTGGTTCCGTACGGCCGGATGCAGTTCGTCGACATCACCGCCGGACCGCTGGAGCAGGTCTACGGCATCGCCAGCGTCCGCTTGCACACCGCCAGCCCTGGGACGAGTGCTCGGATCCCGGGACTGCCCAAGGACGAGGCAGCCCGACTCAGGGACAGGTTGACGGCTCTCGGGGAGACGCAGGCCGCGGGCCTGTGAGCGACAAGCCTTACCGCAGACTTTCGCCGCTGACCCCGCTGGTGCGCAGCGGGATCTTCGTCGTCGCGATGCTGACCGCCACCTGGCGAGACGTGCTGCGCGGCGAGCTGGGTCCGTTCGGGCTGCTGCTCCTCGCCCTGCTGGTTGCCGGTGTGGTTTACGGCGGAGCCTCGTGGCTGCGCACGAAATACTGGATCGAGGCCGACGAGCTTCGCGTCGACACCGGTGTGATCGCCCGCCAGTCGCGCCGGATCAGGATCGACCGGCTGCAGGGCGTCGACATCGTCCAGCCGTTCGTCGCCAGACTGGTCGGTCTGGCGGAGCTGCGGATGGACGTGGCAGGCGGCGGCGCACGCGAGGGTTCGCTGGCTTTTCTCACGCTGGCTGATGCGCGAGCGCTGAAAGATCTTCTGCTGGCCCGTCGTGACGCCGTCCGCGCGCAGGAGGATCCGAAACCTTCTGGGAAGTCATCGCCGGGGTCAGCGTCGTACGGCGGGACTATGGATGCGGATGTGGCCGAGGTGCCTCCGGCACGCCCGGTTGCACCTGACCGGCTGCTCGCCCGGGTGGACCTCAAGCTCTTGTTCCTGAGCACGCTGCTGACCCCTGAGATGGTGGCGCTCTTCGTCGTGGCGCTTCTCTTCGCGCTCGGCTCCGCGCTGGGCGACGCGGGTGGCTTCTCCGCATCCTTGCCCGTCGTCGGTGGTCTCGCCTTGATTCTGTTCCGCAAGATCTCGGGCGGCTACGGCTTCGCGGTCGCGCAGACCCCGGCCGGGCTACAGGTCAGGCGCGGGTTGTTCGAGCTGACGGCGCAGACCATCGCGCTGAGCCGGCTCCAGGGTGTGCTGGTCAGTGAACCGGTGATATGGAGGCGGCTGGGGTGGGCCAGGCTGGACGTCTCGATCGCCGGATACGCGACATCTTCCAATGGTGAGGGCGGCCCCTCGGCGTCGACAGTGCTTCCCGTCGGCGATCGCGCGCTCGCGATGTGGCTTGCCAGATTCATGCTCGACGGCGTGGATCCGGATCGGGCCGTCCTGACCCGGCCCCCTGCGCGAGCGAGGTGGGTCTCACCGATCGGCCGGCACTTCTCCGGAGTCGGAAGCGACGACTACGTGGTGGTCAGCCGGGATGGTTGGTTCTCGCGCCGGACCCATATCGTTCCGCATGCCAGGGTCCAGTCGCTGCGGATCACCCAGGGTCCGATCCAGCGGCGACTGGGACTCGCGGACGTGCATGTGGACAGCCCGCCCGGACCGGTGAAGGTGCGCGCACGCGACCGCCACGCCGGTGAGGCCAGGGAGCTGCTCGAACGAGAGGTCGCAGTCAGCCGACAGCTACGTCGTCCGGAATCTGCTCCTCTGCCGCGACCCCGTGGAGCCCAAGGAGACGACCTGCTAGAAGGGTGAACTGCCTGGTGGATGAGGGGGTAAGTGTCGGTGGCAGCATCTAGACTCGAACACATGTTCGAACGATTCAGTGTCTCGGTTCCCGGTCGTGATGGTTCGGTGGTTTGCGGCCGGCGTCGGGACCTGACGGGTGGAAGTCGGAGGCCGTCGGGATGGTCAACGGGATGGACAACGGGATGGACGACCTTGATGCCGCGGGTGCGCTGGTGTTCGCTGTGAGTCGGCGACGGGCCGCGGATGCTGCGGAGGCTGAACTGCTTGCGGTGGCGGCGCATTGGGCGGATCTGCATGCGGTCCTTGGGGGTGACGGTGTGGGTGGGCGGGACGGGTTCGGGGTGCCGGGGATGGAGCGGTTGGTGGCGTTGGCGGGTCCGGGTGCACCGGAGGTCGCGGAGTTCGCGCCCGCGGAGCTGGCCGCCGCCCTGTCGATCTCGACCTACGCCGGGCAGGCGCTGGTGGGGGATGCGTTGGAGCTGCGGCACCGGCTGCCGCGGTTGTGGGGCCGGGTCGTGGGCGGCACCGTGCAGGCGTGGCGGGGACGGAAGGTCGCCGAACGCACCCGTGGTCTTCCGGCCGAGGGTGCGGCGTGGGTGGATGGACAGGTCGCGCCGTTCGCGCACAAGATTGGGCTGGGCCGGGTG
>JALZKI010000021.1 GCA_030859325.1 Actinomycetota bacterium
GGTGCTTTCTGCACGGTGCGGATCCGGCCGAAGCGCTGGTGGAAGTGTCGGATCTTGCGCCCCTTGCCGGGTCCCTCGAGGTCCACCGACCACAGCGCCTCACCGCGCAGCGCGCCGACCCACTCGCACCCTCGCGCGACGGCCACCCCGCTGGGTGAGCAGTTCTCGTTAGAGGACCCGGTCGTCGGAGGAGGTCGGAACGTACAGGTGGGGCAGGCGGTCGAGGGCGAAGTCGGCCGAGACGGCCAAACCCAGCAGACCGCCCTCACCGGGCGCATCCCCTCTCACCCCGGGGAAGGAAGGCCACGCCCCAGGGCACCCCGAGACCTGTGGCCAGGACCCGCTCGACGGTAGGAGCCGCGGTGACGGCTGAGGTGAGTGCCCCTACCGTCGGTGCCAGCAGCCCACCGGTGGTCGCCACGACCCCGGCCTTGAGAAGAGTTCGTCGGTCCATGGTCATGGCGTGCCTCCGGGCCACGTAGTCCGACTGAGTCGGGAAGGTGCACGCCCAGCCTCCCATGCGAACTGGGGTCGGGTCAGCGGTTCGGCCGAGGCCCTGCCAGCGATAGGTTGGGCGTTGTCCGCCGTACGCCGGCAAGCCGACCTGGAAGCACGATCTGGTGACTGAACAGCGATCCGCTCTCGACACCGTTGAGGCCGCCTCAACTTCCCCCGACCGATCCCAGCCGTGGGCCGACCTCGGTCTGAGGCCGGACGAGTACGCCAACATCCGGGAGATCCTCGCCCGCCGTCCGACAAGCTCGGAGCTGGCGATGTACTCGGTGATGTGGAGCGAGCACTGCTCCTACAAGTCCAGCAAGGTGCACCTACGCCAGTTCGGCGAGAAGGTCACCGACGAGATGCGCCGGTCGCTGATGGTCGGGATCGGTGAGAACGCCGGCGTCGTGGATGTCGGCGACGGGTACGCCGTCACGTTCAAGATCGAGTCGCACAACCACCCGTCGTACGTCGAGCCCTACCAGGGCGCGGCCACCGGGGTCGGTGGCATCGTGCGCGACATCCTTGCCATGGGCGCGCGTCCGGTCGCCGTGATGGACTCGCTGCGCTTCGGTCCTCTCGAGGCCGACGACACCTCCCGCGTTCTGCCGGGAGTCGTGGCCGGCATCGGCGGCTACGGCAACTGCCTCGGGCTGGCGAACATCGGTGGCGAGGCCGTATTCGACCCGTCGTACGCCGGCAACCCACTGGTGAATGCACTCTGCGTCGGAGTGATGAGACACGATCAGATCCATCTTGCATCGGCCTCCGGTGCCGGCAACAAGGTGATCCTCTACGGCGCGAAAACCGGCGGCGACGGCATCGGTGGAGTCTCCGTGCTCGCCTCCGAGACTTTCGCCAACGGTGACACCGAGGGCGGCCCCGCTGCGTCATCGAGACGCCCCAGCGTCCAGGTGGGCGACCCGTTCATGGAGAAGCTGCTCATCGAGTGCACGCTGGAGATCTTCGCCGAGCACCTGGTCGTGGGCATCCAGGACCTGGGCGGTGCGGGCCTGTCCTGCGCGACCTCCGAGCTGGCCTCCGCCGGTGACGGCGGCATGCACGTGTGGCTGGACCGGGTGCCCCTGCGGGACTCGAGGCTCTCGCCGGAAGAGATCCTGATGAGCGAGTCGCAGGAACGGATGATGGCGGTCGTGGAGCCCGCGAACGTCGAGCGGTTCCTGAAGATCTGTGAGAAGTGGGACGTCGACGCCACCGTGGTCGGCGAGGTCAGCCAGGTGTCGTCGGAAGAGCGGGCTCGGGGTGGGCGGCTGACCATCGAGTGGCACGGGGAGATCGTGGTCGACGTACCTCCTCGCACCGTCGCCCACGAGGGGCCGGTCTACCACCGTCCCTACGCGCGGCCGCAGTGGCAGGACCCGCTACAGGCCGCCGCAGCCGAAAGCCTTCCCCGACCGTCGGGGGGCGCGGAGCTCCGCGAGACGCTGCTCGCGATGGTGGCCTCACCGAACCTGTGCGACAAGTCGTGGATCACCGACCAGTACGACCGCTACGTGCGCGGCAACACGGTGCTCGCGCAGCCGGAGGACGCAGGTGTCGTCCGCATCGACGAGAAGTCGAACCTAGGAGTCGCGGTCGCCGCGGACGCGAACGGCAGGTTCGCCAAGCTCGACCCGTACGCCGGTGCCCAGCTCGCGCTTGCAGAGTCCTTCCGCAACGTCAGCGCCACAGGGGCACGGCCGCTGGCGGTCAGCGACTGCCTGAACTTCGGGTCCCCGGAGGACCCCGGCGTGATGTGGCAGTTCGCCGAGGTGACGCGGGGCCTCGCTGATGGCTGCCGCTCGCTCGGCATTCCGGTCACGGGTGGCAACGTGAGCCTCTACAACCAGACAGGGGACGTCGCGATCCTTCCCACCCCGGTGGTGGCCGTGCTGGGGGTGATCGACGACGTCACCCGCCGCACTCCGGTCGGTTTCGTCGCCGAGGGTCAGCAGGTGTACCTGCTCGGTACGACGGCCGAGGAACTGTCCGGCTCGGAGTGGGCCCATGTCATCCACGAGCACTGCGGCGGACTTCCTCCAGTCGTCGACCTCGCCGCGGAGAAGCAGCTGGGCGACATCCTGGTCAACGCCTCTCGCGACGGACTTATCGACACGGCCCACGATCTCTCCGACGGCGGGCTGGGACAGGTGGTGGTCGAGTCCTGCCTTCGTCACGGCATCGGTGCCCGCATCTGGATTCCCGACGAGCTGGACCCCTTCGTCGCGTTGTTCAGCGAGTCCGCGGGCCGTGCCGTCGTGGCCGTGCCCCGCAGCGAAGAGGTCCGGTTCACCGACATGTGCACCGCCCGGGCTTTCCCGCACGCCCGGATCGGGGTCACCGACGGCTCGGGTGACGACGCGGTTCTCGAGGTCCAGGGTCAGTTTTCCCTGACCCTCGCCGAGCTCCGTTCCGCATGGTCGGCGACCCTGCCGGACGCTTTGTCCTAGGTCAGAAGCGGCCGGCCTTGAGATCGGCCCAGGTGTCGTCGGCGGCCACCCCGGTGTGGGGCAGGTCGCGACGCTGCTGGTAGCCGAGCACCGCAGACGTCGTGCTCGCGTCGAAGACTCCGGTGACGGACAGACCGGCGCGGGTAGCCGCGTTGAGGGCACGCTGCAACCGTCGTACGGGGTGGCTGGCCGATCCACGCTTGATCACCGGCGCCTTTCCCTGGGACAGGATCGCGGTCCAGGTGCGCACCGTCATCCCGCCGCCCACCGGCAGTGACTGGTTCTGCTGGAACGTGCGGACCGCGTTGTCGGTGGCCCGGTCGTAGGTGCTTGTGAGGGAGCCGGAGTACAGGCCGCGGTTTCTCAGCAGGCACTGGGCGGCCATGGTCTGCCCGCTTGTGGCACCCAGCGTCAGCGCCTTGTAGCTGGGAAAGTTGATCCGTACCCCGCACGAGGGTCTAGCCGTCGGTGCGACCGAGCCGCGGCCGACGTCGAGGAAGTTGCTGGCGATGTTGATGGTCACGCCGCCGTGGGTCTCGTCGTGCCCGCCGCGGTACTGGTGGACCCGCTTGTGCGGCATCCAGCTGCTGCTGCGGATATAGGAGGAGTAGACGTCGGCCTTGCCGTTCCAGTCCGCGATCCACACCTGGTCCGGCATCGCGAACCTTCCGGGGCGGTTGACGGACGCGTCGTCGAGGACCTTGATGCCGGACGCGGCGCTGGAGTAGACGCCGGACACGTAGTCGAGCAGGTGCAGCTTGCGGGTCCAGGCGGACAGGAAGCTGAGCGCGGACTCACGGCAGTTCTGCGAGCTGATGTCGAACGCCTCGAGGTCGTACCACAGCGAGCTGCCGGGTGAGATGCCGAGCGCCTCGGCGGCACCCACGGCCTTGACCGCCTCGCGCCGGCCCTGCTCGCGCGCGCTTGCGTAGTTGTTGGTGGGATGCCAGTCGATCACCGGGTCGTTGCCGTACCGAGGAAAGCGGGTGCTGCACGACGCCTGCGGTCCCAGGGTGATCGGAAGCAGCCGCCAGCCGTTGCGCAGCTGGGTGGAGATCCAGGTCGGGGTGAGGTTGGGCTGGGAGCGGCAGGCACGTGAGTCACCGGAGATGTAGATGCCGACCCCGAGGAAGGGTGATCCGGTCAGCCAGCGGTCCATGGCGTACTGCGTGGGAGCGAGGCACTGGTCGAACCCGTAGCCGGTGAAGTCGCCAGGGGTCACCCGGTTCGCGCTCTGCCCCGGCGCGGCGACGCCGGGCCCGGCTGCCGTAGTGGCTAGAGCGGCCAGTACGACGGCCGCGGACTGCGCGGTTCTACGGATCAGTCTCATTCTGACTCCCGGGATCGACTACCGCAGCACGGTATCCGGTGGGAGTCAGATCGCGCGGCGAAACGGACAGACTGCGCCGACTGCAGTCTCCCGAGCGGCGGGTAGGTCCCGCGTGCGAGCAGCAGGAGATACTGCGGAGGTGCCCGCTCGCTTCCGACTGCTCGACCCTGCCGTGTTCGCCGATGCTCTCCGTCGGTTCCGGACCGGTGAGGCCGGCGAAGACGACCTACGGATGCTCACCAAGCACCTGTTGGCGCTTCTGGTGGACGAGGTGCCCGGTGGGGCGGTGGAGGTTCGCGTCCCGCCGTACGCCGTCGCCCAGTGTGTCGAGGGCACCCGACACACCCGGGGCACTCCCCCTGCCGTGGTCGAGATGGACGCGTCCACCTGGATCGCCGTCGCAACCGGCGACCTGGCGTGGCACGACGCGGAGCGGGCCGCCCGGCTCAGGGCGTCCGGAGAACGGTCCGACCTCAGCGCGCTTCTTCCTCTGACGGGCGAGCAGTGACCAGCTCCGAGCCACCGACGGGTCCTAGTGTGTCGGGATGACTCACACACCGGCATCTGCATCTCGACGAGAGAGCCAAGAGGTCGTCCGCTCCCTGCGTGCTGCCGTGTCCGAGGTGCTTCCCTCTGTCCGGGACGACCTCGAGGCGCTGGTACGGATCCGGTCGGTCAGTGCCGACCCGAACCGGGTGCAGGACGTGCGTCGCAGCGCCGAGGCGACCGCCGCGCTCTTCAGGGGCGAGGGGTTCGACGACGTCGAGATCCTGTCGGCTGGGGGAGGTGCCCCGGCCGTCGTGGCGAGGAGAAGCGCACCGGAAGGCGCACCGACCGTTCTGCTCTACGCACACCATGACGTGCAACCGGTCGGCAACCTCGCGGAGTGGGACAGTGAGCCTTTTGAGCCTACCGAGCGCGGCGACCGCCTCTACGGCCGCGGGGCTGCGGACGACAAGGCCGGGATCGCCGCCCATCTGGCCGCCATCCGGGCCCATGGCGGCACACCGCCCGTGGGTGTCACCGTCTTCGTCGAGGGTGAGGAGGAGGTCGGGTCACCGACACTCACGGGCTTCCTGGCCGAGCACAAGGACCTGTTGCAGGCCGATGTCATCGTCATCGCCGACTCGGCCAACTGGGACATCGGTGTGCCTGCGTTGACCACCTCCCTGCGTGGTCTGGTCGATGTCGTCGTCGAGGTCAGCACCCTCGAACACGGCGTTCACTCCGGCCTGTGGGGCGGCGTCGCCCCCGACGCGGTCACCACACTGGTCCGCCTGCTCGCCACCCTGCACGACGACCAGGGCAATGTGGCCGTCCATGGGCTCGTCTCGGGACGGGCTGCAGACGTGGACTATCCGCAGCATCGGGTGCGGGCAGAGGCGGCGATGCTCGACGGGGTGGAGTTCCTGGGTTGCGGGCCGCTGGTCGAACGACTGTGGACCAAACCCGCGATCGCCACGATCGGCTTCGACGCGACCAGGATCGCCGACGCGTCGAACACCCTGATCCCCCGCGCCAGCGCCCAGGTCTCGCTGCGGATCGCACCAGGAGACAACACGGCGTCCGCCCAGCGCAGACTGACCGAACATCTCGAGGCGAACGTGCCGTGGGGCGCCCGGGTCGAGGTCACTCCCGGCCGCAGCAACGGGGAACCGTCGACCATCCACGCCGAAGGTCCTGCCTACGATGCGGCCCGAGCCGCGTTCCGCGAGGCGTGGGACGGCACGGATCCGGTCGACATCGGCATCGGCGGTTCCATCCCGTTCATCGCTGCGTTCCAGGCCGCCTTTCCGGAGGCCGCGGTCCTCGTCACCGGCGTCGAGGACCCTGACACCCGCGCACACGGGGTCAACGAGGGTCTGCATCTCGGTGAGTTCGCGCGGGTGTGTCTCGCCGAGACGCTTCTGCTCCACAACCTCGCTGGTCTCACCTTCTCCGCGGCCCTGTGAACGCCGGAAGCTCGACCCCCGAGGATTCGGGGACGGCGGTCCTGCTCCCGTAGACTCGGAGCGTGCCTCGAGATGCCTCAAGCCCGGTCCCCAGGAGTGTTCGACGCGGGGACGGCCGGCTGACCCACGACCTCGACCCTTCCTCACCCGGACCACAGGACGCCTGCGGCGTGTTCGGCGTCTGGGCGCCGGGCGAGGACGTCGCGAAGCTGACCTACTTCGGTCTCTACGCTCTCCAGCACCGCGGTCAGGAGTCGGCGGGGATGGCGGTCAGCAACGGTCGTCAGATCCTCGTCTACAAGGACATGGGGCTGGTCTCACAGGTCTTCGACGAGGCGAGCCTGAACTCGCTCTCGGGGCACCTCGCGATCGGTCACTGCCGTTATTCGACCACCGGGGGAAGCTTCTGGGAGAACGCACAGCCCACCATCGACGGGACCGCGCACGGTTCGGTGGCACTGGCCCACAACGGCAACTTGGTCAACGCTGCGGAGCTTCGCGACCTCCTACGCTCTCGCGACCTGGGACCGATGCAGGGGGAGCCGAAGCGCGGCAACACCACGGACAGCGCGCTGGTGACGGGTCTTCTCGTCGGCAATCCCGACCGGAGCCTGGAGGCGACCGCGCTCGAGGTGCTGCCCAAGGTCCGGGGGGCTTTCTCGTTCGTGTTCATGGACGAGGACGCGCTCTACGCCGCCCGAGACCCACAGGGGGTGCGACCGCTCGTGCTGGGCCGGCTCGAGCGTGGCTGGGTGGTGGCGAGCGAGTCCGCAGCGTTGGCCACCGTGGGCGCGAGTGTGGTCCGTGAGGTTGAACCCGGCGAGCTGGTGGTGATCGACCAGCAGGGCCTGCGCTCGCACAGGTTCGCACCTGCCGATCCCAAGGGCTGCGTGTTCGAGTATGTCTACCTTGCCCGTCCCGACGCCACGATCGCCGGACGCGGGGTGCACCAGGCACGGGTCGAGATGGGTCGCCGGCTCGCCCACGAGCATCCCGTCGAGGCGGACCTGGTCATCCCCGTTCCGGAGTCGGGCATCCCGGCTGCGGTGGGGTACGCCGAGGCGAGCGGAGTTCCCTACGGTGTCGGCTTCGTGAAGAACGCGTACGTCGGTCGCACGTTCATCCAGCCGAGCCAGACGCTGCGCCAGCTAGGGATCCGCTTGAAGCTCAACGCACTCGAGCACGTCATCCGGGGCAAGCGCCTTGTGGTCGTCGACGACTCGATCGTGCGAGGGAACACTCAGCGGGCCCAGGTCCGGATGCTGCGCGAGGCCGGCGCAACGGAGGTGCACGTGCGCATCTCCTCGCCCCCCGTGCGCTGGCCCTGCTTCTATGGCATCGACTTCGCCAGTCGCGCCGAGCTGATCGCCACCGGCCTCGGCGTCGAGGAGATCGCGGCGAGCGTCGGCGCGGACAGTTTGGGGTACATCAGCGCGGACGGAATGATCGAGGCGACCGAGCAGCGGCGCGAGCGGCTGTGCACGGCATGCTTCACCGGCCAGTACCCCATCGAGCTGCCTGACGGTGAGCTTCTCGGCAAGCACTTTCTCGAGGTGGCTCTGCCCGGCATGGAGAACCCGGCGTTGGAGCGCCGCCGTGACGCCGAAGGGGTCGGCGTAGGACTTGAGGGCGGCGCGTCCGACGCGCTCACACGGCCCTGATGAGCGAACACACGCCAACCGCCTACGAAATCTCCGGTGTATCGATCGGTGCCGGCGACAAGGCCGTCGAACTGATGAAGGTCTGGGTCGACAAGGCTCGTCGGCCCGAGGTGATCGGCGGCATCGGTGGTTTCGCCGGGCTGTTCGACGCCCGCGCGATCAAGGATTTCAAACACCCGCTGCTGGCCAGCTCGGCCGACGGCGTCGGGACGAAGGTCGCGATCGCCCAGGCCATGGGCATCCATAACACGATCGGCTTCGACTTGGTCGCCATGCTGGTCGACGATCTCGTCGTCTGTGGCGCGGAGCCATTGTTCCTCACCGACTACATCGCCGCCGGCCGCGTCGTACCCGAACGCATCGCGGCGATCGTGCAGGGCATCGCCGAGGCCTGTATCCAGGCCGGATGCGCGCTCATCGGTGGTGAGACGGCCGAGCATCCCGGGCTGCTGAAGCCCGATGAGTACGACGTGGCGGGCTCGACGACCGGGGTCGTGGAGGCAGCCGACGTCCTGGGACCGGGGCTCGTGCGGCCCGGCGACGTCGTGATCGCGATGGGGTCGAGCGGACTGCACTCGAACGGGTACTCCCTGGTGCGACAGGTGCTGTTGAGTGCCGCGGGCTGGACACTGGACCGTCACGTCGACGAGCTCGGGAGGAGCCTGGGCGAGGAGCTGCTCCAACCCTCCCGCATCTACGCGAAGGCATGCCTTGACCTGGCCCGAAGCACCCGTACCCATGCGATGTCCCATGTCACCGGTGGTGGGCTCGCAGCCAACCTCGAGCGGGTGATGCCGGAGGAGCTCGCGGTCACGGTCGACCGTGGCACATGGACGCCCCACCCGATCTTCGACCTGGTGCGCCGTGTCGGATCGGTGTCGCAGCCCGATGTCGAGCGAACCCTCAACTGCGGCATCGGCATGGTGTCGTTGACCGCAGCCGACGACGCCGACCGGGCGATCGCGCTCCTGGAGGGCCACGGAATTCACGCGTGGGCCTGCGGCGAGGTCGCCACGGGCACCGGCACGCCCCGGATCTCCGGGGGCGGCTCGGTCACTTTGGTCGGTCAGCATCCCGGCTGGGAGGTTCCGCCGGGGAACGCGTCGGCGGCAACGCTTCCTCCGGTCGCCCAGCGGGAGCCCGGGTCGTGAAGCGTGAGGGTCGGCCAAAACCACGGCTGGTGTGCAGAAACGCCCACCTGCCAGGTACCGTTGTCTCCAGGAGAATACGAACGAGAGACCGGACGCGCGCATGCCTGGTCCGCGAAGCCCGGAGGGGCGCCGCGGCACAGGCATTCGTGACTCCGGCCAAGTGTGCGAGGGGGTCGACCCTATGGGGCGCGGCCGGTCGAAGGCCAAGCAGACGAAGGTCGCTCGCGACCTGAAGTACCGGACTCACGAGACGGACTTCGGTGCGCTGGCGCGGGAGCTGCATGGCGAGGAAGCCAACGAGGCCTCGAGGGAGGCTGTCGACGTCGATGGAACCGCTGGTGAACCTGCTGGCGAGGCCACTGGTGGCATCGGCGAGTACGACGAGTGGACGGACTATCCGCAACCGAGCCGAGGCGACTGACCCTCTCCGGGTGAGGTCTCCGTTGCCCTCACGGCCGCTGCGAAGGTCAGAGGTACGGCGTGTGAACTCCCCGTGGCCCGGATCCGCCAAGCCAGATGCCGGACAAGCGCCCGACCTCGCTCATCCGGCGCTCGGCGAGCCGGTCCGCGGCTGCCGCGGGCGGAACACCGTCTTCGGAGGCCACTGCGAACACCTGCTTGGCGGTGTCGAAGATCTTCTCGGCACGCTGACGGGCACGTTCGAATGAGAAGCCCTCGAGCTCGTCGGCGACCTGGATCAGACCGCCGGCGTTGACCACGTAGTCGGGGGCATACAGGACCCCGCGGTCCTGAAGCGCCTTCTCGATCCCCGGGTGGGCGAGCTGGTTGTTGGCAGCGCCGCACACGACTCGCGCGCTCATCCGGTCCACGACCTCGTCGCTAAGGGCGCCGCCGAGCGCACATGGAGCGTAGACGTCGAGCTCGCTGGAAACCAGCGTCTCTGTGCCGGCGACCACGTGCACCTGGGGATGCTCCTGCTGGACGCGTGAGATCGCTGCGCCGTCCACATCGGTGACCACGACGCGTGCGCCGTCCTCGAGCAGGTGCCTCACGAGATGGTGACCCACCTTGCCCACTCCGGCGACACCGACGGTGCGATCCGCCAGGCTCGGCACCCCCCAGGCGACCTCCGCGGCCGCACGCATTCCCTGGAATACGCCGAACGCAGTCAGCACCGAGGAGTCACCTGCACCGCCGTGCGCCACGGTTCGTCCGGTCACGAACGAGCACTCGCGTGCCACCAGGTCCATGTCCTCCGAGGAGGTGCCGACGTCGCAGGCGGTGTAGTAACGGCCGTTCAGTGACTGAACGAACCGGCCGTAGGCGCGCAGGAGCGCCTCTGACTTGACGGTGCTGGGATCACCGATGATGACCGCCTTGCCACCGCCTAGGTCCAGACCGGCCAGCGATGCCTTGTACGCCATGGCCTTGGAGAGGTTGAGCGCATCGACGAGGGCGTCCTGCTCGTCGGCATACGGGTGGAGCCGGGTGCCACCCAGGGCGGGGCCTAGGGCCGTGGAGTAGATGGCGATGATCGCCTTCAGACCGGTGGGTTCGTCTTGGCAGTAGACGATCTGCTCATGGCCCCCGGCGGCACCGAAGACACCTGTCGATCGCTCCGGCACGCCCGCAAGGCGGGGAATCGGGTCGGTCACGGCAGCGACCTCTCGGCTCGGGCCCACGGGGTGTGCAGGCGATTGCTCGGCCTCGTCACGATGTCACGAGTGTGGACGTCCCAGCCTACGGAGTGAGGTTGGATCGACTAACATTGACCTTCACGTGTCCGAAATGACTAGACCACGACACTTATGGCTCATATAGGCTATTGTCATATATGCTCGATTCGCTACTCTGGGGATTGGGAAAATGCATTGGGGATGTGCCTACAAATAAGGTGCATAAGTAGAACAACAACTGGAGGGGGGGCCGCCGTGAACACGCGACCACCTGAGTCCGAACCACTGCTCACGCCTGCAGAAGTCGCGGCCATGTTCAGGGTCGACCCGAAGACGGTCACCCGCTGGGCCAAGGCCGGCAAGCTGAGCTCGATCCGGACTCTCGGAGGACATCGCCGTTATCGCGAGTCCGAAGTCCGCGACCTGCTGACCGGGATGATCCCTGAGCAGCGCCGTGGAGACGAGATGGGCTGACGGCTACCACGCCGTCGATTCATTGAGACTTTCGGGGGGCCGAACACTGGCCGCGCGCCCGGAGGTATCCGACTTGAGAACCTGGCCCCCCCAAGGGGGGCCAGGTTCTCCTTGCGTGCAGCGGACCGGGCAAAGGGGCTGGCCGGCCGCGGCAACGGTCTCTCTCGGTAGTCATCACCGGAGAGCGCGCACGTGGCCCAGGAGTGCTTTCGCCTCCCGGACCCGGTGCTCCCAGGTGATTCCCAGGCCGACCAAGAGCGTGCCCGCCGTCCCGATCAGCACCCACTGTGGCACCATATCCGCGGCTGTGCCCAGGTGACGGAGCACAAGAAGGGCGCCCACCGTGGCGGCCAGCACGACTGGGGCGGTCCACCTCAACCGCAGGCCCCCCAAGAGTAGGGCAAGGCACCCGAGGCCGAGCAGGATCGAACGCAGTGTCAAGGGCTCCCACAACACCCAGAGCAGGCTCGGGACCAGAGCCAGCCCGAGGCTGGGTGCGAGGGCGGGAAATGTGCTGCTACCAGGGTGCCGGAGCAGGTGTGCGATCCCCGCGACCGCCAGTGCGAGCGCCGACGGAAACGTGTAGGCCTCCGGGACGTCCACGCCGGTGTCCCAGAGCCGCACCCAGGTCGCCGCAGCCAGCAGTAGACCACCGAGCCATCCGACCGGGCGTCGGTCAGGACGTAACAGCGCCAGGGCCGAAGTGAACACGCCGCCCGCGGTCAGGTAGCCCGCGGTCCAGGCCAGAACGAGGTCGTACGGCGCTGCCGCCACTCCGGCCACCGCGACCACGAGTCCGGAGGTCAGCGCCCCCACCTCGACGCCGGAGAAGCGACTCTGTGGCGAGAGGGCGCCGCCGACTGCGCCTTCGCGGGCCAGGTCGCGATATCCGCGCCACAGCCTCTTACCGGCGACCGGAGCACCGACCACCAGCACACCGAGAAGGACCAGTGCCGTGAGCGCGACCCAGGGTCGGTTCGCCCCGACCAGAGCGCCCAAGGTCCACACCGATCCGCTCAGCACAACCGCGAGGACCGCTCCGGCGACGACGCTCGGCAGTGCGCCCTTCCAGCGCAGATGGACCGCACCGGCCAACGCGAGGGTCACGACGAGAGCGATCGCAGTGAGTCCCTCGTCATGCAGCGACACCACCACAGCCGCCAGGACAAAGGCCGTTCCCACCGCGAGCGCCGGCATCTGGCCGGCCCGCAGGGACCAGGCAGCGAAGCCGATGCCCCCCAGCAACAGCAGAGCCATCACCATCACGACAGGTGCGGGGTAGCACGCCAGGGTCGCGACCATCGATACCGCGCAGACAGCCAGCAACGGCACAGGGCCGGCCACCGGCGTGAGCCGGCCGGCGAACCGGATCGACCGTGCCAGCACGGCCAGGACCATGAGCACACCGGCGGCCGCGAACGGCAGAAGCCACGCTTCCGGTCCACCGATGGCGCCCGGCAGGTTGTCGGTGAACGTCCCCTCCCACACGCGAGAGCCGGCGTCCAGGAGGCGGCTGGACGCCTGAGCGAGAAGCAGACCGCCGACGAGCGCGAGCCAGCCTGCGCCGAGAAGGGGAGTAACGCAGAGTCCGGCCGCCCACGTCACCCACGCCCCAGGATTCGGGGAGGATGCCGGAGCGAACCAGGCCAGGGCGCAGGCGAGCACGAGCACGAGGAGAAGCGCCAGCGTGAACTCCGTGACCGTCCCTTGCGCGAACGGGATCAGGACAACCGTGGCGAGGACCAGCTCGCAAGCGGTGAGGCTCAGGACGCGTAGGCCGAGGGGGACCCCGCGTGCAAGGGTGGCCGCACCGACGAGTGCGGCGGCGGCCAGCATCGGCCAGGCTTCGAGGCCGAGCCACAGCTCACGGGCCGTCGGGTTCGCCACCGCGCGCTCGAAGGCCGAGGCGGCCAGTGACAACCAGACGAGACCGGCCAGGATCGCGCTGCCCACCGTCAAGGACACCAGGCGCAGTCGGTGTGCCGCGAAGGTCACGAGGGCAGCGAGCGCGACGGCCACCGTCTGTGTCGTAGCCGCCGAGAGCC
Organism: Actinomycetota bacterium; assembly: GCA_030859325.1. Classification (GTDB taxonomy): domain Bacteria; phylum Actinomycetota; class Actinomycetes; order Propionibacteriales; family Nocardioidaceae; genus Nocardioides_C. Next base: position 13,199 of record JALZKI010000021.1, read on the forward strand.
ATCCGGTGTCGAGGAAGCCGGTCACCGCCGTGGCCGCGCCGAGCACACCCACGATCTCCACTCCGACCAGCGCCGACACCGACGTCCGTCGTACGGCGAGGCCGGCAGCGCCGGCGACGGCCAGGAGCACGAGACCGAGAAGGAGAAGGAACCCGGCACCACCCATGTCGCCGAACCAGCCGGAGTCTCGGGCTCCCACCAGGTCGAAGGCGAGAAGTCCCAGAGCGACCACACCCAACGACTCCGCGGCAGCACGCAGACCCTGTCGGGCGACGAGGCCGGTCACCCCCCCTGCCACCACAGTGAACCCGACGAGGGTGCCGGTGCGGCCGGCAACGCCCATCACCGACCAGGTGACCGCGAGGAAGAAGAGCGCGGCGACCAGCAGACACAGGGCGCCCAGGCCCAGCAGTATCTTGGGAACCGACGCGGCGCTCAGCCCACGGGTCAGGGACGTCACCGCGAGCACGCGGTGCGTGGGCGAAGGCGACGGCTGGACGCGAACATCGGTGGTTGCGGCGGCGGTTCCGGCGGGGCGCAGACGGTCCAGCAGCTCGTCGGCGTGTGCCAAGGTCGCAAACAGCTGGGATGCCAGGGCACCGGACAGGGACAGCCGGCACGAAGGGCACGTCGTGGTGCCGTACTCGATGTTGCTCAGGCAGTCCGGGCATCGCTGGGGATCGGCATAGCGCGTCATGAGAACAATCAACTCACCTCGATGGTCCTGGGCGGGAGCGCCGACGGACTCAAGAGATCTGAGTACGCGCGCCTAGTGCCGGGTCCTGTGGCGAGCCCGGCGTCCTACGCTGAGCTCTGCGCAGCAGCCGGTGGCTCGAGCGCGCTGATGAACTGGTTGGCCCGAAGTGCGGCGATGAACTCCTCCAGCGGCATCGGCCGGTACAGCAGGAACCCTTGCGCGAAGGTGGTGCTGACGTGCTCACCCACGTGCTCCCGCAGGTGCTCGAGCTGGGACTCACGTTCGACACCCTCGATCACGACGTCGAGGCCGAGAGCCTGACCCATCATCATGATGGAGCGGAGAAGGCCACACGACCGCTCCTCCTCGTCGATCTCAGCCACGAACGAGCGGTCCACCTTGAGGATCTTGACCGGCATGTGTTGCAGGTATCCGATCGAGGAGAAGCCGACTCCGAAGTCGTCGATGGCGAAGGGGACACCGATCTCCGAGAGCCGAGACATTGTCTCCAGCGCGACGGAGTCGTTGTCGACGAAGTCACGTTCGGTGATCTCAAGGATGAGTTCGACGCCCGGCATCCGAGCGAGGGTGGCTCGCACCTTGGCGACGAACGTCGGTTCCCGCAGCTGTTGAGCTGAGATGTTGACACCGACGGACAGTGTCTCGTCGGCCGCTTCGCGGATCTGAGCGGCGTCCGCTGCGACGAGGTCGAACACCAGGTCGCCGAGAGCCACGACGAGACCGCTCTCCTCTGCCGCGCCGATGAAGACGTCCGGTGGCACGGGCACCCCCCCGGAGGTCCACCTGGCGAGCGCCTCGACGCCGATGATTCTGCCGGAGTCCAGCTCCACCACGGGCTGGTAGGCCAGCCGCAGCTCACCGGCTTCCACCGCCGCGCGGAGGGCCTCCACCAGTTCCAAGTGGCGCACGCGGGACCGTCCGAGGGACTGCTGGTACCTCACGCACCGGTCCTTGCCGAGCGACTTGGCCTCGTACATCGCCATGTCGGCGTTGCGGAGCAGGTGCTCGGCCGAGCGTCCGGTCTCTCCGAGTGCCACACCGATGCTGGTGCTCAGGGGCAGCTGTCGGCCGGCGATCAGCGCACTCGGGCGCAACGCTGCCAGGATGCGGTCGCACGCAGCGTCAACCTGCTCCGGCTCCACGTCCTCCAACAGGATGGCGAACTCGTCGCCACCGAGTCGCGCGACGGTGTCGGTGTCTCGAACACAGCTGCTCAGGCGCGCGGCTACGTCGACCAGCACGGCGTCCCCGGCCGCGTGACCGAACCGGTCGTTGACCTGCTTGAACCCGTCGAGGTCGCAGAACAGCAGTGCGATCCGGCGGTCGTTGCGCCGTGACAGGCGCATCGCGTGCTCGACCCGGTCCAGTAGGACGGCCCTGTTGGGCAGGTTCGTCAGGACGTCGTGCCGGGCGAGGTGGGTCATCTCCTCGGTGAGGCGGAGGCGGGCGAAGGCGTCGGAGGCCACTGCCACCAGGGCCTCGAGCGCCTGTCCGTCCGCGGCGCTGGTCGACCGGGCTCGGTTGCGGACCGGTGCCACGACCCACTCCGGCCTTGGACCATCGTGCAGTGCGGCGCCGATCTCGTGCTCGTCCGGGGGGGTTAAGCGCAGCTCGACCCGGCTCAGCTGTAGGACGCTGCGGGCGTCGTCGAGCAGTGCCTCGACGACCTGCCGGGTCTCGGTCAACGTCTGCGTCCGGACCGCGGCATCGAAGAGCACTCGGAGCCGGCGCGCGTGTTCACGGCCACGTGTGACCGCACGGGTAGCGACCAGCATGGTCACCAACGGCACCGCCAAGAGCCCGACGGTCCACCACGGGGCGGAGCGAGTCACCACGGCAGCGAGATAGCCGAGGGAGTCGAAGGGCACGAAGCAGGCCACCGCTATCGCCGTGCCCGGCTGCCGGAACTGGCGCAGGATCGAGGACCTCTGTTCCAGTCCGATCGACATGGCGGAGACCAGGAAGTCTGTGACGAAGTAGCAGGTGGCCCCGAGAGCAACCGCGAGGAGTTCGCGGGGAGAGCCCAGCACGTCCCCGCGCAGCCCGGTGATGACCGCGGTGGCGACAGCACCTCCGAGGATGCCCACTCCGATGTTGAAGCGCTTGGACTCGGGCTTCTTGTCCGTGGTGACCTGAGAAGCCACCACTCCGAGCGACCACAGCATCATTGCCTCGCTCGGTGGAAGCGTGCAGATCAAGAACATCAGCACGCACGAGTCGAAGCCGACCTCGATGCCCCCGTCGCCGCGGTCGAGGAGCAGTGGGAAACGTGCGATCAGCACGATCAGCGGGATGCTCAGGAGGTGGGGCCAGGAGACTGCCCAGCCGTCGGCGAGCAGCTTCACTGCTCCGCCGACGAGGACAAGTAGTCCGCCGAGGAGAACAAGTGCATTGAAGATGCGACCGGTCAGCGGGGCCGTGGTGTCCGTCGCGGTTGCCATCGTCCCCTCCCGAGGTCGTCGCTATCGCCTCAGTATCGGACAAACAACCACACCATTATGGAGTTTTGTCAGGGTTGCCGGAATTAGCCGGTCACCCGGTCGTGAAGGGAGCCGGGTCGGAGGGCTCGCCGACGGTACTGGCTGCTGTCGGTGGGCTGCTCCCCGTGGCGACGCCGGCCTCCAGGCGCAGGCGAAGATTCAGCTTGCCGAGGTCGAGGCCCGGGCTCCCCACGTCGAACCTGACGGACATCCTCAGGACCAGGCGGAGATCCCATGAGCACCCTCACGGACCGCCACCTCGCCGCCGCTGTCGCCGGCGCCCCACCTCACGTGGTTCAGCAGATCGTTGGCCACAGTGGCGATCGACGTGACGAGGACCATCGACGCGTTAGGGCAGAGAGAAGCCGCAGGCCAAGCATCTGGCCCGACCTGCGGCTATTGCTCGTGGGCAGGGGCGGGATCGAACCGCCGACCTTCCACTTTTCAGGCGGACGCTCGTGCCAACTGAGCTACCTGCCCGAGCGGGAAAACCCTACCTCAGTCGGCGGTCATCGAAGAATCACGATGTCGGCTGTCAGGCCTCGAGGACGACCTCGTCCAGCTCGAGGCGGGGCAGCCGGTCGAACCAGGCGTTCTCGGCGGGCCGGCCGATGTTCACCACGACCAGGGACCTGAGCCTTCCGCCAGGAAAGAACTCCTCGTCGATCCCCTCCGCGTCAAAGCCGCCCATCGGTCCGGCGGCCAGTCCGGCGGCGCGGACGCCGAGGAAGAAATAGCCGGCCTGGAGTGTCGCGTTGAACTTCGCGGCCTGCTCGCGCGTGATGTCGTCGGCGAACGCGTCCCTGGCGCCCGGGAAGTGCGGAAAGGTCCGCGCCAGGTGTTCGTGGAACTCGGTGTCGGCGGCCAGGATGGCAACGAGCGGGGCGTTGGCGGTCTTGTCACGGTTGCCGTCGGCCATGTGCTTGAGCAGGCGTTCGCGTGACTCGCCGTCACGAACCAGGATGACGCGAAGCGGCTGGCTGTTCATCGAGGTCGGCGCGTACTTCACCAGGTCGTAGATCGCGGCGATCTGCTCGTCGGTCACCGGCTCGTCGGTGAAGGTGCTCGCGGTGTGAGCCTCTCGGAACAGCAGGTCCTGAGCTTCAGGGGATAGTTCGAGAAGAGTAGTCATGTGTATCCGAACATTAGTTGAGACTTCAATCATCCCTCTCAGCTGTGATCTGAGTCACCAGCCGGAGCGTCGTACCGAAGCCGAGAACGCCCTAGACCAGAAGGTCCAGAGCGTCTCGTTGCGACCCCGACGGGACTCGAACCCGCGGCCTCCGCCGTGACAGGGCGGCGCGCTAACCAACTGCGCTACGGGGCCAGTGATAGCTACTGCTTGTTCAGCGAGTGGAATGCTAACGCATCGTTCGCCGTGCACCTGGCGCCATGCCAACTGCGCACCCCCAACGGGATTCGAACCCGTGCTACCGCCGTGAAAGGGCGACGTCCTAGGCCACTAGACGATGGGGGCTAGGTTGGTGAAGACCCAGCCGGGCACTCATCTGTAATCCGTCAGGGACCGGTCCAGCATAGGGCCAGTCGTACGTCGCACCAAAATCACCCGACTTCGCGTGTGCTACTACCTGTGCGGGACAATGAGGGCGTGGCGGAGATGAGTCGTGAGCGGTTCGAGGAGCTCATCGCGCAGGCGTTGGACTCGGTGCCCGAGGAGCTTGCCACGCTGGTGGACAACGTCGTGGTCCTGGTCGAGGACTGTGCACCGGCGCCTGATGAGGACCTGCTCGGGCTGTACGACGGCACCCCGCTGACCGAGCGCGACAGCATGTACGCGGGAGTGACACCTGACCGGATCACGATCTTCTCGGCTCCGATCCTGGCGATGTGCACCAGTGAGGACCAGGTCGTCGAGGAGGTGCGGATCACCGTGGTGCACGAGATTGCCCATCACTTCGGCATCGACGACGACCGGCTGCACGAGCTGGGCTACGGCTGAGTCCACCGACCCGCCGGTGCTCCGAGGCTCAAGCCGCGGAACCGAGCCAGAACCCCAGGCCGCATGCGGCGAGGGCGGGTACGACGCTCAGCACCACGTTGAGCGCACCGAGGCGCGGGCCGAGTGCATGAGTCTGCACCGTGAAGGCGGAGTAGGTCGTCAGCGCCCCACAGAATCCGGTGCCGAGCAGGGCCAGCACTCCACCGTCCACGGAGAGCCCGCTGAACAGTCCGAGGAAGAAGGATCCCACCACGTTGACCAGGATCGTCCCCCAGGGCAGGCGAGCGTCGAGGAGGTGCGCGAGGACGTAACGCGTCGGAGCGCCGGCCGCTGCGCCGAGGGCGACAAGAAGAAAGCTCACTGGTCAGCCTCGTATGTCGTCTCCGCCGCCGTGCGTCCCCGGAGCCGGAAGGACAGCGAGGCTGCGCCGAGGCATGCGCCGAGCGTTCCGAGCAGGTAGGACCCCGCGAGCAGCACCGACCCGCTGGCGAGCAGTGCTCGGGCCTGCTCAGAGTAGGCGGAGAACGTGGTGAAGCCGCCGAGAAGTCCGGGTCCCAGGAGCGGGAGCAGCCACCCGTGGCGGCGTACGACGCCCAAGGTGAGCAGGAGTGTCAGTGCGAGAGAACCGACCACGTTGATCGTGAACGTCGCCCACGGGAACCCGGTTCCCGTCTCGGGGAAGAGCTCGGCGAGCAGGTAGCGAGCACAAGCTCCTGCCGCGCCACCCAGGCTCACCAGGAACAGGTGGAACGGCTGCAGCGGCCGTGCGCTTACCAGGTCGAGGGACCGTCTTCGAGGGTGAGGCTGCCGTGCCAGGGACTCGGCTCCTCACCTCGACCCTGCCGGACGAACTCACCGAGGTACCACTGCTGGAGCGCGGTCTGCTGCGGCGAGGCGGCAAGAGCCAGGAGCTTCTGCTCACGACAGAACTCGTCGGCCCCCTCGAGCAGCCGCAGGAGCTGCGACATGGTCTCCGGGGAGGTCATGGGCACCTCGTACTCCAGGTCGACCGAGCTCTTGCCGGCGAGGATCGCCTCGTCTATCTGCTCGACTCCCTTGGCTTGTCGTCGCTCCTGGTCGACCCGGGGAAGGAGCTGGGAGATCTCGCTCGCGACCGGGTACTCCTCCCGGTGCGAAAGGGCGAGCAGTCGGAGCTCCCGGCCCAGCTCACTGAACCGAACTCGCTGTCGCGCGAAGAGCTGGACCGGCATGTTGAGGAAGTGGACCGTCATCAGCCCGGTCGGTGGTGGGATCGCGGCAACCCGTCGCTCGACGTACTGAGCGGAGTCGAGGCCCTCCTCGGAGCTGAGAGCGTTGTCCTCGCTGTCCGGGCTAGGTTCGAACCAGACCGTCTTGCCGTCTGCGGCCACCTCCGAGCCCCAGGTCGAGGAGTACAACGCGACGATCCCGAGGCCCCGACCGATCGTGGAGAGCAGGTTGTCCTCGTCGGTCATGTGCGCGTTGGCCTCGGGCTGGTGGTGAGAGTGGTCGGTGACCTCGACGCGTGGATGGGCTCTGGTTCCTCGCACGCGGACCGCGATGGGTGGGTCCGCGTGCAGGATCGCGTTGGTGACCAGCTCCGAGACGCCGAGCTTGGCCGCGTCGAGCAGGTCCTCGCGATCAAGGCCGGACAGGACGTCCGCGACCCAACGACGCGCCTGCTGGACCGACTGCGGAGCCGAGTCGAGCTGTAAAGGCTTCTTGTTCAGTGGCATCGCCTTAACCGCCTCATGTCGGCCATGCAACAAGGTTAACGCTGGAAGCCGACATATACCCCCCAACTGGAGCAACGATGCGTTGGTCCCAGAGAAGTGGTAAAAGCAGACGTTCGGCCTGGCCCGGCGGAGCGCTGGAGGTCAGCGTGAACTGGGTGCTCAACGGCCAGCAGGAGCCCGAGGAAGCCATGGCGAAGGCGCAGGAGGAGGCGCAGACCGCGCTCGACGAAGGCGTGGGCCAAATGGGACAAGTAAGGGAGTGGGTGACGTGGCCACGGTGACGTCGCCCCCGGCGGTGGTGAGCCACCGACGACGACGACCCCGTTCACCGTCGGGCGACACCCGCGCGGCTTTGCTCTTCATCAGCCCGTAGCTGGTCGGTTTCCTAGTCTTCACGGCCTACCTACCCGGTGATCTACACCGGCTACCTGTCGATGACCGACTACGACGTCATCAACGACCCGAACTTCGTCGGCATGGAGAACTTCAGGACCCTGCTCGAGGACCCGAAGGTCGCCTTGGCCCTGAAGAACACATTCGTCTTCGCGGTGCTCTCAGTGTCCACCCAGCTGGTGATCTCTTTCCTGCTCGCAGTGTTGCTCAACCGCGCGGGCCGCGCTTCGGGCTTCTTCCGGACCGCGTTCTTCCTGCCGAAGATGACCCTCCGGTCGCGATCGGCATCCTGCTCCTGCTTCTGTTCAACGGTCAGAGTGGCTTGATCAACACGGTGCTCGGCTGGTGATGATGAGCCTGTGGACCGTGGGTGCCTCGGTGATCATCCTGCTGGCGGCCTTGCGCAACGTGCCGACCGAGCTGTACGACGCGGCGCGGGTGGATGGTGCGAGCTGGTGGAAGCAGACGTTCTACATCACGATCCCGATGATCAGCGGGGCGCTCTTCTTCATCTTCATCGTGGACACGATCGCGGCCTTCCAGTCCTTCACCGAGGCCTACACCGCATTCTTCGGCTCGGGTAACACCACTTACAGCAACGACGCCGCGCTGTTCTACTCCATCTACCTGTTCCAGCAGGCCTTCGAGTTCCTGCACATGGGTTTTGCGTCGGCGATGGCCTGGATCCTGTTCGCGATCATCATGGTCGTCACCTTCATCCAGGTTCGGGTCACCCGACGCTTCGTCTACTACGAGGGGGAGAACCGATGACCGCGGGCGAGAATCCGGCCCTCGGGTGAGCGCAGGGTGGAGGCTGCCGAGCTGGAGCAGAGGAAGGGCAAGGCACCGAGACGGCCTCCGAGGCGAACTGTGTTCCGGGTGCTCAACCTGCTCCTGCCGTCGGTGGTCACCCTGATCTTCGTGTATCCGTTCATCTGGTTGCTCAGCGCCTCGTTCAAACCACGCGGTGAGGTCTTCGACAACCGGTGTATTCCGGAGACGTTCACCTTCGACAACTACATCTCCGTGTGGCAGGAAGCGCCGATGGCGCTGTGGCTGCTCAACACGCTGATCGTCACGGTTCTCGCCACAGTGAGCGTCACGGTCTCCAGCTCCATGGTGGCCTGGGGGTTCACGTACTTCCGCTTCCGCGGCCGCAACTTCCTGTTCGGCCTGGTGCTGGCCACCATGATGCTCCCTGTGCGGTGACGATGATCCCGGTGTTCCTGATCTGGGACTCGGTCGGGATGACGGGGACGCTCACCCTGTTGTGGGCGGGCAACCTGTTCGGTAGCGCCTTCTACATGTTCTTGCTCCGGCAGTTCTTTCTCGCACTGCCGCGAGAGCTCTTCGAGGCAGCGAAGGTCGACGGCGCCAACAACTGGCAGATCTTCCGACTGATCGCGCTGCCGTTGTGCAAGCCGGCCCTCGTGGTGACCGCGAGCGTCATCACCACGATTCCCATGATCATCTTGTTCTTCCTAGGACAGAAACATTTCGTGGAGGGCATCGCGACCACCGGTTCGAAGGGCTGAGGCGCGCATCGGACCGCCCTTGCTGAGCGCCTGACGCTCAGTGTCTGACGAGGAACTCGCCGACGACCTCGTAGAACTTGTCGGGCTGTTCCCGTCGGATGCAGTGCGCGGAGTGCCGGACCCGCACGAGCCTCACGTTGGGGTTGGCGAGGTCGTCGATCGCTCGCTCCATGTCGGAGTCGACGCAGACCTCGCCCATGTCGTCACCGGACACGACCAGAACAGGGACAAGGAGCTTGTTGAACAGCTCCGGCCACTCGGTCACCGGCTTGTAGTCGCCGTAGGCGAGGTAGTCGAGGTCCATCTTCTGCTCGGCGATCCCGCTGGCCCGGAGCTCAACGTCGCTCCACGTCGGGTGCTTCTCCTTGCGCAGACGCAGCAACGACTCCTCGTCCTCGGTGTCGAGACTCTCCCTCACCCCGGCAAGATGCATCTCGCCTCGCGAGGGGTCACGTTGGTCGTCCCCGGGACCTCGCGGCGCGGGGTCCTCGAGCACGACTGCGCGCACCAGGTCGGGTCGTCGTGCTGCCACGGTCAGGGCCACCGCACCACCGAGGGAGTGCCCGATCACGACCGGAGACTCACCCAGCTCCTCGAGGAGCAGGATGACGTCCTCGACCATGACCTCGCCCGGATGCGCGTCGAGCTGTTGCTCGGTGAAGCGCGGTGAGTCACCGTGGCCGCGCTGGTCGACGGTCAGGAGGGAGTACTCCCCACCCCAACGGTCCACCGCGTCCGCCCATCCAGCCCCGGAGTCGGTCAGTCCGTGCAGAAGCAATAGGGTCGGCGCCTGGTGGGCAGGCCGACCCTCTCGTCGTACGACTAGATCGGTGCGAAGTCCTTGATCGGCTGGCACGTGCACTCCCTGCGTCGGCGCGGTCCACCTGCAAGCGCTTACCCACGTGCGGAGGGTTCAATCGGATGGGGAGTCTCTCCGGCCGGCGGCCCCACGTGCTGCGCCCGCGGGCGGCTTGGCGGCGGCCCCACGTGCTGCGACCGCGGGTGTGCGGAGATCGGCTGCGTGGTCAAAATCGTCCGTACGGACGGAATTTCCTCTCCACGGCACGTCGATGAGCGAAATTCCGTCCGTACGGACGATCTTGACAGTTCTGGAAGCCCGCACCGCTCACCAGCGGTGCGGTTAGCTGGTTCGGGACCACCGCGCGACAAGGCGGCACACGTGTGGGTTCTCCTCGCGGAACGGCGCAAGACCGCGACCCTCCTCGCGCCGTACGACGGTGCCACCGGTCGCCTCGATTTCGGCGACAACTTCGTCAGCATCCAGGTAGCGCCGGAAGTGCGCGCCGAACACGTGAGGCTGGCCAAGATCCTCGGCGGTGCGGAACTCGGCGAAGAAGTGACCTTCGCGGCGCAAAGCCATCGAGGAGAGCCGGAACAGGTTCGCGCGACCCTCGTCACCAAGCGCATGGATCAGAAACCGGGCGTAGACGTCGACCGACTCCTCCGCACGGCTCAACCGTGCACCCAGGGCGAGGATGGCCCGGGTGTCGTACAGGTTCAGCGTCTCGAACTCGGCGGGCAGCTCGTTGTCGGCACTGGTGCGTCCTGCGCGAGACACCGCGCCGTTGCTGTAGTCGATCCCGAGCACACGGCGTCCTCTGCCGGCGAACCACAACGCGTCCCTCGCTGTGCCGGTGCCGACGTCGAGCATCGGCCGGGTCGAGGAGAAGTGCTCGTCCACCCACCGGGCGAAGGGGCTCGGGTCCGGCGGGACCTGCTTGTGTGCGTTGGCGTTGAAGGCGTCCCAGTGCTTGCGGCTCTTCATCAGACCGCCGAACCAACCCGCGAGTCGGCGGCTCAACCAGTCAGGGGTCTCGTACTTGAACGACGGGTCTGGCGTGCGCCAGTTCTGTCCGTAGGTCGCCGCGAGCAGGGCTTCCGGGTCGGCTGGTGCGGGGACCTGCCAGCCGAGGAGGTCGACGGTGCTCAACGGCAGCATCGCTTCGCGAGGAAGTGGAGCGCCGACGTCGGAGGGGATGAAGAAGACACCGTTGACCCAGTGAGAGGTGAAGACGTCGACGAAGCGCATGCTCCCGTCGCTGAGCCGCAGCCGGACGTTGAGTCGGGCGCCGGAACCCCGGCGTACCACCCAGCCACGCTCTTGCAGCACCCGCTGCACCGCGAAGCCTTCGCGGGCCACGTCGACCGGGTTGGGGTGTTCGCTGACGTAGCCGAGGTCGATGTCGTTGTCGTAGCCGATCAGCTGCCCGTTGCGTATGGCGCCCAGCAGTGTGCCGTATGCGATGTACGCCGGGACGCCGCACTCGTCACGAAGCACGTCGAGCAGCTTCACGACCTCGCGCATCAGCTCGTCGACCAGCTGGCCGCCCTCCGCGGACAGTGGCTTGGTCAACCGGCCCCACTTGTCGAGGACCAGCGCGTGACCGGCTGAGTCGACCACCGAGACCGCTCGGTCCCTGGCACCGCCGAACGTGTGGTCGTAGGTGTCGATGACCGTTCCCGACACGTGTTCACGTAGCGCCACCTCTGCGCGTCCCTCCAGGTAGCGCAGCAGGGCCTTCGGCCATGGGGCCATGAACCGCGTGCGCACGGCGGCCATGTCACGGGCCGGCTGCAGCGACCAGACATGCTGCCCGTTGAGCAGGAGGTCGTAGGTCGTCTCGAGCCCCACCGCCCCTCGCAGGACGATGCCGTCGTCATCGACGCGCAGGCTCACCGACGGCGTGCCGGTGGAGGTCCCGGCAGGCTGAAAGGGTCTGGGCACGGCGAGCATCCTACGGGTTCGAGGCGCGCATCCGACGTACTCGGCTCCGCATCCTTCGGGCAAGCCGTCGACCGCGGCTGCGCGGCTGAATACGGGAGCCGCGTGCGCGGGCCCGTTGCGTGGCAACAGCAGCCCGACGCTTGGCCTCGTCTCGTTCCAGCGTCAGCTCGCGGACGTCGCGGACCATCTGCTCGATCGCCCGGGCGGCCACGTCGACGATCTCGGCATCGGGAATGTCGTCGGGGTTCGGCCGAATCGTCGGCTCGGCGTCCGGGACCAGTTCGGTGAGGTCGCCGGTGACGTCGTAGCCGGCTTCCTCGATGGCCTTGGCGGCGCTCGCGGAGAGCTGTCGAAGCTCGGCCCAGTGCTGTGGTCGTAACCCGAAACGCTCGCCTCTCTGGGGGACCAGCACCTCGTGACCGAGGTACTGGCGGAACCAACGGTGACGCTCGCCGCCCTCGTTGAGGGCACCGGAGAGGTGCGGTTTGATCCGGTGCAGCAGAGCGGCCTGCGCGGCGCCCACCGACTCGTTGCCGATGCCGACGTCCAGGTCGAACTTCGAGGCGTCGAGGCCGAGCACAGCACACCAACGCTCCCAGAGCAGGTCCCGGGGCGCCCCGGGAGGCGGCACGGTGATCACATGAACACGTTCCGGAGGCAGCGACTGTCCCCAGCGGTTCAGGATGGCCGGGATGTCCTGGGACTGCCATCCCCAGGGTCCCGAGGTGTCGAACTCGAGGGCCTTGGTCACGAACTCGTCGAAGGACAGCTGGCTGCTCATCTTCAGGGCTTCCTGCCAGACGGCAGGAAACTGGCGGACGTAGTCACGCGCGGTGAACACGAGGTGGACCTCGGCCGGCGCCAGGTCACCGATCGCCTTCTCGGCTCGTTTGGCGTTGGCCCGACTGAAGAACTCGTGCGTGATCACCCCCGTGCCAGACCACTGCCTGAGCTCGCCCAACAGGTCGTCCCAGATCCCGCTGGCGTCACCGAGCCGCTGTTTCGAGATGCCTCTGACCACGCGGGTCGCGCGGAAGTGGTCCATCCGTCTGTTCCCGGGGTAGAGGTAGCCCTGAGCTTGCATGACCGGTTTGTTGTGCCACATCACCGTCTGCAGGAACGTGGTGCCCGTCTTGGGGGCACCGATGTGGAGGAAAACCCGCTCAGCCATTGACCCTCCTCAGCCGCGTTCTTCGACCGCGAGCGCCATCACAAGGACGCAGAGTAGCGGTCGAGGCGTTCGCGCACCTTCTCCTCGTCGCGCTGGGAGATCGGAAGGAGGAGCTCCTGCACCACATCGGTGAGCTCGGCGAGGCGCCGGTTGAGCTGACGGCTCTCCTGCATCTCCTCCTCGAGCACGACGATCCGGTTTCGCAACCGGCCGATCTGCCGTCTGGCCTGGGCCAGCTCCTCGCGCATGCTTCGTCTCGCGGCAACCTTCTCAGCGGCCGCCGGTGACACCTTGGCCAGGACCTGACCACCACGTGAACGCAGTTGTTGTTTCATGTTGGCACCTAGGGTCGACCGGGGGTGGAGGCGAGCAGCGTACTACAGCGGCAACGGGCCTCAGCCGAGCTTCGACCGCGGCACGGTAACCTGTCGCGAAGTCCTGGCCGGCCCGCCGGACGGCGCGGGGACGCCTCGCGCAAGATGAAGGGAAACACATGATCGGCATGGTGCTCGCGGCCGGAGCCGGGCGGCGGCTGCGGCCCTACACCGACACACTTCCCAAGGCACTCGTGCCCGTCGACGGGGACACCACCATTCTCGACATCGCACTGCGCAACCTCGCCGCCGTCGACCTGCGCGAGGTGCTCGTCGTCGTGGGGTATGCGGCGCAGGCAGTCGAGGAACGTCTGGACGCACTCGAGCAGAGCCACGGCGTCAAGCTGAGCCTGGTCTACAACGACAAGGCCGAGATCTGGAACAACGCCTACTCCATGTGGACCGCTCGCGACCACATGAGCGACGGGGTCCTCATGGTCAACGGGGACACCGTGCACCCGGTGTCGGTCGAGGAGACGCTGCTGGCCGCCCGCGGCACCGGCATCGTGCTGGCGATCGACGCCGACAAGGTGCTCGCCGAGGAGGAGATGAAGGTCCAGCTCGCAGCGGACGGGTCGCTGACCCGGATCACCAAGCTGATGGACCCGTCCAGCGCCCATGGAGAGTACATCGGTGCGAGCCTCGTCGAGCCCGACGCCGTACCGTCGCTTGCCGATGCGCTTCAGGCCACGTTCGAGCGGAACCCCGACCTCTACTACGAGGACGGGTACCAGGAGATGGTCGACCGCGGTGAGCGGATTCGGACTGCGCCCATCCCGGCCGGCACCGTATGGGTCGAGGTCGACGACCACGTCGACCTGGAGCGCGCCAGGGAGATCGCGTGCCACTACTAGCGCGCATGCTGCCGAGCCCGCTGTTCGTCGACATCCGCAGCGGCGCGGTGGAGGACCTCTCCCAGCTGCTCAACGAGCGCTACATCTCGGCCAACGGGAAAGTCCTGGTGGCGGTCGGCGTCTCGCAGGGTGAGGAGATATGGAAGCGGATCCAGCCCTCTCTGCCGCACGCCGACATCTTCACCGTGGATGGCGCCACCCTCGCGACGGCCGGCGAGCTGCAGGCGGCGCTGGGCGCGAGGGGGTATGACGCCGTGGTCGCCATCGGCGGTGGACGCACCCTCGACGTGGCCAAGTACGCCGCGTCCCGAGCCGCGGTGCCGATGGTGGCCGTGGCGACCAACCTGGCCCACGACGGTCTCTGCTCGCCGGTCGCCTCGCTCGAACATCCCGCCGGGAAGGGGTCCTTCGGTGTCGCAATGCCACTTGCCGTCGTCGTCGACCTCGACTATGTGCGGGACGCCCCTCCTCAGATGGTGCGTTCCGGGATCGGGGACGCGGTCAGCAACCTCTCGGCGATCGAGGACTGGCTGCTCGCCTCGCGTGAACGCGGTGAGCCGGTGGACGGCCTGGCCATCGCATTCGCGCGTACGGCGGCGGAGTCGGTGCTGCACCGCAGCGACACCATCGCCGACGAGGACTTCCTCATCGCCCTGGCCGAGGCACTCCTTCTCTCCGGGATGGCGATGTCGGTGGCCGGCACCTCCCGTCCCTGCAGCGGGGCCTGCCACGAGATCATCCATGCCGTCGACCAGCTGTTCCCAGGGGTCTCCAACCACGGCGAGCTGGCCGGCATCGGCGCGCTGTTCGCCTACTTCCTGCGCGGGGACCTGACCCGCTTCGCTCAGATCTCCCGTTGCCTGGCACACCACGAGCTGCCTCGCACCCCAACCGACATCGGACTCACCGCCGCACAGTTCACCGAGGCGGTGCTGTTTGCTCCTGGCACCCGGCCGGACCGCTATACGATCCTCGAGCACCTCGCGCTGGACGAGCCGCATACCCGTGCCAAGGTCGAGGAGTTTCTCAGCCACATCGGTTGAGACCGCGAGCCAGAGCTTTGCGGAGGGTCCTGTGGTGCGGGTCAGCGGTCCAGATGTCGCGCCCACGCAAAGCAGAAGAGGCCGTAGCCGGCGATACCTAGGGCGATCACTACGAGGACCGGCGCGCCGAACGGCTGCTGCAAAACCTTGCCCAGCGCTTGGTCGAGGCCACCGGACTTCTCGGGGTCGTGCGACCACGCGGCCCAGACGAACAGGCCACCCACGACGATCAGGGCAAGGCCTTTGCTGGTGTAGCCGACTTTGCCGAACATGCAGTACGCCTTGCCGGTGTTCCCCGTGTGACCGTCGCTTCGAAGATCCTCCTTGAAGCGTTCGGTCAGCCCGCGCCAGATCAGGAAGCCCGCGACCCCGAGCACGCCCGCACCCACAACCGCGACGAGAACCTGACCTCCGGGGACCGCCATCAACTCGGCGGTCATCGTATCCGTGCCCCCGCCGCTCGAGCCCGAACCCACCGCGATTTTGAGTGCGCTGTAGCCCAGCGAGGCGTAGAGCACAACCTTGCCGGCTGACCCGACATGCTTGGCGACCCTCTTGGCGCCGGCGTCTGAACGGTGGCCAACCAGTGTCTCGACCAGCTGCCACAGCACCAGCGCGAGGAACCCGGCGGCGACCACGAAGAGCAGTATCTGCCCGCCCGGCTTCTGCGCCAGCTCGCTGAGCGCGCCCTTGCTTGAGGCCGACCCCGCGCTGCTCCCGATGGCCAGCTGCACCGCCAGCCACGCGATCAGCAGATGGACTATCCCGTAGGACACCAGGCCAACCCGGACGGCGTGGTCGAGCAGGTTACTGTCGTCGGCCTTGCGAGCGAGTCGCTCGCCCTCGGCGGCGGTCTGGTTCGCGTTCACTGCGTGGCCACGTCTTCCCGTCCTTGTCCTCGAAGCGTGCGATCGACGTCAAGCCCCCATCGCCGGCGGCGAAAGCGCAGGAGGAGTCGGTCATTTCTCCAAGGTTATGCATCCCAGGCGACAGCCGGGTAGAAATGGACAGTGACCACCACCGGACCCCTCGTGCTCGGCCCGCTGATGCGACATGTCGACACCACCTCCGCGAGCATCTGGGTCGAGACCGAGGACGCCGGCCGGGTCGCCGTACACGCTCTCGACCGTTCGTGGGAGGCACCCACCTTCGCCGTCCACGGACACCACTACGCGCTCGTGGAGGTGGAGGACCTAGAGCCGGGGACGGTAACGCCGTACACCGTGGAGATCGACGGTACGTCGGTGTGGCCGCCGTCGGACTCGCCGTACCCACCGAGCGTCATCGCCACCATGAAGCATGGCAAGCCGCTTCGGATGGCGTTCGGCTCGTGCCGCACGAGCGTGGCCCATGACGTCCAGGGCAACAGAACGCACGGTGTCGACTCGATGCGGGCTTACGCCCTGCGGATGGCCGACGAGAACCAGCAGGTTTCGTGGCCCGACCTGGTGCTCTTCCTCGGTGACCAGGTCTACGCCGACGAGACCTCCGAGGAGATGTGTGAGTTCATCTCCTCGCGCCGTGACATCGAGCAGGCACCCGGGGACGAGCTCAAGGACTACGAGGAGTACGCACACCTTTACTGGCTCGCATGGACCGATGCGGCGAACCGGTGGCTCCTCTCCACGCTGCCGAGCGCGATGATCTTCGACGACCACGACATCCGTGACGACTGGAACACCTCGCTTCAGTGGAAGAAGGAGATCGAGTCCACGTCGTGGTGGCACGAGCGGATCGTGTCCGGGCTGGCGTCGTACTGGGTCTACCAGCATCTGGGCAACCTGTCCCCCGACGAGCGGGCCAAGGACCAGATCTGGCAGCAGATCGCGGCGCACAGCGAGTCCGGCGACGGGAGCGAGCTGGACCTGAGCGACGAGCTGGACACGCTGGCCGACCGGGTGGACCAGGAGCCGGACACGTACCGCTGGAGCTACGCGCGCGACTTCGACGACGTCCGGCTCGTCGTCGTCGACTCGCGGGCGGCTCGCGTGCTTGAGGACGGCAAGCGGTCGATCCTCGACGAGGCGGAGCTCGCCTGGCTCGACGAGGCGATGCGGGGCGACTTCCGGCATCTGCTGATCGGGACCTCGCTGCCCTTCCTGCTCTCCCAGGGCCTGCATCATCTGGAGGCCTGGAACGAGGCGCTCATCCACGGCGCCTGGGGGAAGGCGGGATGCCGGATGGGCGAGAGGTTGCGTCAGGCAGTGGACCTCGAGCACTGGGCGGCCTTCCAAGGCGGGTTCCAGGAGGTGGCCCAGATGGCCATCGCGGTCGCCGACGGGAAGAGGGGCGAGCCTCCCGAAACTGTCACCTTCCTGTCCGGAGATGTGCACCACTCCTACGTCTCCGAGGTCGTGCGCCAGGAAGGCAGCCGCATCGTGCAGGCGGTGTGCTCCCCGATCCGCAACCCGTTGCCGCGGTCCATGCGGTTCATCACCGCGTTCTTGTCCTACGGGCTGGCCGCCCCGATGGGTGCGATGGTCGCCCGGTCCGCGAAGGTGCCGAAGCCGCCGTTCTCCTGGCGACTCGTCAAGGGTCCGTGGTTCGACAACAACCTGGCCACGCTCGAGGACACCGAGGAGGGACTTCTGCTGTCGTGGGAGACCGGTGTGGTCAGGGGAACGGACCAGAGCACTCCTCGGCTCGAGGAGGTGGCGACGGTGATCATCTCTCCCCGCAGCTCCGGCGGTGGGACGCCGGGAAAGGTGCCGTCGCGGACACGGCGAGCAGTCAGCCGGGTGTCGACGTGGATGGCTCGGCGGTATCCAGGCCGAGGAGCACGTTCTCGACCACCTCGCTGAGTGCCGGATGGATCCAGTACTGTCCACGAGCCACCTCGTGTGCGGTGTGCCCGAAGCTCATCGCCTGGATGAGCGGCTGGATGAGGTTCGAGGCCTGCGGGCCGATCAGGTGCGCACCGAGAAGCGTCCCCGTCTCGGGATCAGCGAGAACCTTGGCGAAGCTCGTGGTGTCCTCCATCGCCCAGCCGTAGGCCGTGTCGCCGTAGGACTGGCGTGCGGTGACGTACCTCAGGTCCCGTTTCTGCGCCTCCTGCTCGGTGAGCCCTACGCTTGCGATCTGCGGGTAGGTGAAGACCGCGCTCGGCACGTGCGCATGGTTTGCCTTCACCGGGTCGTCGGGATGCAGCAGGTTGTGCTGGACGACCCGAGCCTCGTGGTTCGACACGTGCTTGAGCTGGTAGGAGTTGCTGACGTCACCCAGCGCCCAGATCCCTTTCACGTTCGTGCGCTGGAACTCGTCGACCAGAATGCGCCCGGCCTCGTCGACCTGCACCCCGGCCCGGGAGACATCGAGCCCGTCGGAGTTCGACCTTCGTCCGGTCGCCAGGAGAACGGTGTCGACCTCGAGCGTCGACTTCTCGCCGTTCGTCGACAGGTGGAGTCGGAGCCCTCCGTCGTACTCCTCCACGCGTGTGGCGACGGTGTCGAGCCGCACGTCCCATCTGCTGCAGGCCACCTCGGCGAACCGGGCGGAAATTTCACGGTCCTCCTCACGCAACAGGACGCCGGACCGGTTGAGGATCGTCACCTCGCTGCCGAAGGCGCCGAAGATGTGCGCGAACTCCGCGGCCACGAAGCCGCCGCCGATGATGGCCAACCGGTCGGGCACCTGCTCGACACGCATGACCGTGTCACTGGTGTGGACGCGTGTGGGTCGTTGAGCCGATCCGTCGGACGACGTCGTCGTCGTGGCCACAGGGCCGAGGCCGGGGATCGGCGGGACGACCACCCGGCTGCCCGCGGCGATCACGATCTGCTCGGCGGTGATCGTCTCGCCGGTGCCCGTGTCCAGCTGGGAGCTGCCGATGAACCTGGCATGCCCCTCGTAGAGCGTCAGGTTGTCGTTCCTCTCCGCACGCCAGTTCCGGCCGGCCACCGAGATGGGGTCGATGCGCCGGAAGATCCGGTCGCGGATCTGGGGCCAGTGGACCTTGTCGAGGTGGGTGTCGACACCGAGGCGCTCGGCGTGCGCGGCGGCGTGGGCGAGATCGGCCGGGTAGACGAACATCTTCGTGGGAATGCAGCCCACGTTGAGACAGGTGCCTCCGAACGTGCCCTCCTCGAGCAGTGCGACACGCATGTCGGCGAACTTCTCGTTGACGATGGAGTTGCCCGAGCCGCTGCCGATGATGGCGAGGTCGTAGTGGTTCACGGGTCCATCCTGCCCTGTTGCCGCCCGATGTGTGCGCCTGACGCCACGAGCCCAGTGTGCAGGTGCCTGGGGCTGTGCTAACGTCGAGGCGCTGGACTCGCTATCCGGCGAGACAAATGCTTGTGCAAAGGGGAAGTCGGTGAGAGTCCGACGCTGTCCCGCAGCCGTGAACCAGCCCGCTGGTAGCCGGAATACCTTTCGTGAGCGAGCGACTCCATCACTGTCGAGGTCTGCAGGTGGGAGTCTAGGACCTTACGTGCGCGTGCCGTCCATGACACCCCCTGGGATCGCTCATGAAAGGCATTCTTGTGCACCCTCGTTACTTCACCCGCGCTGCCGCCGCGGTGTGTGCTCTTGTGCTCGTCTCACCGACCGGCTCCGCGCATGCTGCACCCGGCGATCGGGCGCGTGCCGAGTCCGCCGCCACGTGGCAGGCCGGCCAGCTCGAAGACGGCGTGATCAAGTCCACGTTCGACGGCTTCTCGTACACCGACTGGGGCCTGACCATCGACACGGCCTTCGCCCTCGCAGCCGAGGGGAGCCGCGTCAGAGCTCTCAACCGCGCCGCCGCGAAGATCGAGGAGAACTACTACTCGCAGTACGCCACCTACCAAGGTGTCGTGTCCGCGAACGCGATGTCGAAGGTCCTCACCGCCGCCAAGGTGCTGCGCCAGGACCCGCGCGACTTCGGTGGCCGCAACGTTCGCCGGCTCGTGCTCAGGCTCGTGGCAGGTCCGGAAGCCGGGCTTGAAGAAGGCAGGGTCCGAGACTCCAACTACGCCGAACCCAACGCGATTGACTACAGCAACACTTTCGGGCAGGCCTTCGCGGTCATCGGTCTCTCCCGTTCCGGCCGCGTCCCGGCCACCAGCGTCGACTACCTGTTGAGGCAGCAGTGCTCCCAGGGCTATTTCCGGATCTTCGCCGTCAAGGGTGAGACCTGCGAGCGGTCCGGCAGCCCCGCGGACCCCGATGCGACGGCACTGTCGATCCAGGCGCTGGTGGCCGCACGCAAGGATGGCGCGGACTTCCCACAACGAAAGCTGGACAAGGCGGTCGGCTGGCTGCTCGACGCCCAGCGCCTCAGCGGTGGTTTCGGTGGCGGCGCAGACACCCCGTCGACGAACGCCAACAGCACTGGTCTGGCCGCTCAGGCATTGAATGCGGTCGGCCGTTCGAAGGCACGTGACAAGGCGGCGGAGTACGTCGCCACGGTGCAGCTGACCAGGTCCCGCGTCGGGGACGGCCCCGCGCGCGAAGACGTCGGCGCCATCGCCTACGACAAGTCAGCCCGCAACGCTGCCATCGCCGACGGCGTGACCCAGACAACCGTCGACCAGTTCCGCAGGGCCACCGCCCAAGGCCTGTTCGCGTTCACGCCGTCGAGTCTCGTCACGCTCAGACGACCATGAGGTCGGCGCAGCTCGGCGCCGTGGCGCTCGCCGCGCTCTGCCTACAGGTTGGTCCGGCGGCTGCCTCCACCATGGCGCGGACGGCCGTGCCCGCAGCGGTCACCGCAGCCGAGGTTTCGGCAGCATCCGCGCAAAGCGCGCCGGGTTACTGCAAGGACGCCAAGGGCGTCACCGTCGTGGTCGATTTCTCTGCTCTCGGTGGAGACATCGTGATCCGGTGTGCGTCCGGCCCCACCGGGCCGGGCTTCACCGGGCTCGACGCCCTGCAGCAGGCAGGTTTCGAACCGACCGGAACCCAACGGGACGGGCTCGCCTTTGTCTGCCGGATCCTGGGATCTCCTCGCCCGGACCAGCCCTTGGCGGTGGAGGGGAACGAAGGCTACAAGGAGGCCTGCGTCCAGGCACCTCCCACCAGTGCTTTCTGGTCCTACTGGTATGCGTCCAACGGCGGCCGTTGGCAGTTCAGCTCCTCGGGTGCGAAGAACCGTGCGGTGATCCCGGGCGGCTTCGAAGGTTGGTCGTTCTCGCTCAACAACACGGCCGGCTCGGCGCCTGCGCCGGGAGTCGCTGCTGTGCGACCGCGTGCTCCGAAGCCCAGCCCCGAGCCCAGCCCCAAACCCAGTCCCGAGCCCAGTCCTAAGCCCAGTGCTAAGCCCAGTCCCGGACCTGGAACCATGTCACCGAGGCCGACCGCGACGTCGACCCTCCGGGAAGCCACCGAGACGCCCTCGAGTGGTGACCACGGCGCTACATCGGCGCGGCCACGAGCGTCATCATCGACACCGTCCGCCCGGCAGGAGACGAAGCGTTCCGGTGCAGCGGCCTCAACGCGTGTCTCGCCGCGTGCCAGCCAGTCCTCCGGAGACAGCGACAAGCGGGGCCGGAAGCGGGCCGAGTCGCCGTCGGAGCCGAAGCCGGAGCCGAAGCCGAAGGCGACGCGGAGAGAAGGTGCCGCTCCAACCGGTCCGTCTGCGGGCGGGTCCACCCCAGGAGCCGGCGGTGACGTCGTGGTCACCGGTGAGCTGCCGGCGAACGCGAGCGACACGCCTGCCAACGGATCGATGGGGGCGACGCTGCTCGGCGCCGCCGTCGTCGTCGGTCTGGGCGTCGGGGCGGCCATCACGGCTTGGCGACGGCGGTCGCGACGAGCATGACCTTCGGCGGAGGGGGTGTGTACTGGCTGGCCAGGCCTCTTCACCCCTTGGCCTGGTGGTTGTGGGCGCTCGGCCTCGCCGTGACGGCCGGTCACACGACCAATCCGCTGCTGCTCGGGACCATCTACGGTGTCGCTTGCTGGGTCGTTCTCGCCCGGCGCAGCGACGGGCCCTGGGCGATGGCGTTCCGGCTGTACGTGGTCGCCGGTGTGCTCATCGTGTCCATCCGCGTCCTGTTCCGGATTCTCTTCGGCGGAGGGGAAGGCGGGACCGTTCTCGCCCCCCTCCCCGCGATTGACCTTCCGGTCGCCGCCGCCGGGGCCAGCCTGCTCGGCGACATCACCGCGGAGTCACTGCTGGCCGGCCTCTACGACGGCGCACGCCTTGCCACGATGGTGGTGTGCCTGGGCGCTGCCAACTGCCTGGCCAACCCACGCCGGTTGCTGCGGGTGATGCCGCCGGCGTTGCATGAGGTGAGCACAGCGCTCGTGGTCGCTGTGTCGGTCTTTCCGCAGCTGGCCGAGAGTGTCGTCCGGGTCCGTGCGGCCCGACGGCTCAGGCCGGCAGTGGACACTAGGAGGCTGCCGCGACTGCGTGCCCTCGTGGTGACGGTGATCGAAGACGCGCTGGAGCGCTCCTTGATGCTGGCGTCGTCGATGGACTCGCGCGGCTATGGACGCAGCGGTGGCCGGAGTCGTCGCACCGACAGGCTCGTGGGCGCATTGATGGTGACCGGCCTCGTGGGCATGTGCGTCGGCCTCTACGCGCTGCTGGATGTCACGACGCCGCGCTACCTGGCCACTCCGATGCTGGTCGCCGGTGTGGCCGTCGGCGTCGCGGGGGTCGGACTGTCCGGGCGTGGCGTACGCCGGACCGCCTACCGCCCGGAACGGTGGCGGCTGGCCGAGCTCGTGACGGTCGTTTCGGGTGTCGTCCCGGCACTCGCGGTCACCGTGGCAGCGACCCCGGACGTGCTGCATCCGTCGCTGGGACCTCTCGTATGGCCGAGTCTGACGCCGCTCGTCCTGTTAGGCGTTCTGGTCGCGCTGACGCCGGCGTTCGGAACTCCGCAGCCGGCTCCGGTGGATGCGGCTGCCGCGTGATCCGGTTCGACGACTTCTCATTCTGGTATCCCGAGTCCACCGGGCCGGCCGTGAGATCGGTCGATATCGCGGTGGAAGAAGGTGAGTTCGCGCTGCTCGTCGGAGGCACTGGATCGGGAAAGTCCACCTTGCTCCGAGCGGTGAACGGGCTGGTACCGCACTTCACCGGTGGCCATGTGGAAGGCCGCGTCACAACCGCCCGTCGCGACTCGCGCAGCCACCGGCCCCGGGAGTTCGCCGCAGTTGGCGGCTTCGTGGGCCAGAACCCGCTGGCCGGCTTCGTCAGCGACACGGTCGAAGAGGAGCTGGCTTACGGGATGGAGCAACTGGCGGTCCCACCCAGCACGATGCGGCGGCGCGTCGAGGACATTCTCGACCTGATGGGGATCGCATCTTTGAGAAAGCGGTCATTGCGGACCCTGTCGGGCGGGGAACAGCAGCGTGTCGCGATCGCCTCGGTGCTGACCTGTGCTCCTCGCGTCCTGGTGCTGGATGAGCCGACCTCGGCACTAGACCCCGGCGCAGCGGAGGACATCCTGGCCGCCATCCTCCGGTTGGTCCACGACCTCGGCGTCACGGTACTGGCGGCCGAGCACCGGCTGGAGCGTGTGGTCGAGTACGCCGATCAGGTGATCCTGGTGGAAAGAGCCCGCGTGCGGTCGGGACCGGCGATGTCGCTCTTGCAGGACTCGCCCTTGGCGCCGCCCGTGGTCGAGCTGGGCCGGCTCGCCGGGTGGAAGCCACTGCCCCTCTCCGTCCGGGACGCGAGGCGTGCCGCCACGGCCCTGAGGGAACAGCTTCGTGACTTCGCTCCCGAACCCTCACCAGACGGCCTGTCCTCGCAGGCAGCGGAGAAGGGTCCTGGTTCCGGCTTGTCGGCGACGGGGATCGAGGTTCGCTATGGCGGCAAGGCTGCGGTGAGCGGTGTAAGCATCACCCTGGCCGCCGGTCAGGTGGTGGCTTTGATGGGCCGCAACGGCTCGGGAAAGTCCTCGCTCCTGTGGGCCTTGTGCGGCGCCGGGACACGGTCTGCCGGAGATGTCCGCGTCGATGGCCGTGACCCGTCTCGGATGACGCGCAGGCAAGCGGCTGCCTTGGTGACGCTGGTGCCGCAGCAGGCGGCCGATCTCCTCTACCACCCGACGGTGGCTCGGGAGTGCGCGGCTGCAGACCAGGTGGCCGGCATCCCGGAGGGTACGGCCCGCGAGACGTTCGAGCGTCTTCTCGGCACCCCTGTGGTGGACTGGTCACGACACCCGCGCGACCTGTCGGAGGGTCAGCGCCTGGCGCTCGTTCTTGCCTTACAGCTGTCGACCGGACCGGGCGTCATACTCCTCGACGAGCCGACGCGGGGGCTCGACTACCATGCCAAGGACCGGTTGCGGCAGATCCTGGCCACACTTGCAGCCGAGGGGTGCGCAGTGCTGGTGGCAACCCATGACGTGGAGTTCGTCGCCGCTGCGGCTCATAGGGTGGTCGTGATGGCGCAGGGCAAGGTGATCACGGACGCAACGACGAGCGAGGTGCTTCCCGCGTCACCGGTGTTCGCGCCTCAGGTCGCGAAGGTGCTCGCCCCCGAGCCCTGGCTCACGGTGGACCAAGTCGCTGCCACGTTGAACGGGCTCGCCTCATGAGTGATCGAGTGGCTGACCAGGTATCGGTCCCGGCTGGTGGAGTCACGGCATCGACGGTCGGCCCGACCCCAGCGTTGAGAATTGGGGCACGCACCGGGCTTGTCCTGGCGGTCGCGAGCGTAGCGGGACTGATCATGTTCTGCTGGCCTCTGTTCGTCCGCCTTCCGGTTGGAGCCGCGACGAGTACGACGCAGGCGCCGTTGCTTTTCCTGCTCGTGCTGCCGGTGATCGTCGCGATCGTGCTCGCCTCCTTCGCGGACGGGGGGATGGACTCCAAGACGCTCGCCATGCTCGGTGTCCTGTCGGCTCTCAACGCGGCCCTGAGGCCTCTCGGCGCAGGAAATGCCGGGTTCGAGACGGTGTTCTTCGTGCTCGTGCTTGCGGGTCGGGTCTTCGGTCCGGGCTTCGGGTTCGTACTGGGGTGTACCTCACTCTTCGCTTCAGCACTCCTCACTGGTGGCATCGGAGCGTGGTTGCCCTACCAGATGGTCGCCGCGGCCTGGGTCGGGCTCGGGGCCGGCCTGCTTCCCAGTGGTGTGCGCGGTCGTGCAGAGATCGCGATGCTGGTGGGATACGGAGTCGTATCCGCCTACATGTTCGGGTTGCTCATGAACTTGTGGTTCTGGCCGTTCTCTCTCGGGTCCGGGACGAGTCTCTCGTTCGTGCCTGGCGACGCGTTGACAGAGAACCTGCAGCGTTTCGCGGTGTTCACACTCACCACGTCCACGCTGGGCTGGGATACAGGGCGTGCGGTGACCAACGCGGTCGCACTGCTCGTTCTCGGGCCGGCCCTCTTGGGCACCTTTCGTCGCGCCTCCCATCTTGCGTCTTTCGGGGCTGTCGTCTCGTTCGGGAGCTCACCAGGTGAGCCCGAATCGGGTGAGCGCTGACCGCAGTCACTCGCGAGTCCGTGCGTCGCCATCACTGTGACCAGGGACATCGCGAACTCCGGTAGCGGACACCGAACCCGGCTTGTTGTGCTTGATGAAAGGTTGGTGGGGGAACGATGACCAGGGAAGCGGGGGTCTCGATGACGAACCGGAAAGGGGCACGGCGATGACAGACGTGAGCACATCGAGGACCGGAGAAGCTGCTAGCCGGCACAGAACGGTCGTCATCGGCTCCGGGTTCGGGGGGCTGTTCGGGGCCAAGGCTCTTCGCCATGCTGACGTCGACCTCACGATGGTGGCGAAGACCACGCACCACCTGTTCCAGCCGCTGCTCTACCAAGTCGCCACCGGCATCCTCTCCGAGGGAGAGATCGCCCCACCGACCCGGGAGGTGCTGGCCTCACAGGAGAACGCGCGGGTGATCCTCGGAGAGGTCAACAGGGTGGACCTCGAGCACAAGACGGTCACCTCTCATGTGCTCGGACGCGAGACCGTGACGCCGTACGACTCCCTGCTCGTCGCCGCTGGTTCGAGCCAGTCCTACTTCGGCAACGACCAGTTCGCAGAGTTCGCGCCCGGCATGAAGAGCATCGACGACGCGCTGGAGCTGCGCGGCAGGATCTTCGGTGCGTTCGAGCTCGCAGAGCTCGCCGACACCGAGGAGGAGGTCGACCGGCTGCTCACGTTCGTAGTCGTCGGCGCCGGACCCACCGGGGTGGAAATGGCTGGTCAGATCGCCGAGCTGGCTCACCACACGCTCAAGAAGGACTTTCGACGAATCAACACTCGTGAGGCGAGGGTGATCCTGCTCGATGCCGCGTCGCAGGTCCTTCCGCCGTTCGGTGAGAAGCTGGGCCGCAGAACTCGCGAAGAGCTCGAGAAGCTGGGCGTCGAGGTCCAGCTCGGCACCATGGTCGTCGATCTCGACGAGCGCGGCCTCGAGGTGCAGGACAAGGACGGCTCCCGTCGTCACATCGACGCGGTCACCAAGGTCTGGGCTGCCGGAGTATCCGCCAACCCGCTCACCAGGACGCTGTCGGAGCAGACCGGTGCTCCACTGGATCGAGCGGGCCGCATCTCGGTCAACCCAGACCTCACCCTCCCCGGCCACCCCGAGGTCTTCGTGGTCGGTGACATGATCAGTCTGGATAACCTCCCGGGCGTGGCGCAGGTGGCGATCCAGGGCGCGAAGTACGCCGCCAGGGAGATCGACAACCGGCTGAAGAAGAAGCCGCCGCAGGCGCCGTTCAAGTACTTCGACAAGGGCAGCATGGCGATTATCTCGCGGTTCGACGCCGTGGCGATGGTCGGCAGGCTGCGCCTGACCGGCCTCGTCGCCTGGCTGATGTGGTTGGGCGTGCACATCGTCTACCTGACCGGCTTCAAGAGCAGGGTGACGGCTCTGCTGCACTGGTCGATCAGCTTCCTGGGACGTGGTCGCTCCCAGCGCACGACCACCGAGCAGCAAATCTTTGCACGTGCCGCGCTGAGCAGGCTCGAGCACGGGGCCGCGGAGCTGGTCAGTGCGCCGACCAGCCAGACCGCCGCACGCCGGTCGGAGCTCGAGGCTCGGGCCGCCGAGGAGGCTCGTCTTACCGACTCCGGTGAGCGGGGCCAGAAGCAAGAGGAAGTGTCCACCACCCCCCGGTGAGATGGGCTCGTGTCGGTCGGTTTGGGCCTCGTGCAGATCCGTCAGGGAGGCATGGTGGCCACGCCATCGGGAACGACACGGCTGACCGCGTCCAGACGCAACGAACAGAGGTAGGTACATGAGCGAGAACATGGGTGAGAACCAGCAGGAGAACTACCACGGCTACAGCGTCGACGACGAGGACCAGCCGCAGGGCGATGGGGACAGTCTCGTCTCCGACCGTGGCCTGGCTGAACCGCTGGACGAGGGCTACTCTCCTCCGGAGAAGTGGTCGGCCGGTGAGGGATACGGCAACACGCCGCTCGAGGAGGAGCTCGGGGAGACGCTGGACCAACGGGTGGCGCAGGAAGTGCCCGAGCCGGACCCCTACGAACTGGCTGCCAACGAGACCGAGGATGTCGGCGGTGAGGTCGGGGACGCGCGCTCCGGCCGACTCGTCGCCGAGGACGAGGGTGCGCACACCGACGTCGAGAAGGACCTGGTGGCCGAGGACGTGGGCATCGACGGTGCTGCGGCAGGTGCCGAAGAGGCTGCAGTGCATATCGTCGACGAGGAGCGCTAGCGCCCTCCCAGGTTATGGCCCCAGGCGTGGGCGTCGGCCACGACCTTCAAGTCAGCGACGAACGCGGCCAGATCCTGCTTTCGTTCCCGGGAGCGCAGCACAGCGGACGGGTGCGTCGTAGGCAGTATCCACTGCGGAGCGTGATGTACGGCGAACACCTCGGCCGGCCACTGCTGGAGCGTGCCCCTGCTCCTTCCCGACCCGGAAGGTCGACCCGTAGATCGCTTTCCCCGCCGTGCCCCCCAGCAGAACGACCCCGCGTGGACGCACCAGGTTCATCTCGGCCACCAGCCAGGGGCCACATGCAGAGACGTCGTCCTCGGATGTGGCGTGTCATGAGTAGTCTGGCGCATCCAAGAGAAATGAGTGCGGTGATGGCTCCACCACCGCACACGCCTCGCGGTGACACAATGCCTGCATGCGACTCCAAGCCGCCCTGCTCCCTCCGCCCGAGGTGCAGGGTGACCTGGGTGCAGCCGTGGCCTCCGTTTCCGGGGGACGTGAGCAGCTGGACCCGGTGCCGACCCGCCTGCTGCATCTCAGGCTCGCGAATTTCGGCACGGTCTCACTGCGCGACGCGGACGCTCTTCGGAGCACGCTCGAGCAGGAGCTGGCCCGGGCACCCTCCCTGCGGTTGCGTTTTCGTGGGGGAGCAGTCCTGGAGCCGATCGGGGACGACTCCGCGTGGGCCGAGCTGGACGGGGATGTCAAGGGACTGGTCGATGTCGCGGACACGATAGCGCGTGCGGTGAAGCCCCTCGGCTTCTTGGTGGACCGGCGTCTGCCGCGCACTCGGATGCGGGTCGGTGCGATCAACTCGGCCACCACCGAGCCGTACCTCCTGCGGTTGATCGAGCGTCTTGAGAGCTATGTCGGCCCCGAGTGGACATGCCACGACATCATCCTGCTGCAGATGCTCGACCCAGTCGACGGAGCGCCCGCTGAGTTCGAGGTGCGCCACCACCTCAAGCTGAGGTCGTCAGAGCCCAGCTGAGGCGGCTCAAGCCGTGGCGAAACGCCCCAGCACCCGCTCTGCCCGGATACCGCCGAGGTGAGCAGCAAAGATCCTCTGGTAGGCGAGCTCCTCGCGGCTGCGCGCCGGGGGCAGACCCTCGATCCGGGCAGAGGCCCAGTCCTCATCGGAAACCAGTGACGCAGCCTGTCGCGCCATGACGTCGGTCGTGCCGGACCCGTCACCGAACTGAGCCTTGCGTCGCCACAGGATCTCGTCGGGGATCCAGCCGTGGAAAGCCTCGCGGAGGAGGGTCTTCTCCTGCCCGTCCTCGCCGAGGAGCTTCCACTGGAGGGGGACCCGCTGAGCAACGGCCAGCATCTCGCGAGACAGGAACGGCACTCGCGCCTCCAGGCCGTGTGCCATGGTGACGCGGTCACAGCGCTGGAGATTCAGGTGGTGCAGCGCCTCCACCCCGCTGACCAACGCATCCCGCAGGGCTTCCTCGTCGAGTTCACGGAGGTGGTGGTAGCCCGCGAACAGCTCGTCGGCACCCTCCCCGGTGAGCACCACCTTGACGTGTCGCGCGGCGAGCCCGGCCAAAAGGTAGTTGGGGACTGCGCTCCGGATCAGGGAAGGTTCGTAGGACTCGGTGGCCCTCACGACGGCGGGGAGTACGTCGACCACCTCGTCATCGGTGTAGACCCGTTCGTGGTGCTCGAGCCCCAGATGGTCTGCGACGATCCGCGCTGCGCACAGGTCCGGGCTGTCCGCCGTACCGGCGGCGAACGAGCGGACAGTGGCACCTGGCAGCGACTCCTTCGCCAGGATCGCGGCCACCAGGCTGGAGTCGAGACCTCCGGAGAGGAAGACACCGACAGGTACGTCAGCCATCATCCTGTCGCTCACCGACTGGACCAGTGCCGCACGGACCTCCTTGTGTGCCTCCTCGCGAGAGGAGTAGGTCGCCCCGACGGGCCGGTCGGCGCCGAGCGGGTTCGTGCGCAGGTCGACGAAGGAGTGGAGCCCAGCCCCAGGTGTCCAGTGGTGCCCCGGCGGAAACTCCTCGACGAGCGGTCGGACGTCCTCCGGGAAGGCGGCGAGCTCCGAGGCGATGAGGACCCGCTCGTCGTGCTGTGCCCAGTACAACGGCTTGACGCCCAAGGGGTCACGTGCGAGCACCAGCTCGCCTTCCTCGTCGGCGACGCAGAAGGCGTACATGCCACGCATGTCGTGGATGCCCTGGGTGCTGCGCTCGGCGAGCACGTGCAGCACCACCTCGGAGTCCGAAGACGTGACGAACGGGCCGGTCAGCTGGTCGCGTAGCTCGTCGTGGTTGTAGATCTCGCCATTGGCGACGACCCAGCGCCTGTGAGCAGCATCCGGAAGCGGCTGCTGCCCCCCGTCGAGGTCGACGATCGACAGTCGGGTGTGGCCCAGCCAGGTGCGTCCCACCTGGCGGCTTCCATGCCCGTCCGGGCCACGATGGTGCAGCCGGGACAGCATGGAGTTCCCGATCGCGCGGCCCTCCTCGACGCGGTCCTGCGAGGTGTCGACCCGGAGGTCGTGGACGGCCGCGATCCCACACATGGCTCAACCGTACGACGCTCAACCCGCTTTGGGCCGTGGCAGGGGGATCACGATGTCACCGGCAGTCCGGCTGACGACCCGGTTGCGCCCGGCACGCTTGGCGTCGTGCAGCGCTCGGTCAGCGTCCTCGAGGAGGGCTTCGAAGGTCGGCACCGGGTCGTCGAGGTCAGAGGGGAGGTACCTGATCGAGCCGATACTCACGGTGAGTGGCACGGTGAGGTTCGCGTCCTCGACACTGCGACGGAGCCGTCTTCCGGTCTCGGTGACCCTGGTCGCCGAGGGCTCCGCGGCGATCACGACGAGCTGCCCACTCCCGAAGCGGGCGACGACGTCCTCGCTGCGCACCCGTGCACGCACGAGGTCCGCGAGCTCGAGGAGCACACGGTCGCCCTTGACGTGCCCATGCTCCTCGTTGAGCGCCGCGAAGTGGTCGACGTCAAGCAGGAGTACGGCCAACGCCTCCTTGCGACGGGTCGCTGCGTTCCACATTCCCGGCACGCGTTCCTCCAGGCCATGGCGGTTCGCGAGGCCGGTGAGCGGGTCGGTCCTCGAGAGCCTGCGGTTCTCATCGAGGGCGGCGACGACATGTTCCCGGAGGGCTACCACGACCAGTCCCACCATGGCTATGGAGGTGACCTCCACCAGGACCTGCACTACGGAGCCCAGAACACCGATGCCGCCACCGACGCCGCCGCCCAGTTCGACCAGCACCGTGAGCACCCCCACGACACCGACCTGCACGGCGAGAAGCAGCCGGGACGCGAATACCCCCGCGAGCAGGGTGGGCATAACCAGAAGGACCAGCAGGTTCCCGCCGGGTTGCGCGTAGGCCGAGAACGCGACCGCGAGGTCCGCGACACACACAGCGACGAGGAACTCGACCGGCCCGAACCGATCACGCCGGAGCAGTCCCAGGGCCGACATCACCCAGCAGGCGACGGCGAGGACGGTGAACGCGACCCAGACGTAACTGCTGACGGCGAGCGCACCGGGTAGGAGCAGGGAGAGCGTGACCAGCAGCCCACATGCCACTTGCAGCATCGCAGTCACCTGGGCTCGGTGTCTGAGATAGCTCACGTCAGCCGTGTCCACGAAAACCCCCCTCCGGCCGCCGTACTTCCCGGTCAGCGCAGTGACCAGATCGATCTTCAGGTTACGACGACAGACGACGCGAGGCGGCCCGTTCCGGATTCATTTTACGTCGGGCCACCGTTGCCTGGCGATCGGTTCAACAGAGCCTTGGCCGCCAGGCAAGTCAGCGTTCGACGACCACGCGCTCGTTCGGCACGCAATGGGTCATGGTGAGACCTTCGACGTCGCGTGGCCCGTTGGCTCCGAGGTTCTTCATCCGGGCCTGCTCTTCCTCGTTCAACGTCTGCGTCGCCAACGGGCCCAGATCACGGATCTCGTCGAGGCTGACCCCGATGCCGTCACCGATTCGCTGACCGACTTCGTCGTCGACCATGTAGAAGTGCCAGACCATCCGTTCCCCGGATGTGACTGTCGCACTGGCTTAGGGCATCGACGAAGTTGGCGACCATCTCGTCCTGCTCCTACTTCTCCGACAGGTGCCACAGCTTGGTGTCATCGCGTGGGTCGAAGTCGAGCTCGGGGTGCTCCCCGTCGCTCATCATCTGCATCTGGAGCTCCCACTCGGGATAGTCACCGCGCTCGATGGCCTCGTACAGATCCTTCGTGTGCGAGCCGAGCTCCGTGGCCTGGATGTTGGCTGCATCCTCTGCCGTTAGGGACTTCACGCCCTGCTTAGGGATCCAGTGGTACTTCACCAGCACCGACTCGCCCGCCGAGTTCACCCAGCGGTACGTGTTCACGCCGAAGCCCTGCTGGTGACGGTACGACGCGGGGATGCCACGCGGACTGAAGACCAGCATGACCATGTGCAGCGCCTCTGGCGTCTGGCTGATGAAGTCGAAGACTCGGTTCGGCTTGCCTACACGGATGTGAGGATCAGGAGACTGCCCGTGCCGCTGCCTGGCTCCACGACGCCGCTGAGTGCGCGCAACTGCCGAATTGAGGACGTCATGACGAGTACCGCATGGAGCTCGCAGGTCGAGCCGTGAAGATCGGTGGTCTCGCTGTTAATGACAACTGCGCCACGGCGGCACATCCGCCAGGCCCAGGCGCGCGCCCGTCACGACGACCAGACAACGAGAGCCGAGATGCCGTAGCCGCCCGCATGACCCGGACTTCCGGCTTGTGGAGTTCGGCGGGGACATCACGCACCCGGTCGACTGCCTGCACTGTTGGGAGGCTGCGAACCCCGGCCTCGACGACCTGGTGAGCCGTGAGCACATGCGCGCGTCGTTGCCGCCGCGGTCCCGCGAGTCCGAGTACCGGCGGGCACGGCTGGCCGAGTGGGTGGAGCACGACGACGCCGCGTTCCTGCCGCCTGGCGTGTGGGACAAGCTGGGCACGGGTGAGGAGATTCCGTGGGGGTCCGACGTCGTTGTCTCGCTCGACGGGAGCTTCAACGGGGACAGCACTGCGCTACTGCTCGCCACCGTCTCTCAGACCCCGCACCTGGACGTGCTCGGACTGTGGGCATCGGAGGATGAGGACTCGACCTGGCGGGTGCCGATTCTTGAGGTCGAGCAGACCATCCGCGAGGCCTGTAAGAAGTTCAACGTCCTAGAGGTTGTGGCGGACCCGTTCCGGTGGTCCCGGTCGCTGCAAATCCTGGAGTCCGAGGGTCTGCCGGTAACCGAGTTCAACCAGACCCCGGCCCGGCTGACCCCGGCGACGACGGACACCTACCAGGCCTGCATCAACGGCGAGCTGACGCATTCGGGGAACCCGAACCTCGCTCGCCACGTCGCCAACGCCGTGGTCACCGAGGACGCCCGCGGTGTGCGTCTGGCGAAAGAGAAACGCGGCTCACGCCGCCGTATCGACCTTGCCGCCGCGACGCTGCAAGCCCATTCCCGTGCCACCTGGCGCGCAACGAAACAGACCACCAAGAAGAGAACGAGGTCATTCGCATGACGGAACTACTCACCAAGATGCTGACCAAGCTCGACGAGCCGCT
>JALZKI010000059.1 GCA_030859325.1 Actinomycetota bacterium
TCGCCGTACCGCTCGGTCGAATACCGCGCGACCACCGGTTCCACACGAAGAACCTGCCCGCGCGCCCAACGCGTGGCCTGGGCGAACGGGTGAAAGATACTCTGCCGCCAGGCTGGTCCACCCTCGCGGGTCAGGATGGGGGCGATCACGTTGACGAGCTGCGCTTGACACGCGATGCCCACCCGGTCCGCGTGCCGCAGCAACGTGATCAGCAGGGAGCCCACCACGACGGCGTCGGCCACGTCGTAGACGTCCTCGATGAGCGCAGGCCCGTCGCCGTAGGACAGTGCGTCCTGACCGGGGAACCGGGACTGTTGCCAGACGTTCCACTCGTCGACCGAGAGCCGCAGCTTGCGGCGGGACTTCAGGCGGGCGCCGACGTGGTCGGCGGTGGCCACGACCGCGGCAATGGACCGGTCCAGGTCGACCGAGCTCGCCAGAAACGTCGCCACGTCGGTGGGCAGCGGGTCGTAGTAGCTGTGCAGCGAGACATAGTCCACGAGGTCGTAGCAGTGCTCGAGCGTCGTGGCTTCCCACGAGGCGAAGGTCGCCATCTGGCTGTGCGAGCTGCCGCAGGCGACGAGCTCGATGGACGGGTCGACCATGCGCATCGCGCGCGCGGTCTCGGCGGCCAGGCGGCCGTACTCCTCCGCGCTCTTGTGCCCCACCTGCCAGGGGCCGTCGAGCTCGTTGCCCAGGCACCAGACCCGGATGTCGTGCGGCTCCTTGGCGCCGTTGGCTCGGCGTAGGTCCGAGAGTGCGGTCCCCTCTGGATGGTTGCAGTACTCGAGGAGGTCCACTGCCTCTTGTGCACCCCGGGTTCCGAGGTTGACCGCCAGAATCGGGTCCAGATCGACCTGCCGGCACCACTCGGCGAACTCGTCGACGCCCACGGCGTTGGTCTCGATCGCCTTCCAGGCCAGATCCAGCCTCCGGGGACGGTCCTGCTTCTCACCGATCCCGTCCTCCCAACGGTAACCGGAGACGAAGTTGCCTCCCGGATACCGGACGACGCTGGGGCCGAGCTCGCGCACCAGCTCGGCGACGTCCTGACGGAAGCCCTCGGTGTCGGCGGTCGGGTGTCCCGGCTCGTAGATTCCGCCGTAGACACATCGGCCCATGTGCTCCACGAACGTGCCGAAGAGACGCCGATCCACTGGGCCGACCCGGAACGCCGGATCCAGTGTGATCGTTGCCACGGTCATCAATCCGTTCTAACTTCTCGATACAGCGTTGTAAAGACTCTCCGAGTCTCAATCGCGACACGGCGAGGTGAGGAATGACCGTTCGGCTGGCCGATGTCGCGCAGCGCACAGGTGTCTGCGTCAAGACCGTCAGCAACGTCGTTCACGGCTACGAACACGTGAAGCCGCTGACCCGGGGCCGGGTCCAGGCTGCGCTCGACGAGCTGGACTATCGGCCGAATCTCTCAGCCCGAGCCTTGGCCGGTGGTCAGTCGGGGCTGATCGCCCTCGCCGTGCCGGCGCTGGACATGCCCTACTTTGCCGAGCTCGCCGGCGCTGTCGTGGACGCGGCCACCGAGCGCGGATGGACCGTCCTGGTGGACCAGACGGGTGGCCTGCGGGAACAGGAGCTCGAGGCGGCTGCGGGTCTGCGGGGACGTCTCATCGACGGCCTGATCCTCAGTCCGATGGCGCTCGAGGCGGAGGAGCTCTCCCGCGCCCAGGAGGACACACCGTTGGTCCTGCTGGGTGAGAAGATCTTCGGAGGACCGGTCGACCACGTCGCCGTGGACAACGTCGCGGCAGCCTTCACCGCCACCTGCCATCTGTTGGAGCTCGGGCGGCACCGGGTCGGCGCGATCGGCTGCCAGGCGGACGTGAACTCCGGCTCCGGGGTCGCGGGTCGGCGTCGCGCGGGTTTCGAGCAGGCGCTGTCCGCTGCCGGAGTGCCGGTCGACTCCTCGCTCGCTCCTGCCGTGGACGGCTACCGCCGTGTCGACGGTGCTCGCGCCATGGCGTGGCTGCTGGAGACCGCCGAGCCGCCCGACGCGGTGTTCTGCTTCAACGACCTGCTGGCGCTCGGGGCGCTTCGGGTCCTCGCCGAGCGAGGTGTCCAGGTGCCTGACGACGTCGCGGTCATCGGCTTCGACGATATCGAGGACGGCCGCTTCTGCTCCCCCTCGCTCAGCACGGTGGCACCGGCCAAGCAGTCGATCGCCTCTCAGGCCGTCGACATGCTGCACGAGCGGATCAACCGCCCGAAAGCGCTCGCGGCGCGGGACGTCACCGTCGACTTTGAGCTTCTTGCGCGCGAGTCCACGCTCGGACGCACCGGAAGTCCATGTTCGGACGTTCCGGGATGTCCGCGCGCCCAGACTGAAGAGCACGGAACCGCAGGACCCAGAGATCAGCCAACGATAGGAAGCCAGCATGAAGTCTCGAAATCTTCGTCGCGTTCTCGCGACGGTCGCGGCACTGGTTCTGGTGCCGGTGGTGGCCGTCTCCGCGTCCGGGCAGGACAGTGACACCTACCGCAACCCGCTCCTGCCCCGGATCGACGACAGCCGCGTCGTCGAGAGCTGTGCCGACCCCACCGTGCTGCGAGGCCAACGGCCCGACGACAAGTGGTGGTACATGTACTGCACCACCGACCCGCTCGACGACTCGGACACCGCCGGCTCCGGTGACCCGACCTTTCACCCCATCCCGATGATGCGGAGCCGGGACCTGGTCAACTGGTCCTATGAGGGAGACGCGCTCCCGGAGCCACCGTCCTGGGCGGCGGAGGGCGCAGGCCTCTGGGCACCGGACGTGGTCTACTCCCGCACGCATGAGCGCTACTACATGACGTTCGTCGTGACCGACGTGGACGACTCCGTCAGTGGAGAGCCGGGTTGCAAGAGCGACAACGCGATCGGCGTGGCCACCAGTCGTGGACCGTTAGGTCCTTGGAAGGTGAGCGACACTCCCGTGGTCGCACCGCGAAGGGGAGGCGAGGCGTGCAACTTCTTGTGGACCTTCGACCCCGACGTGCTGGGGAACAGCATCGGGGACGGTGGGGTCTTCTACTACGGCAGCTACTACGGCGGAGTCTTCGGCACACGCGTGGACCTCTCCAGGCGTGGCATGATCACGACCGGTGAACCCACCCGGGTCGCGATCGGGAACCGCTACGAGGGCACCAACGTGGTGCGTCGCGGCGACTGGTACTACATGTTCGCCTCCGCAACCAACTGCTGCAACGGCCCGCTCACCGGCTACAGCGTCTTCGCGGGACGCTCGCGCAGCCCGCTCGGACCGTTCGTCGACCGAGAAGGCAACTCGTTCCTGGCCGGCCGGGTGGGCGGCACCCCGGTGGTCAGCATGAACGGCAACCGCTGGGTCGGCACCGGGCACAACTCGGTGTTCCGTGACTTCGACGGACAGTGGTGGACCGCATACCACGCCGCCGACCGGTTCGACCCCTACTTCGAGTTCGAGCCCGGGTTCACCAAGCGACCCGCCCTGCTCGACCCGATCGACTGGATCGGTGGCTGGCCCACGGTCCGTGCGGGCCGCTGGGCCTCGGACCGTCGGATGCCGGCTCCCGCCGCGCAACCGGGGGAGCGGTCGACGTACAGGCCCAAGCCCGTTTCGGACCACCAGCCCGGGCGTCGGCTGGATCGCCTGTCCGACGAGTTCGACGGCACCGCCTTGGCCGAGCGTTGGTCGTGGGTGCGCCAGCCCGGCCCGGCAGAGTACGGCGTGGAGGGTGGCAGGTTCCGGTTCGAGACCCAGCCCGGTGACCTGTCCAACGACACCAACACCGCCCCTGTGCTGACCGGGGCCACGCCGAACGGCGACTACATGGTGGAGACGAGGGTGCGTCTCGACCTGCCGGCCGAGGGTTGCTGTTTCAACTTCGTCCAGGCCGGTCTCGTCCTCTACGACGGTGACGACAAGTTCACCAAGCTGGTGCACGTGTCGATCTTCGAGACCCGGCAGACGGAGTTCGCCAAGGAGATCCCGGCCGCGCCGGAACTTTACCCACGCTATGGGAACACCGTCGTCGGCCCGCCTGCGATCCGGACCTGGCTGCGGGTGGTGAAGGATGAGCGCGCCGGGCGCGCAGACCTCTACACCGCCTACACCTCACAGGACGGGTCGCACTGGGTGCGCGGCGGCACCTGGACGCACCGCCTCTCCGACGAGGCGAAGATCGGCCTCGTGTCGATGGGAGGGGACGGCTTCACGGCCACGTTCGACTACGTCCGCGTGTCTCGGCTCGCCGACTGACCGACGCTGTGGGGAGCTTCAGGGCGGTGCTGCACTTCACAGGGCGGCGCCGCCCAGAGCATTCCTGGAGCGGGAACGACGTGTCGGCTCTGGCGTCTAGGCTCGTCGAGTGATGGATCTGTCGGCTGTGCTCGAGGAGGATCTACGTCGCCGGTTCGGGTCGGCGACCCTCGAACGCGCGCACGACTACGTGAGCCGCGGCAGGGTCCTCGCCTGCAGCCATCAGCTCGACGGCGACGGGGATCTCGACATCCGGGGCAGCGTGGCCGGTGCCGCCGGAGCGCCGTACGGCGTCAACGTGAGCGTGGGCCTGAGCGGGAACGACGTCTGGATCTACAGCCGGTGCAGCTGCCCGGTCTCGGAGGGCTGCAAGCATGCTGTCGCGTTGCTGCTGACCGTGCGTGAAGAGCAGGTGCGAGAGGACGCGGCCGGTCCGGGCGGGTCCGGGCGTCGGTGGGAGCGGCAGCTCAGCTCGGTGCTCGAGGAGCTCGACGGCGAGGAGGGCCTGGCGGCCACCGACGCGAAGCCGCTGGCGCTGCAGGTCGAGCTGAACCGGCGGTCCCCGAGCGCCGGGTACTCCGCCTGGACCGAGCAGT
Source organism: Actinomycetota bacterium (assembly GCA_030859325.1). Taxonomy (GTDB): domain Bacteria; phylum Actinomycetota; class Actinomycetes; order Propionibacteriales; family Nocardioidaceae; genus Nocardioides_C. Next base: position 4,835 of record JALZKI010000059.1, read on the forward strand.
TCGCGCCGCGCAGAGGATCGCTCCGGATCCGGCCGCTGCAACGCGGTGCCCGCGACAACTGGGTCCGGTCGGGCATCTCGTGGCAGCAGATCCCGCACATCACCTCCCGAAGCCGCTATCGGCCCGAGCAGCTCGCCGTGCTCAGCGAGATGCTCGCCGCCTACCGCGCGGCCTCGCGCCAGCTGTACTTCGGCTCGGAGACGCACCTGTCCCTGAGCAGCTTCGGCGCTGCGCTCTGGCGCGTCCTCGAGCGCTGTTCCGAGGTCGGCATCGCGCTGGTCCCCGGTGCGGGCATCGCGAGCGTCGGAGTCCACCAGCATCCGGTCACGTTGCAGCTCGACGTCAACGCCGCTCCCGCCAGTGGCGCCACTCTGCGGGTCGGGGTGTCGGTGGAAGAAGAGTGGTACGGCGCCGAGGAGCTCGACGTACTCGGTGAGAGCGGGCACGGGGTCGCCCTGTGGCTCCCGGGCATCGAAGCGAGCACCGAGGCTCTCATCTTGGCGCCGCTGAGTCACCCGGTCGGTCCGGTGGTCCGCCGGCTACTGAGTGCGGGAGAGCAGCTTGTGGTTCCCGCCGGCGACCGCAAAGATCTGGTCAGCGAGTACCTCCCTCGTCTACAACGACACGTTCGCGTTGTCTCCTCCGACGGGTCGGTGACGGTGCCCGAGCCGGCCGAGCCTCGACTGGCGCTCAGCGTGACCTGGGTCGCGGTCGACGAGGTGTCGATCGCCTGGACCTGGCGCTACCGGGTGGGAAAGGACGACCGTGTCTACGGGCTGTCGGAGACGCGCGGGCTGCGCGGCCTACGACGGGCCGATCTCGAGCGCGGCCTGCTCGACGCGCTGGAGCTGAGTGACGACCAGGTCTACCGACTCTGCGACAGTGCTCGGCGCGAGCGCGGGCTGGTCGCGAAGCGCACGTTCACCGCCGGCTCGGCGATCGCGTTCGCCGAGGAGGTGCTTCCGGGGCTCGAAGCGTCCGGCCGGTTGGAGATCGAGGAGATCGGCGGCCGGCCCGACTACCGCGAGGCGAGCACGGCGCCGGTCATCCGGTTCGCCCCCCGCGAGGAAGTGGCGGAGGCCGCTGACCCGTCGGACGCCGCAGAGCATGCGCGAACCGACTGGCTCGACCTCGAGGTCGTGATCAGCGTCGACGGACAGTTCCTCGCCCTGGCTCACCTGCTCGAGGCGCTCACCCGTGGCCATGACCGGGTGATCATGGCTAACGGCGTCCACATCGCGGTGGACCGGCCGGAGTTCGCCCATCTGAGCGAGCTCGTGAGCGCGGCCGGTGAGCTACACGACCAACCAATGGACGGGATGCGCGTGTCGCACCACGACCTCGGCTTGTGGGACGAGCTCGCGGAAGTCGGCATCGTCGAGGCGCAAGCCGCCTCATGGGTGCGCGCGGCCCGAGCACTCCTGGAGGTCGAACGCCTGCCGGACGTGGAGCCCGTCGGTGTCAAGGCCGACCTCCGGCACTACCAGCTCGACGGCTTCCGGTGGCTCGCCTTCTTGTGGCGGACCGGACTCGGCGGGATCCTCGCCGACGACATGGGTCTGGGCAAGACGCTGCAGACCCTGGCCCTCGTCGCCCACGCCCGAAACGCGGGTTCAGGGCCGTTCCTGGTCGTGGCGCCGACCAGTGTGGTCTCCACCTGGGCTCACGAGGCGGCCGCATTCACCCCCGGGTTGGTGGTGCGCACCGTGACTGAGTCGCAGGCACGCAGGGGTACGACGATTTCCTCGCTGTTCGACGAGGCCGATGTCGTGGTCACGTCCTACACCCTCCTCCGACTCGAGGCGGACGACTACGTGGCACAGCCCTGGGGCGGGCTGGTTCTCGACGAGGCGCAGACCGTCAAGAACCACCACGCGAAGACCTACCAGTGCGTGCGGCGCCTCGACGTGCCGTTCCGTCTCGCGGTGACCGGCACCCCGATGGAGAACCGGCTGATGGAGCTGTGGTCCTTGCTGTCGATCGTGGCGCCGGGCCTCTATCCCTATCCCCAGCGCTTCGTCGAGCTCGTGGCGAACCCCGTCGAGCGACTTCGCGACACCGACGCCCTCGAGCGTTTCCGGCGGCGTATCCGGCCGTTCCTGCTCAGGCGGACGAAGGAGCAGGTCGCCGCTGACCTTCCGCCCAAGCAGGAGCAGCTCCTCGAAGTCGCGCTGACACCACGTCACCGCCGCATCTACGAGACCCATCTGCAGCGGGAACGGCAGACGGTGCTCGGCCTCGTCGGCGACTTCGACAAGCACCGGATGGCGATCTTCGGCTCGCTCACCAAGCTGCGACAGCTCAGCCTCGACGCCGCTCTGGTCGATCCGGAGTACGACGGCATCGGCTCGGCCAAGATCGACGTTCTGACCGACCACCTGCTCGAGGTCGTGGCCGAGGGCCACCGAGCCCTGGTGTTCAGCCAGTTCACGTCCTTCCTGACGCGGGTCCGCAGCCGGCTCGAGCGGGAGGGCATGAAGACTGCGTACCTCGATGGGCGCACCCGCAAGCGCGGCCAGGTGGTCGAGGAGTTCCGGCAAGGGGACGCGACGGTCTTCCTGATCAGTCTGAAGGCCGGGGGTGTGGGCCTCACGCTCACCGAGGCCGACTACGTCTTCGTGCTCGACCCCTGGTGGAACCCGGCCGTCGAGGCACAAGCGGTGGATCGGGCTCACCGGATCGGGCAGCAGAACCCGGTGATGGTCTACCGGCTCGTGGCGGTAGGCACCATCGAGGAGAAGGTGATGGAGCTGAAGGCCCGCAAGGCCGCCCTCTTCAGCCAGGTCATGGACGGCGACGGCTCCGCGGCCACGCCGATCGGCGCGGATGACGTGCGCGCCCTCTTCGAGGAGTGACAAGCCCAGCTGCTCGCGATCAACCGGCCCTCACGCGTAGGCTTCTCGGATGAGCGATCCACAGCTTCCGCCGGAGCTGCGAGAACAGGTGCCCTTCGAGGACTCCCACGGTGACGGCCCGAGCAGCGGTCGCCCCGGCGGCCCGCCGGTATGGGTGCGTCTGGTGGCCCTGGTCCTGGTCGTGTCACTCGTCTTGTTCTTCGCGCTCCAGGTCTTCTGAAGTCCCAGCCGACCAGCACATCGAGCGGGCGAGCCCGTCGCGGAGGAGGCAGCATGGCTGAGAACGAGACCCACGACTTCGTGGTCGTCGGCGCGGGAAGTGCGGGTGCCGTGGTCGCCGCCCGGCTGTCCGAGGACCCGGGGACGTCGGTGCTCCTGCTGGAGGCCGGGAGAGACGACGACGCGGACGAGGTCAGCATCCCCGCAGCGTTCCCGACTCTTTTCAAGACCCGGTGGGACTGGAACTACCGGACCACCGAGCAGAAACAGATGTATGGCCAGCGGGTGTACTGGCCGCGGATGAAGGCGCTCGGCGGGTGTTCGTCGAGCACAACGCGTGCCTCGCCGCGCCGTACCACGGCAAGGACGGCCCGTTGCACGTGGAGGACCGGCGCTACAACCACCCGCTCAGCCTTGCCTGGGTCGAGTCGGCGGTGTCGGCAGGGCTGAAACCGAACGAGGACTTCAACGGCGCCGGGCAGGACGGTGCGGGGCTGTACCAGGTGACCTGCAGGAAGGGGCGTCGCTGGTCGGTCGCGGACGGCTACCTACGACCGGCGATGGGACGCCCGAACCTGACCGTGCGCACGGGCGCCCTCGCCACGCGCGTGGTGATCGAGAACGGTCGGGCGGTCGGTGTGGCATACCAGCACGGTCGCAGCGAGCACGTGGTTCACGCCCACGCCGAGGTCATCCTGGCCGGCGGTGCGGTCAACTCGCCACAGCTGCTGATGCTGTCCGGCGTCGGCCCCGCGGCCCACCTGCGCGAGGTCGGCGTCGAGGTGAAGGTCGACCTTGCCGGCGTGGGGCAGAACCTGCACGACCATCCCGCGCTGCCGCTGGTCTGGCACACCAAGGACACCACCGACCTTGCGGAGTTCAACAACCTCGTGAACTTCGCCAAGGCCAAGCTGGGTCGAGGTCCGTTGACCTCCAACATCGCGGAGGTGGGTGCGTTCCTGCACAGCCGTGACGGACTTCCGGCCCCCGACATCCAGGCGCATGTCGCACCGTCCGGCTTCTGGGACAACGGGCTGCACGAGCCCACCACGCGCAAGTTCACGATCGGCTCCACGCTGGTCAGCGTCGCAAGCCGGGGGAAGCTGCGGCTGCGCTCGACCGATCCGCGGTGGTACCCGGAGATCGACCCTGGCTACTACGACGACCCGACCGACCTCGACGCGATGGTCGCCGGTTGCCAACGGCTCCTCGAGACGATCGAAACCGGGCCGATGCGGCGGCTCATCGACAGGCCCTTTCTGCCCTCTGGCGGGTCCCCTTCGCCAGTGAAGCTCACCGAGCACCTCCGGGTGAACTCGCAGACCCTCTACCACCCGGTCGGCACCTGCGCCATGGGCGAGGGTGAGCAGTCGTGGTCGACCCGGAGCTGCGTGTGCGTGGGGTGGACGGGCTGCGGGTCGCGGACGCATCGATGATGCCCGTCGTACCCCGGGGGAACACCAACGCGCCCACCGTCATGGTCGGCGAGAAGGCTGCGGACCTGATCCGGGGTCGCGCTTGCGAGCGTGTCGGGTCCCGGCCAGCGGCGTCCCGACGGGCGGAGTCCCAAGCAGCAGGAGGCAACCGATGACCGGAAAGCTCGAGTCGGTCAACCCGGCCACCGGGGACGTCGTCGGGACCTACCTGGTCGCCGGGACCGTGGATGTGGAGGCTGCGGTGGCCCGGGCCCACGAGGCCGCCGGCTGGTGGTCGGCCTTGAGCTTCGCGGAGCGCAAGCAGATCCTCGGCCAGTGGAGGAGCGTGCTGACGCGACGGATCGGCCAGCTCGCCGACGTCGTGCACCAGGAGACCGGCAAACCGCATTCCGACGCCCAGCTCGAGATCGGCATCGCGATCGACCACCTCGCCTGGGCAGCGGGCCATGCGCTCAAGGTCCTCGGCCGACGCAAGGTGCCCTCGGGGCTGCTGATGGCCAACCATGCGGCGTCCGTGGAGTACCTCCCGCTCGGGGTGGTGGGCGTGATCGGACCGTGGAACTACCCGGTGTACACACCGATGGGGTCGATCTCCTACGCCCTGGCGGCAGCCAACGCCGTGGTCTTTCAAGCCGAGCGAGCTGACTCCGGGGGTGGGCGTGTGGCTGGCCGACAGTCTCGCCGAGGTCGTGTCGGGGCATGCGCTGCTGCAGACCGTCACCGGTCTGGCCGAGACCGGCACCGCGCTGTGTCGCGCCGACATCGACAAGCTGGCGTTCACGGGCTCCGCGGCGACCGGAAGAAAGGTGATGGCGACCTGTGCCGAGCGGCTGACGCCCGTGATCATCGAGGCCGGCGGCAAGGATGCCCTTCTCGTCGACGAGGACGCCGACATCGCGGCGGCGGTCGATGCCGCGGTCTGGGGCAGCTTCTCCAACGCGGGCCAGACCTGCACCGGGGTGGAGCGGGTCTACGTCCACGAGCGGGTCTACGACGCCTTCCTGGTCGAGCTCACCCGGCAGGCACGGGAGGTGCACGCGGGCACGGATGCGGAGGCAAAGATGGGGCCGATGACTCGATCGCGATCACCGAGGAGACGTTCGGGCCGACCGTCGCGGTCAACAAGGTGAGCAACATGGACGAGGCGATCATCCGTGCCAACGCCACCGGTTACGGCCTCGGCTCGACGGTGTTCTCCCAGGCCAGGGGGAATGAGCTCGCGCGCCGGATCCGGTCGGGAATGACCGCGGTGAACGCGGTGATCCCGTTCGTCGCGATCCCGTCACTGCCCTTCGGTGGGGTCGGGGAGTCGGGCTTCGGACGCGTCCACGGTCCGGACGGTCTCAAGGAGTTCACCTACGCCAAGGCGGTCACCCGGCAGCGGATGCGGCCGGTGATGGCGCTGACCACGTTCGCGCGCACCGAAAAGTCCGACGCGTCGTTCGTGCAGCTGGTCACCGCGCTGCACGGCCGGGCCACGCAGCTGCCCACGCGCGTGCGGAGCAGGCGGCTGCCCGGCCGCGGCCGCCGGACTGGCTCCTCGGCTCACCCGTCGTAGGACACCTCGACCCGCCACTCTTCCACCGGCCTGGTCGCTGTGGCGTAGATCGCCTCCGCCACCAGGTCGGGGGAGAAACGGGTGTCCGGCGCCAGGGTGCCGTTGACGGTCAGCGACATCGCTCGGATGCCCTCGGACACCAAGGTGGTGTCGAGGCTGCGCACCAGGTTGCGCAGCGCTGCCTTCTGGACGCCGAGCGAGGCCGCTTGGTTCCACGGGCGGTCCGCTGCCATGCTGCCGGTGGCCACGATCCGTGAACCGGCCGACAGGAACGGTCGGGCCGCCTGCACGGCGGTGAGCAGGCTCGCCACGCCCAGCCGCAGGTCCTCGAGCAGCTCGGCCGGCGCGAGCTCGAGCGGGTTCTTCTGCCGGAACACGCTCGGATTGAAGTGAAGTACGTCGAGGTGGCCGGCGTGCTGGCCGAGCCGGGTGATCCCCTCGCTGAGGCGTTGTTCGTCGGTGAGGTCGAGGGCGGCCCCGACTGCCGTGACGCGCTCGTTCCGCAGGCAGGCGCCCAGCTCTTCCAACCTGTCCGCCGAACGGGCGACCAGCGCGACGTCGTACCCCTCCCGCCCGAATCGGCGGGCCACCGATGCGCCGATACCGGGACCGGCGCCGAGTACCAGAATCACCGGGTTGCTCATGCTCATGAGCCTATAGACCCAGAGGTTCCGGCAGACTCGAGGCCATGGCGACCTCGTGGGTGCTGCACGTCGACCTCGACCAGTTTCTCGCGGCCGTCGAGGTGCTGCGACACCCGGAGCTGGCCGGACTGCCCGTCGTGGTCGGCGGTCGGGGCGACCCGACCGAGCGTGGTGTGGTTTCCACCGCTTCCTACGAGGCTCGCCGGTTCGGTGTGGGATCCGCAATGCCACTGCGGGTGGCGGCGAGGAAGTGCCCCGACGCGGTATTCCTCGCCGTGGACGTCCCCGCCTACGAGACTGCCTCGGTCTCGGTGATGGAAACGCTGCGACGCTTCGACGGAGTCGTCGAGGTGCTGGGCTGGGACGAGGCGTTCCTCGCCGTCGACACCGACGATCCCGAGCACCTCGCCGGCCAGGTGCAGGCAGCGGTGCTCGAGGCGACGCGCCTGCACTGCTCGGTGGGCATCGGGGACAACAAGCTCCGGGCCAAGATCGCGACCGGCTTCGGCAAGCCGCAGGGCATGTTCCGGTTAACCGAGCAGAACTGGCTCGAGGTGATGGCCGACCGGCCGCCCGACGCGCTGTGGGGGATAGGGAGGAAGACCGCCAAGCGTCTGGCTTCTCTCGCAATCACCACCGTGGCCGAGCTGGCGGCGTCCGACACAGCGACGTTGGCCGCGCAGCTCGGGCCAACGATGGGCCCGTGGTACCGCCGGCTGGGCCGCGGGGTCGACACGTCGCCGGTCGTCGGCACGCCGTACGTCGCGCGCTCGCACGGCCGGGAGGGCACCTTCCAGGAGAACCTGACCGACTGGGCCGATGTCGAGTCGGAGATTCGCCGGCTCGCACGGCAGGTGAGTGAGGACATCGGGCGCGACGGTCGTCCAGCGGTCCGGGTGGCGGTGAAGGTTCGCTTTGCGCCGTTCCAGACACACACCCGCAGTCGAACGCTCACCGAGGAGACCTCGGACCCCGCGCGGATCGAGGAGGCGGCGATCGACCTGGTGAGACGGTTCGACCCGAGCAGGGCGGTCCGACTTCTGGGAGTTCGCGCGGAGATGACCCCGCCCGGCGGTCAAGGTCAGGCCCAGTAGCCGTCGTTGCGGAACCTGTTCCGCTGCTACCGGGTGGGGCCCGGCATCCGGCGCGTCGAGCTCCGGGACACGGAGGATGCATGTCAGTGCTGCCCCTCAGAGTCTTCGCCGCCGACGATCTCACCGGCTGCGTACGTCGTCGCCTGGGTGGAGGTCATCGCGGCTCCCTCGAGCCAGGCGGCGCGGAAAGCCTCAGGTCCGAGCGCTTCCTGAGACGAGGCGATCCACATGTCCAGGTGCGCCCGGTCGGCGGGGGCACAGGGGAGGCCCAGATTCAGGCGCAGGGCGTCGGAGGCTCCGGCGATCCGGGCGGCGGGAACCCAGTGTTCCTGGGCAACAGCCAGCCCCGAGCATATCTCCAGCGCTTCCGCGGTTCCGTCGAGGTCCCCCATGTCGACGAAGGAGCTCAACGCCTCGTGGACCGTGGCGCGCGCCTTCTCGATGTCTCCGAGGAGCAGGTGGGTGGTGCCGAGGTTCAACATGGTGCACGCCGCTCCCCAGTCGTCGTTGCACTCCTGATCGGTCCGCAGGTTCTCGGTGAAGAGCTCGAGCGCCAGGTCGACCTTGCCCTGGTCGATGTAGATGATCCCGAGGTTGTTCAGCGCCGTGGCCAGCCCACTGCGGTCCCCGAGCTCTCGCCGGATCTGGGCTGCCTGCTCGAGAAACTCCTCGGCGCCCTCGCGCAGGCCGGAGCGGGTCGTCACCCCGAGGCTGTTCAGGCAGGCCGCCTCGCCTGGACGGTCCTGCTCGCGCCGATAGAGCTCGAGCGCTCGCTCGAAGAGGTCGATGGCACGGTCGAAGTCCCGCCGCTGCTCGGTCAGCACGCCGAGCATGCGCAAGGCCGTCGCCTCGACGTCGACCGGTGGCTCGATCGCACGGGCAAGCGCGCGCTCGAGCCAGGAGGCGCCCTCGATCGCCTGTCCTCGGTGGTACCAGTACGAGCCTAGGATGCTGGTCAGCCGTAGTGCTCGGTGGGCGGCTTCCTGGTCGGACTCGGCCCGCTCCTCGAGCCAGAAGCGCAGGGCGGCTCGCAGGTTGTCCTGGTCGCGCTCCAGACGCGCGTAGTCGAAGGGCCCATGCGCGCCCAGCTGGTTGACCTCATCGGCCACGGCGAGGTAGTAGCGGGCGTGTCGTTCTCGCAGGTCGGCGGCATGCGCCGGGTCCCGGGCCAGCAGCTCCGCGCCGTAGTCGAGCAGGGTCTGCAGCATTCGGAAGCGGATGTCCCCGTTCGGGTCCTCCTGCTGTCGGATCAGGCTGTGGTTCACCAAGGAGGTGACCAGGTCCATGGTGTCGCAGTCGCAGGGGATGACTGCCTCGATGGCCTCGTAGTCGGCGCCGCCTCGGAAGATCGCGAGGTCACGGAAGAAAGCCCGCTCCTGCGGTGAGAGCAGGTCATAGCTCCAGTCGATCGTCGTCCGCAGGGCGCGGTGCCGGATCGGGGAGTCCAAAGCGCCACCCGTCAGCAGGTTCAGACGGTTGTCCAATCTGCTCAGCAGGGTCCGCGCAGAGAACAGCTTGATCCTCGCGGCGGCCAGCTCGATCGCGAGCGGCAATCCGTCGACGAGCGCACAGATCTCAGCGGTCGCCGCGGCGTTGGCCTCGGTGAGGGCGAAGCCGCGGCGCGCACGCTGCGCACGCTGCACGAACAGCTGCACCGCCTCGGAGCGCTGGACGTCTGCCAACGACCGGCCGCGGGCCAGCTCCATAGGCTGAAGTGGGTACTCGTGCTCGCTCTGCATCGAGAGGGTCAGCCGGCTGGTCACCAGCAGGCTCAGAAGAGGACAAGCCTCAAGCAGGCGTACGAGCATCCCCGCCGCATCCAGGAGGTGCTCGAAGTTGTCGAGCACCAGCAACATGTGGCGACTGCCGATGTGCTGGGCCAGGGCCTCCTCGGCCGGGCACTCCGCGTCCAAGGGAACCTCGAGCGCCCGGACGATCGTGGACGCGACGAGGCTCTCGTCGCCGACGGTGGAGAGGTCGACGAAGAACACCCCGCCGGTGAACTTCTCCAGAAGGCTCAGGGCCACGGCGGCCGCCACCCGGGTCTTGCCGGTGCCGCCTGCGCCGGTGACGGTCACCAGACGTAAGTCGGGACCGAGCAACGTGGCGGCGAGCTCGCGCAGCTCGCGTTCGCGTCCGACGACGGCGCCGACATGGCGCGGGACGTTGGACGGGGGCTGCAGTGACTTCAACGGGGGGAAGGAGTCGGGAAGCCCTTCGACGACCAGCTGCAGAATGTGCTCGGGTTTCTCGAGGTCCTTGAGCCGGTGGTGCCCGAGGTCCTTGAGGTGGAGCGCGCCCTGTCGGTGCTCCTCGAGGAACGGGCGGGTCTGCGCCGAGACCACCACCTGCCCGCCGTGTGCGGTGTTGGCTATGCGCGCGGCCCGGTGCACGTCGATACCGATGTAATGACCGTCGACGAGAAGCGGTTCCCCGGTGTGCAGACCCATCCGCACCCGCACGGACTCCCCCTGTGGCCAGGACTGTGCGGCCAGGGCCCGCTGCGCCTGCACTGCGGCGGCAACGGCCTCGCGTGGAGAGGCGAAAGCCACGAAGAAGGAGTCACCCTGGGTGTCGACCTCCCGGCCGCCGTGGGCCAGAAAGCTTCTGCGCAGCAGGCTACGGTGCCTCGCCAGCACCTCGCCGTACGCCTCGCCGAGCCGCCGTAGCAGCTGCGTCGATCCCGCGATGTCTGTGAAGAGGAACGTGACGACACCCTGCGGCAACCCCCGAGACGTTGCTGACACGGCGCTCGTCGTCATCTGCCCAGGTTAGGGCACCGGGACCGGCCGCGTAACCGGGTTAACAGGCCTGCCGAGAACCGTGCTTCACCGCGGTGACAGGCGGCGGTTCCTCCGGCAGAATCAGGTCACCAGAACGGGCACAAAGGGGTGGGCACATGCGGTTCGAGTCATCAGTCCTCTCGGTCTCCTGGATACCCTCCGAGGCCATCTCCGGCATGACCAGGCTGCCGTTCGACATGGGGGTCACCCGCTACGACGACCCACCCTCGGACACGATGCACGACTTCAAGGAGCTGCTCGCATCCGACAGGTTTCGGTTCGCCAACGAGCTGCGCGCGTGGGTGGAGGTCGAGGGCGGACGGATCGTCGACTTCGGCTGCTCGGGCGGCGGCCACCTCAACGTGTCCACGGTGCGCATCGGGGCGAAAGAGGCTGCGTTCGCGGCGGTCGCATTGCCGGACATCAAGCACGAGCCCGTCGTGGAAGAGAAGTCGGTCACCTTCACCCAGACCGCCGGGGGAAGGACCGGGCTGCCCGCACCGCGACGGGTCCGCAGACCGCCGTACATCCAGATCGTCGCCCCGCTGGCCTGGACCACGCTCTCGTTGGCCATCGACGTCGAGGGGAACGCCACGGGGAACATCGTCGGCGCGAGTCCGTTTCCGCGGCACTGGATCTACGACGAGACGATGTCGTTGTCGGCCAAGACAGGCTCGATCGACTTCAAGAGCTGGTACCGCGATGCGTTCGGCAAGCACACCCCCTGGGGTGACACCGACTCGCCCGCCTTCGTCACCAAGGTCGAGACAGCGCTCGAGCGTGAGCTGTCCCGCACGATCATGCACGGCCAAAAGCGGCCCCGACGACAGCAGCTCACCGAAGGAGACGTGCTGGTGGAACAAGGGGAGCCCGGCAGGGCGCTCTTCCTGCTTCTCGACGGGGTGCTCGCGGTCGAGGTGGACGGTAACCGGGTTGCGGAGGTCGGACCGGGCGCGATCCTTGGAGAACGCGCTCTACTCGAGGGCGGCTCGCGCACCTCGACCCTGCGCGCCGTGACGCCGTGCCGGGTCGCAGTCGCGTCTGCCGACGACATCGAGCCCTCGGTCTTGGAGGAGATCGGCCGCGGTCACCACCGTGAGCGGCCCGGTTAGGCGGCTTCGTTGAGCCGTGCCTCGTCGTGAGGGGTTGAATTCTCACTCGGCACTCAGGAAGAGTGGCGCCGCATGGAAGCTATGAGTCCGGCTTACAGCACGCCCATAATGCTCCTTGTGGCAGCCGCTGCGGTGGCTCTGCTGCTGTTCCTGATCATCAAGGTCAAGCTGCACGCGTTCATCTCGCTCGTTCTCGTCAGCGTCCTTACGGCGCTCGCCGTTCGGGTGCCACTGGGCGACATTCCCGACGTCTTGCTCTTCGGCTTCGGCGACACCATCGCCTCGGTAGCGCTTCTGGTGGGATTCGGCGTGATGCTCGGCCGACTCCTGGAGGTCTCGGGCGGAGCACAGGTTCTCGCCGACACGCTGATCTCGCGTTTCGGCGAGAAGCGGGCGCCCTTCGCGCTCGGCGTCGCCTCGCTGCTCTTCGGTCTGCCGATCTTCTTCGACGCGGGTCTGGTGGTGTTCCTCCCGATCATTCTCACCGTGGCGCGTCGCTTCGGCGGCTCGCTGCTGTTGTACGCGCTTCCCGCTGCAGGTGCCTTCGCGGCCATGCACGCCATCGTGCCGCCACATCCCGGTCCGGTCGCGGCCGCACAGTTCCTGGGTGCCAACGTCGGATACGCGCTCCTCGTCGGAATCCCGGTCGCCGTGGTCTCGTGGTTCGTCGGCGTGTACCTCTTCTCGCGATGGATCGGTCACCGGATCCAGATACCCGTGCCGAACATCCTCGGCGGCAGTGACGATCCCGAAGAGCTGGCCAGGCGGGAGGCGCACGCTCCATCCTTCGGTCTAGTGATCGTCTTGCTGCTGCTCCCCCTGCTGCTGATCACGGCCAACACCGTGGTCACCACCCTCGCCGACACCGGAGTCGTCGACGACGGCGCCGGCTGGGTGGCGGCGCTCCAGCTGCTGGGCGAGACTGCGGTCGCCCTGTTGATCACGCTGCTGGTAGCGGTCGCCGTGCTCGGCACCCGCGGCCGCTCGATGGCCGACGTCGAGCGGTTGCTCAACGACGCCCTCGGTCCGATCTGCGCGATCATCCTGATCACCGGTGCCGGTGGCATGTTCGGCGGTGTGCTCGAGCTCAGCGGGATCGGGGAGTCCCTCGCGAAGTCGCTGGACGCGTTGGGGCTACCGTTGATCGTCGCGGCATTCGTGATCGCCACCGGGCTGCGGGTCGCCCAAGGATCGGCAACGGTGGCCCTGACGACGGCGGCCGGGCTGCTCGCGCCTGCGGTCGAGGCGGGGCCCGGACTCAGCCAGATCGACCTGGTGGCGCTGGTCATCGCGATCGCGGCGGGAGCCACGGTGCTCTCGCACGTCAACGACTCCGGTTTCTGGTTGGTGAGCCGGTTCTTCGAGATGGATGAGAAGACCACCCTGAAGACCTGGACCGTCATGGAGACCACGCTGGGTACCACGGCCTTCGCCATCAGTCTCGTGCTCTGGTACGTCTTCTAGGCCGGGCATGCGCATCGCGGCCGACGGCACCGAGCTGGCGTTCCTGGCTCGGTCGCTGCGGCGGGAGGGGACCGGTCGCCGGATCGTCGGGCTGGCCGGGTCTCCCGGGGCCGGGAAGTCGACACTGGCGCCCGCTCTGGCGGCGCTGGTGTCCTCTCGTGCGGTCGTCGTACCCCTGGACGGGTTCCACCTCGCCGACGACCAGCTGGTCGCACAGGGGCTGCTGGACCGGAAGGGGGCTCCGGAGACATTCGACGCCTGGGGTTTCGCGGCCCTGCTGGGCAGGTTGCGCGCCCGACCGGCGCACGCGGTGTATGCGCCGGGTTTCGACCGGGATGTCGAACAGCCGTTCGCCGGAGCGATCGCGGTGCCACCCGACGTGTCGTTGGTGATCGCCGAGGGCAACTACCTGCTCCTGGACCGGCCCGAGTGGCGCGAGGTGAGGGCAATGCTCGATGTGGCCTGGTTCCTGCACACCGATGAGGAAGGCAGGGTCCAGAGGTTGCTCGCCCGCCACATGGCCTCGGGCAAGAGCCTGGACGAAGCGCGCGCGTGGGTGGCTCGGATCGACGAGCCCAATGCGCGACTGGTGGCGGAGTCCCGGGTGCGCGCTGACTTGGAGGTCGACCTCACCGCCTGGCGGCCGTAGCGATGCGCGCTCAGCGGATGGTGATCGCCTGTGCGCGCCGCTCGACGAGCTCACCGATCACGGGGTGTCCCGGTAGCTCTCCGGCGACCAGGAGGCCGCCCGAGGTCTGCGCATCGGCGAGCAGAAGCAGTTCGTCCTCGGAGACCTGCGAGGCGAGACGAGGCCGGACCCATGCGAGGTTACGACGACTGCCGCCCGGCACGAACCCCTCTGTCAGCGAGGCACGGGCCCCGTCGACGTACGGCACCGCGGACGAGTCGAGAACCGCCGAGACGCCGCTGGCGCGCACCATCTTGAGCAGGTGGCCGAGCAGCCCGAACCCGGTCACGTCCGTGGCGGACACGATGCCTGCGGTCAGCGCGGCCTGCGAGGCATCTCGATTGAGGGTCGTCATCACCGCGACCGCCTCGGGAAACCGCTCGCCCGTTGCCTTGTGCCGGTTGTTGAGCACGCCGAGGCCGAGTGGTTTGGTCAGGGTCAGCGGCATCCCGGCGAGCGCTGCGTCGTTGCGCAGCAGCCGGTTCGGGTCGCCGAGCCCGGTGACCGCCAGCCCGTACTTCGGTTCCGGGTCGTCGATGCTGTGGCCGCCGGCCAGGTGCGCCCCGGCACTCGCGCACACGTCAGCCCCTCCGCGCAGGACGTCTGCTGCGACGTCGAAGGGGATACGGTCGCGGGGCCACGCCAGCAGGTTGACCGCGAGCAGCGGCGTGCCTCCCATCGCGTACACGTCGGAGAGCGCGTTGGCCGCGGCGATGCGCCCGAAGTCGTACGGATCATCGACCACAGGCGGGAAGAAGTCCGCGGTCGTGATCAGGGCACGCTCACCGTCGATGCGCAAGGCGGCCGCGTCGTCACCGTTGTCGAGGCCGACCAGCAGGTCCCCGCCCTCACGACTCGTCGGTAGGTCGGCGAGGACTCTCTCGAGCTCACCAGGTGGCACCTTGCAGGCGCAACCGCCTCCGCCCGCGAACTGGGTGAGCCGCAGCGGAGTCGGGTGTCCGGTCACCTTGCCACCGTAGCCGTCCCTCGGCCGGCCGCCGTCGTGACCCGGGAAACGGGCCACCTCTAGAGTGAACA
>JALZKI010000003.1 GCA_030859325.1 Actinomycetota bacterium
GTCGAGCACGCGCACGTCGAAGTGGCGCTCGGGCAGCTCGTTGATCGCGTTCACGAACGCGGCGATCGGTCCGTTGCCGGTTCCCTGAAGTGTGACCAGGGAACCGTCGACGTACACATTCACCGACAGCGCGTCCCTCTCCCCTGCCGCCGACGAGGTGTGCACCGAGTTGAGCTTGAGCGGCGTCTCACGGGTGAGGTACTCGGCGGAGAAGTCATCCCAGATCTGCTCGGGCGACATCTCGCCGCCCTTCCCGTCGGTGTGCTGCTGGATGGCGCGGCTGAACTCGATCTGCAGCCGGCGCGGAAGGTCCAGCCTGTGCTCGGACTTCATGATGTAGGCGACGCCGCCCTTGCCCGACTGGCTGTTGACGCGGATAACTGCCTCGTAGGACCGCCCCACGTCCCGGGGGTCGATCGGAAGATACGGCACACCCCAGGGGTGCAGGTGCGCAGGGATGCCGGCCTCCGCTGCATCTTTGTCGAGGGCCTCGAACCCCTTCTTGATCGCGTCCTGGTGCGAGCCGGAGAACGCGGTGTAGACAAGGTCGCCACCGTAGGGGTGACGTTCGTGGACCGGCAGCTGGTTGCAGTACTCCACCGTACGGCGCACCTCGTCGATGTCAGAGAAGTCGATCTGCGGGTCGATGCCTTGCGTGAACAGGTTCAGGCCCAGGGTTACCAGGCACACGTTCCCGGTGCGCTCCCCGTTGCCGAACAGGCAGCCCTCGATCCGGTCCGCGCCGGCCTGGTACCCGAGCTCGGCGGCGGCGACCGCCGTACCTCTGTCGTTGTGCGGGTGCAGGGACAGCACGACGTGCTCGCGGTGGCGAAGGTGCCGGCTCATCCACTCGATGGAGTCCGCATAGACGTTCGGGGTCGCCATCTCCACGGTCGCCGGGAGGTTGATGATCACCGGCTGGCCGGCTGTCGGCTCGAACACGTCGAGCACCTCGTTGCAGACACGTACGGCGAACTCAAGCTCGGTGCCGGTGTAGGACTCCGGGGAGTACTCGTAGTAGACGTCGGTCCCGGGCGCCGTCTCCTCGAACTTCTTGCACAGCCGCGCGCCGGTCACCGCGATGTCGGCGATGCCGTCCATGTCGAGGCCGAACACCACCCGTCGCTGAAGCGTGGACGTGGAGTTGTAGAGGTGCACGATCGCCTGCTTGGCGCCACGGATCGCGTCATAGGTCCGCTCGATCAGGTGTTCGCGTGCCTGGGTCAGCACCTGGATCACCACGTCGTCGGGGATCAGGTCTTCCTCGATGAGCATCCGGACGAAATCGAAGTCGGTCTGGCTGGCGCTCGGGAAGCCGACCTCGATCTCCTTGTAGCCGAGTCTGACCAAGAGCTCGAACATGCGCTTCTTGCGCGCCGGGGTCATCGGGTCGATCAGTGCCTGGTTACCGTCGCGCAGGTCGACCGCGCACCAGCGTGGCGCCTTGGTGATCTGTTTCGAGGGCCAGGTGCGGTCCGGTAATTCGACCGCAGGGAAGGGCTGGTACCGGCCGAACGGCATGCCGCTGGGCCGCTGCGGGTTGGAGTGGGGATCTGAGCGCATGTTCATGGGTCCTCGCTGCTTGCGGGTGTCGGATCCGGAGGACAACACCGACCTCCGCAGCGAGGGGTCCGGACTAGCCCGAGATCTCGGGGCGAACCTCGCTGCGGCAGCCAAGAAGGAGCCGACGCATGATCATGGGGTCAGCCTAGCGCGTAACCTGAGCGGATGCTTGTGGCATTCAGCATCAGTCCGGTCGCCGGTGACGAGACCGGAGGCGTCAGTGCGGCCGTCGCGGAAGCCATCCGGGTCGTGCGCGATTCCGGGCTCCCCTACGAGACCAACGCGATGTTCACCAACGTCGAGGGCGAGTGGGACGAGGTGATGGCCGTGGTCAAGCAGGCCGTGGACGTCGTCGCAAGGCATTCACCGCGGGTCGGGCTGGTGCTCAAGGCCGATATCCGTCCCGGGCGCACCGGGCAGCTCTCCGAGAAGGTGGTGCGCATCGAGGAGCGTCTGGCTTGAGCATGCACATCGAACGCGTCGACCCCCTACGCCTCGGCCTCGACACCGCCGACGAGCTGTCCTCGATCGAGCGAGCGTCTCTGGCAGCGGCGTCCCTCGACATCCCGGCCTCGACCGGTCCCAGCAAGCTCGCCTGGCTCCAGCGCGGCAGCGACTCTCGACCCGCGCACGGGCTTTGGGTGGCGCATACGGAAGGCCGCATCGTCGGGTACGCCCAGGTGGGGCTGCCGTGGCGGGACAACACGGACACCGCACATGTCCGGGGCGGGGTGCATCCCGACGCCCGCCGCCGTGGCGGAGGGCGTGCGCTGCTCGGGCACGCGGTCTCGACCGCCCGCGACGCCGGCCGGACCAAGATCTACGCTGGCGCCTACGAAGGCAGCGACGGGATCCCGGCTCTGAGGGCACTCGGCTTCTCCAGCGAGGGGCTCCTCGTCAACGCGGTCCGCAGGGTCGACGTGCACGGTCCGCCGCGCGGACTGTGGGACCGGTTGTACGGCGAGGCGCTGGAACGGGCCGGCGACTACGAACTGATCCGTCGGATGGGTCCGACACCGCACGACATGGCCGAGGACATGGCCACCTTGCACGAGGCGATCAACGACGCGCCGTTGGAGGATCCAGACCTCGAGGGCGGCGTCTGGGACACCGACCGAGTGCGTTCCTACGACGGTGCGATGGCCGATCGCCGACAGACAGTGTACCGGGCGATGGCACGACATCGCGAGACCGGCAACTGGGCCGGCCTGTCGATGGTGTGCGTGGACGAGTTCCAACCCATGGTGGCGTTCCAGGAGGACACCTCGGTGGTCCGTGCCCACCGCGGCCACCGGCTCGGACTGCTGATGAAGACCGACATGCTGCGGTGGATCAGCGCGGCTCGACCGGAGGTGACCGCCATCGACACCTGGAACGCCGTCACCAACCACCACATGATCGCGGTCAACGAGAGGCTCGGCGCCACCGTCGTCGCCCGGCACGTCAACTTCCGGCTGCGGAACGTAGGGGCGTAGAGCAGTCGGACCCGACCGGCGACCCGCACTCGATCTGCTGGGCCGAGACGTACCAGTGACGGAGGTCAGAAGCCGAGGCGTCGCAGCTGTTTCGGGTCGCGCTGCCAGTCCCTGGCAATCTTCACGTGCAGGTCGAGGAAGACGGGGGTGCCGAGCATCGCCTCGATCTGCTTGCGCGCGTCACTGCCGACCTGCTTCAGCCGGCCACCACGGTGACCGATGACGATGCCCTTCTGGGAGGACCGCTCCACGAACATGTTCGCGTGGATGTCGAGCAGCGGCGCGTTGTCGGGACGGCCCTCGCGCAGACCCATCTCCTCGACGACCACCGCGATCGAGTGCGGGAGCTCGTCGCGCACGCCTTCCAGGGCCGCCTCACGGATCAGCTCCGCGACGATCACCTCCTCCGGTGCGTCGGTCAGGTCGCCGTCGGGGTAGAGCTGCGGACCCTCGGGAAGCCGGGCGACGAGCAGGTCGGCGAGCAGGCCGACCTGGTCGCCGGCGACTGCGGACACCGGGACGATCTCAGCCCAGTCCGTGTCCGTGTCGGAACCGAGGCGGGCGATGTCGAGCAGATGGGAGCCGAGCCGTTCCGGCGACGCGAGGTCGGCCTTCGTGGCCACGGCGAGCTTCGTCGTCCGACGTACCTTCGCCAGCTCGTTGACGAGGAACCGGTCGCCGGGACCGATCTTCTCGTCCGCCGGGAAGCAGACCGCTACGACGTCCACCTCCGCCCATGTGCTCGTCACCAGATCGTTGAGGCGCTCGCCGAGCAGGGTGCGGGGCCGGTGCAGACCCGGAGTGTCCACCAGGACCAGTTGGGCGTCGCGACGGTGCGCGATGCCGCGTACGACGGTGCGGGTGGTCTGCGGTTTCGAGGACGTGATCGCCACCTTGGTGCCCACGAGCGCGTTGGTCAGCGTCGACTTGCCGGTGTTAGGTCGGCCGACGAAGCAGGCGAATCCGCTGCGGAAGGACTCGGTGTTCTCTGGCACACCCCCATTGTCCCCTACCGTGTGGCGGCTACAGGCCGGCGCGGCTCAGGCCTGTTCGTATCTGTCCCAGATCTCCCCGGCGTCCTGCCCTCGACGTTCCCCGTCCGACCAGATCGCTGCGGCGTCGATGGGGGCGGCGTCGTACCTCTGCTGCCATGCCTCGGCGTCGAAGCGCCAGTAGCCCATCACGTCGTACGCCGACGTCGGCAAGCCAAGACCGTGGCGGAGGTACCTTCTAAGTCCACCGCATCTGACCGGCTTCTCCCGCCATCCAGAAGTAGCCGGCACCGTCGGGCCACGATGCCGCGCGGACGCTCCGTTCCAGAGTGCTGACCTCGTCGCCCGTTGCGGACTGCTGCGCGCAGCCGGGAGCCACACCCGCCTCATGCACGACGACATCCAGGACCAGCTCGAGGACCTCAGGATCCCAGTCGCGAACCGTGTAGTAGTGCCCTTTCGGTTGCTCACCACTCGGGGTCCCAGCGTTACCGTCGCGGGGGCCGACGCGGCCGCGGTGCCCACTATGTCGGTGGGCAGAGCAGGATCCACTCGTCCGGCAGTCGGGTGCTTTAAAAAGAAGCCTCCGGGAACAGACATCAGGGACTGGCCTCCGGGCCAGGGCCGCTGGTGGACCGGACGATCATCAGCAGACCGAGCAGGATCAGCGCCGCGCCCACCACACCCAAGGTGCTGAGCCGTTCACCGAGCAGCAGATAGGCGAGCAGCGCTGCCACCACCGGCTCGACCAGCCCGAGCGTCGATGCGGTGCTGGGTCGAACGTCACGCAGCCCGCGGTTGAACAGGCTGTACGCCACCACGGTCGTGAACACGGCCAGGTAACCCACCAGCAGCGCACCGTCGACCGTTCCCACCCATGTCATGTCGCCGGTGAACAGAAAAGGCACACTGCCCAGCGCCGCGATCGAGAATGCCACCGCGAGGTAGGGCTGTGTCTCGAGCTGGTGTGCCGCAGCCGCGTTGCCAGCGATGATGTACGTCGCATAGCTGGCCGCCGCACCGATCGCCAGCATGATGCCGACACCGGACGGAGCCGACTCACTGACCATCTGGGCCCTGACCAGGAGTACGAGGCCCGCAAGGGCGACCCCCGTTGCCACCATCCATGACCGACTGACCCGCCGAGTGACGAGACCGGTCAGGATGGGCGTCGCCCCGATGGCCACCAACGTGCCCACTGCCACACCGGCCTGTTGGACTGCACCGAAGAAACACAGGTTGAAGCCGATCTGGCTGAGGCCGGCCCACCACGTCGGGAAGTGGCCGATCGCCGGTCCCAGCATTGCCGAGAACCCGGTGGCCACGGCGGCCAGCACCAGCAGCACCGCCGCGAGCGCGAGCCGCGCCGCCGCAAGCTGACCAGCCGGAATGTCCGGCCCGAGTGCCTGTGCAGTGCCGATGGTCCCGAACAGCGCCGCACCGCCAAGAACCAGGCCGGGCGAATGCAGACGGTACGCCACGCGGCTGCCGGTCGTGGTCAACCGTGCGCCCTCAGCCCCGACCGGGTGAGCCGATGAGGGTAGTGGGCGTTGCCGGCAGGCGTCGAGGCCGGCCGCTCGTTCGCCGCCCCGCGCACGCGTCCGTTCACCCGATCAACCTACCGAAGCCCTGTTGCGCCACACACATTGCACGACGCGGACCCGAGCCGGCTCAGGTCGTGACCGACCCGGTGACCGAGCCGTCGGGCGATGCGACGAGAAACCGGACGCCACCTCCGCCCAGGGCGCGTACGGCGGACAGGTCGGCCTCGCTCGCCGCGATCGAGTCACCGAGCACCGCGGCCGCCTCAAGACCGGGCGCACCGCTGGAGGCGGCCATCGCCACCGCGACCTGCGCCGCTGAAAGCTTCAACGAGTCGAGGTCCACGGTGGCGGCGGCATAGGTCCGGCCGTCGGTGTCCCGGACACAAGCACCCTCGAGCGCCTGCGTACGGGCTCGGGTGGACCTGGCCAGCGCGACGATCTTGAGGTCTTCGGGATCGTCGACCTCGATCCGTGGAGGATCAACCGGCATGCGAGTCAGGGTAGACCTCGTCGCGTCGCTGCTCTTCAGCCGGCTCGAGCCGTGCGATGAGCACTGTTCCGATGCGGTTGCGACGCCCCGATGGCGACTCCGCCTCGAAGCGGAGCCCGTGCGCCTCGACCACTGATCCGGGGATGGGGACGCGGCCGAGATGCTTGCCCATCAGCCCACCGACGGTGTCCACGTCGTCGTCCTCGATGGCGATCCCGCAGATCTGCTCGATGTCGTCGACCGGAAACCGCGAGCTCACTCGGACCGAGCCGTTCGTCAGATGCTCTACCTCGACCTGCGCCACGTCGTACTCGTCGGTGATCTCTCCAACGATCTCCTCCAGGACGTCCTCGATCGTGACCAGGCCGGCCGTGCCGCCATACTCGTCGACGACGACCGCGACATGCTTGCGCTCGGCCTGCATCTCGCGGAGTAGCTCGTCGACCGGCTTGGAGTCGGGGATGTAGAGCGTGGGGCGCATCACCGACGCGACGCGTTCGGTGGTCTCCGCCTCATGCCGGTCGAAGACCCGCTTGGTGATGTCCTTGAGGTAGGCGAAGCCGACGACGTCGTCGAGGTTCTCCCCCACCACCGGGATGCGGGAGAAGCCGCTGCGCAGCGCCAGCGACATCGCCTGGCGCAGGCTCTTCTGCTGCTCGATGAAGACCACGTCGGTACGCGGCACCATGATCTCGCGCACGATCGTGTCGCCGAGCTCGAAGACCGAGTGGATCATCTCGCGCTCGCCTGACTCGATCAGGTTGCTGGACTCCGCGAGGTCCACCAGCTCGCGCAGCTCTGCCTCGGAAGCGAACGGTCCCTCACTGAAACCCCGACCAGGAGTGATCGCGTTGCCCACCACGATCAGCAGCTGGGCGAAGGGGCCGAGCACCCTGGTCAACGCGATCAGAACCGCCGAGGACAGCAGCGCGACTCGTTCGGAGTGCTGGCGGCCGACGGTGCGGGGAGCGACCCCGATGACCACGAACGACACCACGACCATCACCAGGACCGTCGCGGCCACCGCCCACCAGCGGCCAACCACCTCTTCGGAGACGGGGTCCCGGGTGACGATCAGGTCGGTCATCACCACGGAGACCAGCACGATCGCGCCGATCTCCCACAGCAGTCGCATGAACAGCGCGGTGTTGACGTACCGCGCCGGGTCCTCGACGATCGTGAGGAGCCGCCTCGACCCGGACTTCCCCTCCGCGGCGATCTCCTCCGCGCGGGTTTTGGAGAAGGAAGCGAACGCTGCCTCGGCGCTGCTGAACAAGCCGGCGAGGACGACGAGGACGGCTGCCAGGGCGAGCAGCGACACGTTGACAGTGGTCATGCCTTGGGGACCTCGTCGTCGGCGGTCAACCCGCCGTCTCGTCGAGCACCCTGCCACTCGGTGAGCAACCGGCCCTGGAGCCCGAACATCTCCTCGTGCTCAGCCGGCGCGGCGTGGTCATAACCGAGCAGGTGCAAGATGCCGTGCACGGTCAGCAGCTCCATCTCCGCCGCGGTCGAGTGTCCGGCGTCAACGGCCTGCCGCTCGGCCACGACCGGGCACAGGACCAGGTCACCGAGGACACCCTCCTCGGGTTCCTCGTTGACCAGGCCGGGCCGCAGCTCGTCCATCGGAAACGCAAGCACGTCGGTGGGGCCGGCCTTCTCCATCCATTGCTCGTTGAGGCTGGCGATGGTGTCCTCGTCGACGACCTTGATACACAGCTCGGCGAGCGAGTGCACACGCATCCGGTCCATGACAAAGCGGGCGAGCGCGGACAGACCGATAACATCTGCTCGGGCACCGGACTCGTCGAGGACCTCGATGCTCACTGGAGGGCTCGGTGGCCGGCGGGTCCGTTCTCACGGCGGGCCTCGTACTCGTCGTAGGCCGCGACGATGTTGCCCACCAGACGGTGCCGGACCACGTCATGCGCGGTCAGTCGGTTGAAGCCGACGTCGACGATGCCGGTGAGGATCCCCTCGACCACGCGAAGGCCGCTTCGTGTGTCGCCGCCGGGGATGTCGACCTGAGTCACGTCACCGGTCACCACCATCTTCGAGCCGAAGCCGAGGCGGGTCAGAAACATCTTCATCTGTTCGGGCGAGGTGTTCTGTGCCTCGTCGAGGATGATGAACGCGTCGTTGAGGGTCCGGCCCCGCATGTAGGCCAGGGGCGCGACCTCGATGGTGTTGGCGGCAAGGAGCTTGGGGATGGTCTCGGGGTCCAGCATGTCGTGGAGGGCGTCGTACAACGGCCGCAGGTACGGGTCGATCTTCTCGCTCAGCGTGCCCGGCAGGAAGCCGAGCCGCTCTCCTGCCTCGACAGCCGGTCGGGTGAGAATGATCCGGTTGACGCTTTTAGACTGCAACGCCTGCACGGCCTTGGCCATCGCGAGGTACGTTTTGCCGGTTCCGGCAGGTCCGATGCCGAACACAATCGTGTGCTTGTCGATCGCCTCGACGTACTTCTTCTGGTTCAGCGTCTTCGGGCGGATCGTCCGGCCGCGGTTGGACAGGATGTTCATCGACAGTACGTCGGCCGGGCGCTCCTTGGTCTCGGCGCGCAGCATGGTGATCGCCCGCTCGACGGTCTCGGTGGTGATCCCCTGACCGGTGCGGATGATCGTGACCAGCTCATCCAGGAGCCGCTCGGCCAGCGCGACCTCGGCCGACGCACCACGCAAGGTGACCTGGTTGCCGCGGACGTGGATGTCGGCCCGGAAGGACTTCTCGATCAGGTCGAGGTGTTCGTCCCCCGGCCCGAGAAGGGCCACCATGGAGATGCTGGCAGGCACCATGATCGTGTGATGAGGCGTGTGGATCTCGGTCATAGGCGGCCTTGCGGCCCCGGCCCTCCGAAGTCGAGTGAGTTCTTCCGCTGTCATCCTACGGGAGCAGCGTGGGTAGGGGCAGCCTCGTATCCGGAGCACGCGGTTAGGGTGGGCGCATGCGGGAGTACGACGAGCGCGGCGACGACCTCGAGCCGGTCGCGCAGTTCACCCAGCACACCAGTCTTCCCGCCGACGCCCAGCTGATGGGGCTCGACCGAAACACCGAGGAGGGTGCGCTCGTGGCGATGGCTGGGTCGTTGAGCTCCGCGAAGCTGTCCCACCGGATCATCGCCTGGCTACTGCTCCTGTCCTTCGCCGTCCCACACCTCCTCGCCCTTGTGCAGGAGATCGTCTGAGCCCACCGGGTCTGCTTCTGCGCGTCGAGATGGGCCCCGTAGGCGTTGAGATGGCCTCGTGCGCGCCCACAGTGGCCTTCAACTCCTCCAAGGGCAGCCAAGCGATGACAGGGGCGGCCCGATGAACGTGCAACCTTCCTTTGCCTAGGAAATGCCTAGGAACGATCGAAGGCGCCCCGAAGGGCAAGGTTGCATGTTCAACGGGCCCTTCGACGGCGCCGGAGCCAGCCAGGCGCCCAACCCGGTCAGCCAGGCGGCCAGCCCATGTCGCGGCCCCCGAGGACGTGCGCGTGCGCGTGGAACACCGTCTGGTGCGCCCGCGCGCCCGTGTTGAAGACGAGCCGGTAGCCCTCACCGAGCCCTTCCTGATTCGCCACCGCCGCCACCGCCGTCAGCAGGTCGACCGCGACACCGGGCTCAGCCGCCGCTAGCGTGCCCGCGTTCGGATGGTGCGCCCGTGGAACGACCAGCACGTGTGTCGGCGCCTGAGGCTCCAGGTCGCGGAAGGCGAAAGTCGTCTCGGTCTCATGGACGACGTCGGAGGGGATCTCACCCGCGACGATCTTGCAGAACAGGCAGTTCTCGTCCTTCTCGCCACTCATTCGGCCCAACCTACCCCCGGTTGAGACATCATGCACGGCGTGAGGAGTGAGCGCCGGGACGGCTCCACCGCACAGAAAACGTCCGCACCTCACGTCCAGCCGACTCGGCGTGTAAACCGTTCCCGGCGCCCATGCGTGCAACTACCGTGACCACCGAAGCGACCACTCGACCGCAGCCCGGAGGTGCCATGGACGTCTCGTCCACGGGGGACGCCGACACCGCGGTCGAGCAGATGTACGCCGCCCACTACCGACGCCTCGTGCGCCTCTCCGTCCTGCTCGTGCGGGACAAGGAGACAGCCGAGGAAGTAGTTCAGGACTCGTTCGTGGCGATGCACGGTCGATGGCGCACCCTGCGGGAACCCGACAAAGCGGTCGCCTACCTGCGACAGGCCGTGGTGAACCGGTCACGATCCGTGCTCAGGCACCGCGGCGTCCGGGTGCGTCACATATCCGCCGAACACGCCGACCACCAAGGCACGCGGGCCGGCCATCCTGGCGCCGACGTCGATGCACTAGCCGCGGAGCGCCGTACGACTGTCCTGGATGCCCTTCGAGAATTGCCCGACCGGCAACGCGAGGTCCTCGCGCTGCGCTACTACCTCGACCTCTCCGAGGCTGAGATCGCCGACACGCTCGGGATCAGTCGCGGCGCCGTCAAGAGCCACGCCTCGCGTGGCGTCTCCGCTCTCCGCCACCTCCTGAAGGACGCATCATGATGAACGAATTCTCCAACTCCGACGACGAACGCATGCGTGGCCTGCTCGACGATGCCGTCTCCGACGTCGAGCCCCGCCACTCGCTCGACGAGATCCGCCGACGCACCTCCCCCGGGCGGACACGCCGTCCCTGGACCTGGGCCGCGGGTGCCGCCGCTGTCGCGACCGCGGCAACGATCACCGCCGTCGCGTTGGCAGGCGGCAGCCCGGGTATGACGGGCGCACAGGACCCCGGCTTCGCGGACGGATCGCCGACCGCCGGAGACGCCACGTCTCAGGGACCCGTCGAGCAGGAGGTGAGCAGGGTGGTCACCGTCCCCGTCTACTACGTCGGCGGCACCAGCCGAGGGCCGAGGCTGTTCCGGGAGTTCCTTCAGGTAGGAGCAACTCCCGATGCCAGCAAGGTCGAGGTGGCTGCCGGACTCGCGGTGAACCGCGACCGTCCCGGACCAGCCGATCCGGACTACCGCACCGACTGGCCTTCGGGAACCGCGGCGACGGTCGACTCAGCACAGGGCGTTATCACCGTGGACCTGACCAACGCGGCTGGCCTCGAGGACTCGACGCCTCCCATGACATCCGCCGAGGCAGCGATGGCGATCGAGCAGGTGATCTACACGGTGCAGGCCAACCTGGAGACCCGCGATCCGGTGGAGTTCCTCGTTGACGGGACGCCTGTCAAGCACATCTTCGGCGTGCCCACCTCAGGCCCCTTGACGCAGGGGGACCCTGCCGAGGTGCTCGCGCAGGTGTGGATCATCGACCCCGCCGAAGGCTCGGAGGTGAAGAGCGGCTTCGAGGTCTCCGGCCTCGCGAACGCCTTCGAGGCGAACGTGCAGTGGGAGCTGATGCGGGGCGACGAGGTCGTGGAGAAGGGGTTCACCACCGCCGAGGAGTGCTGCACCATGGCGCCGTACTCCTTCTTTGTCGAGGCGCCGCCCGGCGACTACACCCTCGTAGTGCACGACAGCGACCCGTCCGGCGGCGAAGGTTTCGCTCCGTGGCAAGACACCAAGGACATCACGATCGTCGAGTAGCACATGCTGCCTCTTGCGCCAGCATCTGGTCGAGCGCACGCCGATGCCGCCGATAGCGATGGTCGAGCATCTGGTGGGCCTGCAGGCGCAGGAGAACTTGTCGCCGTACCTCAGCCTGGCCGCCGGCATCGAACGCTTCGACCCGCACACTCTCCGTCGCGCTCGGGCGCAAGGCGCGGGTGCCGGTCTTGTCCTTAGGCCACGCCACGCCGCTTGCTCGCGGACGGCCCGCTGCCGGTCAAGACGCTGGGCGCGCGCGCTCGCCGAAGCTTCCCGGAGGCTCCCGGTGCCGCCCCGGCCCAGGCGGCGCGGAGCCGAGCCCCGCTGGTACAGGTGCCGCCGCGTGGGCTGTGGCGCCGGTCCCGGCGGGGTCACCTACCAAACCGTCGAGAAGTTCCTTGCCAGCTGACGCCGGCTGGCTGCATGGGATCTCATGCCCAGCGAATGCTGCGCGTGAGCAGGGCCGCGGTCGCTGCCACGCCCGCCGTCGAGGTCCGCAGCACCGTCGGCCCCAACCGCACCGACTCGGCGCCGACCTCCGCGAATGCAGCGAGCTCCTCGTCGCTGATCCCGCCCTCGGGCCCCACGACAATCACGACGTCGCCCCGCGTGGGCACGTCGAGGGACGCCAACGAGACCGATGCCGGCTCATGGAGTACGACGCACAGCGCGGCGTCGCGCAGCAGACCCACCACGTCAGCCGTCGACGCAGGATCCGCCACCTGTGGGAACCACGCGCGCCGTGACTGCTTGGCTGCCTCGCGGGCGCTCGAGCGCCACCTGGCCAACGACGTCGCCGCCCGCTCACCACGCCACACGGCCACCGAACGCGCAGCCGCCCACGGGACGACCACATCGACGCCCACCTCGGTGAGCATCGCGACCGCGAGCTCACCACGATCCCCCTTCGGGATCGCTTGCACCACGACGACCCGCGGCGACGGGGCGGAAACAGAGGAGACCTCGAGGACCGATGCGGACAGCGCCCGTCCTGCAGCGGAGGTGACCGAGCAGACCGCCCGTAGACCGGCGCCGTCGGTGAGGGCCACCGGTTGACCGACCCGGATCCGCCTGACGACGACGGCGTGCCAAGCCTCGTCACCGGTCAGGTCCACCGTCTCGTCGACCTTCACACCGGACATCGACGGCACGACGAAGACCGGCAGGGACACGGGTCAGCGGGGGTTGAAGGCGCCGCGGAGCCGGTCGAAGACAGACTTGGGCTCGGCGCGCACATGACCGTCCGGGGACTCCTCGTCCCGCAGCACGGCCAGCTCACGCAGCAGCTCTTCCTGCCGTTCGTCGAGACGGGTGGGCGTCTCCACGACGATGCGCACCACGAGATCTCCGCGACCGGTGCCTCGCAGCGCAGGCACGCCGCGCCCGTTGAGCACCATCTCCGACCCGGACTGGGTGCCCGCGCGGATGTCGAGCGGGACGCTGGTCTCCACCTCGGTGTCGGAATCGTCCGCGACCAGGTCCGACTCGAGCGTCGGCAGGTCGATCTGGGTGCCGAGAGCAGCGGCGGTCATCGGCACGGTCACGTTGCACACGAGGTCGTTGCCCGCACGCACGAAGAGCGGGTGGTCGGCAACGTGGATCTCGACGTACAGGTCGCCCGCCGGACCACCACCCGGGCCGACCTCGCCCTGGCTGGAGAGCTGCACCCTGGTGCCCGTGTCGACTCCGGCGGGGATCTTCACGTTGAGCGAGCGGCGCGAGCGGACCCGCCCGTCACCGGAGCACTCACGGCACGGCTCGGGGATGATCGACCCGAAGCCGCGACACGCCGCGCACGGGCGCATGGTGCGGATCTCGCCCAGGAACGAGCGCTGGACGTGATGCACCTCGCCCCGGCCGTGGCACGTCTCGCAGGTCTGCGGGTGGGAACCGGGGGCAGCTCCGTCGCCATGGCACACGGTGCACACGACCGCAGTGTCGACCTTGAGATCGCGGGTCGTCCCGAAGGCGGCGCCGGCCAGGTCGACCTCGACCCGGATCAACGCGTCCTGGCCCCGACGCACACGGGGCCGGGGGCCACGACCGCCACCG
The DNA here is from genome assembly GCA_030859325.1 of Actinomycetota bacterium. Lineage (GTDB taxonomy): Bacteria > Actinomycetota > Actinomycetes > Propionibacteriales > Nocardioidaceae > Nocardioides_C. Next base: position 13,659 of record JALZKI010000003.1, read on the forward strand.
GCCGCCCCACCGGTCGCGCCACCGGCCTGACCCCCGAAGAACGCATCCATGATGTCGGTGAACGAGAAACCCTGGCCCGCACCGAACCCACCCCCGGCACCACCGAAGGGGTCGCCCCCGAGGTCGTACATCCGCCGCTTCTCGGGGTCGGAGAGCACCTCGTAGGCGCGGGTGACGTCCTTGAACCGGTCGTGGGTCTCCGGGTCCGGGTTCACGTCGGGGTGCAGCTGGCGCGCAAGTCGGCGATAGGCCTTCTTGATCGCGTCGTTGTCGGCGTCCCGGGGGACACCGAGCGTCTCGTAGAGGTCCTGACTCACAGTGGTCTCTCAGCTCATCCTTCGTCGAGGATCTTCGACACGTAGCGCGCCACCGCGCGCACCGTCGCCATCGTTCCTGGGTAGTCCATCCGGGTGGGTCCGACGATTCCGAGTGTCGCGAACGCCTCCTCGCCCGGCCCGTATCCGGTGGCCACGACCGAGGCGGTGGTGAGCTCTTGGTAGGGAACTTCGTGCCCGATGCGCACCGTCAACGTCGAGGGCGAGGTGACCTCGCCGAGCAGCTTGAGCAGCACGACATGCTCCTCGAGCGCCTCGAGCATCGGCTTGATGGAAGCGTCGAACCCCTCGCCGAAACGAGCGAGGTTGGAGGTGCCTCCCACTACGACGCGCTCGTCGGAGCGTTGGTCCGACATCGCCTCCACCAAGGAGGCGATGATCACCGCGACCGGCGCCCGGTTGCCCTGCTCGAACTCGTCGGGCAGGTTCACCAACTGCTCGGAAGCATCGGCGAGCTTCTCGCCGATGACCACCTGGTTGAGCCTGCTGCGGATCCGCCCTATCCGCTCGTCACTGAGCCCCTCGGGCAGCTCGACGACGCGCTGCTCGACCCGGCCGGTGGACAGGATCAGCACGAGCAGCAGTCGGGTGCTGGACAAGGTGACCAGCTCGATGTGGCGCACCGTCGAGCGGGACAGGGTGGGATACTGCACGATGGCGACCTGCCGGGTGAGTTGCGCGAGCAGCCGGACGCTGCGCTGCACCACGTCATCGAGGTCGATCGCTCCCTCGAGCAGCGTCGCGATGGCACGCCGCTCGGCTGTCGAGAGAGGCTTGACGGCGCTGAGTCGGTCGACGAAGAGCCGGTAACCCTTGTCTGTGGGGATCCGGCCCGCGCTCGTGTGCGGCTGGGCGATGAAGCCTTCGTCCTCGAGAGAGGCCATGTCGTTGCGCACGGTCGCCGGCGAGACACCGAGGTGGTGCCTCTCGACCAGGGACCTGGAACCCACCGGCTCCTGGGTCGACACATAGTCCTCGACGATCGCGCGCAGGACGGCGAGCTTGCGGTCCTCGACCATGTCCCCGCCTCCTCGCTCGTCACGTTGGCACTCGCCCGATTCGAGTGCCAACCCTACTAGCCTCTCCCCATCTCCAAGGAATTCCGCGACGTAGCCTGTGACCCATGGCGACACCATCGGGAACCGACCAGTTCGTCGGCCGCGGCTTCGTCGAGGTGGCCGACCGGTGCTGGGTCGCGCGTCAGAAGTTCCTCGACGTCAACGTGGGTGTCGTCGCCGGGGAACGCGGGCTTCTGGTGGTCGACACGCACGCGTCGGAGGTCGAGGCAGGTTCGGTCCTCGAGCAGGTCCGTCGACTGGGCGCGGGCGACGTTGTGGCCGTGGTCAACACGCACGAACATTTCGACCACTGCTTCGGAAACTTCGCCTTCTTCCAGGCCTTCGCCGGTCTCCAGCTGTACGCCCACGAGAGCGCCGCCCGAGGCCTCGAGGTCACCGGCCCGGCGCTGCAGGCCGAGGCGTCGGCCACCGCCGAGAACCCCCGCACGCCGCTGGACCGGGAGGAGACCACCCGACGCCGGCACCGTGAGATCGCAGCCACCAGGATCGTCGTACCCGAGCGAACCTTCTCCTCGGCGAAGGTGGTCGACCTCGGCGACCGGGTCGTCGAACTGGTCCACCCGGGGCGCGGCCACACCGCCGGAGACGCAGTGGTGCATGTCCCGGATGCCGCAGTGGTGTTCGCGGGTGACCTCGTGCAGGCGTCCACGGCCCGCTCCCCCTCTGGGCACAACGCTGTTCCGGGCTTCGGTGCGGACAGCTACCCGTTGGAGTGGCCCGCGACCCTTGACCTCCTCGCCAGCCTGCTCACCGAGTCCTCGGTGGTGGTCCCGGGGCACGGGCCACCGGTCGATCGTGACTTCGTCGCCGAGCAGCGCGCGAACCTCGGCATGGTCGCCGAGACGATCAGGCACCTCGCCGGCCAAGGCGTTCCGGTGACAGAGGCGCTCGCCGCGACCGAGTGGCCGTATCCGGTCGAGGAGCTCGCCTTCGCGGTCGCCCGTGGCTACGACCAGCTGCCGCGTTCGGCGAAGTCCCTGCCCCTGCTGTGACTGCGGTGGTGCCTGGAGAAGAAGTAGGCCGCGACCAGCAGCAGCCACCACGGCCACCCCAGCACGGCTGAAAGCACCAGCACCATGAGGATGACCGGCAGCCAGGGGACACGGAAGTGGCGTCCGCGCGAAGGGGCCGCCGGCCGCGTCTTCCGGGCGGAAGGGACGTGAGGCGTCGGCAGGTCAGCGAACAATGGCGCCACGTCTGCGTTCGTCCGCGCCGCCCACACCGCGGTGCTGCGGTCGTCGTACTCCTCACGCGTCAGGCGGCCGGCGGCGAAGTGCTCGCCGAGCGCAGATGCGGCTGCCTCCCTCTCGGTGTCACCGATCCGCAGCTCGGGCTCGATGTTCATTCCGGGTCTCCCTCGGCGAGCAGGCCGTAGAGCCTGCGACGGGTGTCGGCCAGGATCTCGGCGGCCTCGCCCTGCTGCTGGGCGTTGCCGGACACGACGATCTGCCAGACCGCCGACATGACCTGACCGATCACCGGTTTCAGCTCACCGGTCTCTGCCATTTCCGCCTCGTCGAACGCACTCCAGGTCGCGGCGATCTCGTCTGCGTGCTCCTCGACGTACGTCCGGCCCTCGGCGGTCAGCTGCAGCAGCCGGCGGGACTCGCCCGCCCGCTCCTCGACGAGCCCCTCGTCCTCGAGCTGGGAGAGCGTGGGATAGACCGAGCCAGGGCTGGGTTTCCAGGCACCCGCGCTTCGCTCGGCGATCTGCGCGATGACCTGGTATCCGTTCATCGGCTCCACCGCCAGGACGTCGAGGATCGCGGACCGCACGTCACCACGTCGCACCTTGGGGCTGCGCGAGCGTCCCTGCTGGGCCATTCCGAACAGTCCGGTGACCCACGGTGGCGGCCCCCCGGCCCACGATCCTCCGCGATGGGGGCCCCAGCCAGCCCCGCCCCACCCTGCCCCGCTATGACCGTGCATGTCGACTCCTTGCTCGCGACTTATTCCGATACGTTGACGATATATCGCAAGCATATCGTTGACAAGGCCCCTACCGTGTGCGGCGAGCCGTCCACCTCGAACGAGTGGTCCCGCCTAGCGTTTCCCCTCATGGCGATCGACCGGTACCACAGCGACGTGCTCAACACCGACTGGCGTGCTCCCAAGCGAGGACGTGCGGTCGAGATCGAGGCCGACAAGGGTTTGGTCGTCGAGGAGGTCACCACCGACTGGTGCGGTGAGATCGTCGCCGTCGAGCGTGATCTGCAGACAGTGACGCTCGAGGACCGCTGGGGCAAGCGGCGAAGCTTCCCTCTTGGGCCAGGTTTCCTTCTCGAAGGGCTGCCGGTCGCCCTCCGACCACCCGCGCGCACCGGGCCCGGCCCGAAGACACATACCGCCTCCGGATCCGTCGCGGTGCCTGGTACCAAGGCACGGGTTGCCCGGGCCAGCCGCATCTTCGTGGAGGGTCGCCACGACGCCGAGCTCGTGGAGAAGGTATGGGGTGACGACCTGCGCATCGAAGGCGTGGTGGTCGAGTACATCGAGGGCGTGGACGACTTGTCCGCACACCTACACGACTTCCGCCCTGGCCCCGAACGCCGGGCGGGCGTGCTCATCGACCATCTCGTCGCAGGGTCCAAGGAGAGCCGCATCGCCGCATCGGTGATGCGCTCGATCGCCCAGAGCCCCGCCGGCAGGCACGTGCTGATCGTCGGCCATCCGTACGTCGACATCTGGCAGGCCGTGAAGCCGGCCCGACTCGGCCTCGAGAAGTGGCCGCAGGTGCCTCGTGACATCGAGTGGAAGCACGGCATCTGCCAGCGGTTGGGCTGGCCGCATCGCGACCAGGCGGACATCGCCCGCGCCTGGAAGCGCATTGTGTCGAACGTGGACTCGTTCGCCGACCTGGAACCGGCGCTGCTGGGCAGGGTCGAGGAGCTCATCGACTTCGTGACCACACGACCTGGCTGAGGCGGCTAGCGACGCGTCCGTCAGCGCGTTTAGTCCGTCAGTCCGTCACGGCAACAGTCTGTCAGGGCAACAGATCCCGGACGACCGCGTCCGCGAGCAGCCTCCCGTTCTGCGTCAGAACGACGCGCCCTTCTTCGAGCGCGTCGCGATCTACGAGCGCCCGCTCGACCAGGCCCGGGAGCTGGGCACGCCCCTCAGGACAGAGCACGCCGACAGCGAGGCCGTCGCGCAACCGGATCTCCAGCAGCACCCGTTCGATGCGACGAGTCTCCTCGTCGAGCACCTCCCGGGCATAGGCAGGACTGACCCCTTTCCCGATCCTCCCGGCGTAGGCCGAGGGGTGTCTGACGTTCCACCACCGCACGCCGCCGACGTGCGAATGCGCACCCGGGCCGATCCCCCACCAGTCGCCTCCTGTCCAGTAGAGCTCGTTGTGGCGGCAACGCGCTGCCTCGTCCCTGGCCCAGTTCGACACCTCGTACCACTCCAGCCCGGCCTTGGCCAAGGTCTGGTCGGCCGCGAGGTACTTGTCCGCCAGATCGTCGTCGTCGGTCATCGGCACCTCACCATGGTGCACCTGACGCGCGAGCGCGGTGCCCTCCTCGACGATCAGGGCATACGCCGACACGTGGTCCGGCTCGCAGGACAGCGCGCTCTGGAGCGAGGTCTGCCAGTGCGCGAGCGACTCGCCCGGTGTCCCGTAGATCAGGTCGATGCTGACCTGCTCCACGCCGGCAGCTCTCGCCCAGTCGACGACCTGCGGCACCCGCTCGGGATCGTGGGTCCGGTCGAGCACCCGAAGCACGCTTCGGACCGCCGACTGCATTCCGAACGAGACCCGGTTGAAGCCACCCGCGCAGAGGGCCTCCAAGTTGGCCGCGGAGACGCTTTCCGGGTTGGCCTCCGTGGTGATCTCGACACCGTCGACCAGCCCGAACTCCTCGCGCACCGCAGCGATTATCCTGGTCAGGTCGTGCGGCGGGAGGAGTGTCGGCGTACCCCCGCCGAGGAAGACTGTCTTCACCGGCACGTCGTGCTCACCGAGCACCGTCCGGGCAAGGCGGATCTCCGCGATGGCGCTCTCGGCGTACGACGACCGCGAGACTCCGCCGCCGAGCTCCGAGGCTGTGTAGGTGTTGAAGTCGCAGTACCCGCAGCGCACCGTGCAGAACGGGACGTGCACGTAGATGCCGAACGGCCGCTTACCGAACGTGGCGAGTGCGGCTTCGGGCAGCGACCCGTCCGCGGGCGCGGGTTCCCCGTCGGGCAGAGCGGAAGGCACCGCCCAATGCTGTCACGAGAGCCGGCTGTCACGAGAGCCGGTGGAGTCGATGTCGCCGTATACCCTGCACGGCGACCGCACCGTTCCGAGGTCAGCTCAGCGGAGGGGTTCCTCTGCGTACAGCGCGGCGATCTCGTCCTTGTAGGTGTCCTCGACGACCTTGCGCTTGACCTTCATCGACGGGGTGAGCTCGCCGGACTCCACGGTGAGGTCATGGTCGAGCAGGATCCACCTCTTGATGGTCTCCCAGCGGTTGAGTCGCGCGTTCAGCTGCTCGACGTACCCACCGACCATGTCCTGGATCTTTCGCGAGGAGACGATCTCCGCGTAGGGCTTCCCCGCCATGTCGTTGTGGGTAGCCCACTCGGTCATCGCGTCGGGGTCGAGAGTGATCAGAGCGACGCAGTAGTTGCGGTCGATGCCGTGCACGAGGAACTGGCTGGCGTAGGGACAGACCGCCTTGAACTGGGATTCGATCGAGGACGGGGCGATGTACTTGCCGCCCGAGGTCTTGAAGAGGTCCTTCTTGCGGTCCGTGATCTTCAGAAATCCCTCGGAGTCCACCTCGCCGATATCACCAGTGTGCAGCCAACCGTCCGACAGCGCCTCGGCGGTCAGCTCGGGCAAGTTGTGGTAGCCGTCCATCACACCGGGGCCCCTGATCAGGACCTCACCGTCCTCCGCGACTCTCACCTCGCTGCCCGTGAACACCTTGCCGACCGTGCCGAACCTGTAGTCGTCCGGGAGATTGACGAAGGACCCGGCCGAGGTCTCGGTGAGGCCGTACCCCTCCAGAATCAGGATGCCGGCCGCATGGAACCACTCGGCGACCTCCTGGTTCAACGCCGCGGCTCCGGAGATGAAGAACCGGACTCGTCCTCCGAATCGTTCACGGATCTTGGTGAAGACCAGCTTGTCGAAGAGCGCGTGCTGCTTGGCGAGCAGGAACGGGACCGGCTTGCCCTCCCGCTTGAGCTGGTCGACCTTCAAGCCGACCGTGAACGCCTTGTTGAACAGCTTCTCCTTGACGCCACCCTCGGTGCGCTGCATCGTGACGATGCGGCCATGGGCCTTCTCGAAGATCCGAGGCGCGGCCCCCATGAAGGTGGGTCGGACGACGGCCAGGTTCTCGATGATCTTGTCCACCCGCCCGTCCACCGCGGTGGCGAACCCGCAGGCCAGCTGCGTCGAGAGCAGCACCTTGCCGAACGAGTGCGCCATCGGCAGCCACAGGAACTGCAGGTCGTCCTCGAAGAGGATGTTCTGCTTCTGGATCGCGACGCCCTCATAGGTCCACGACGCATGCTTCAGGCGCACGCCCTTGGGTCGGCCCGTCGTGCCCGAGGTGTAGATGAGCGTGGCCAGGTCCTCCGGGGAGGTTCCGTCGATGCGTTCCTCGACGACTGACGGCTGCTCGGCAAACAGCTCCCCACCCAGCCTCTCGAGGTCGGCCAGGCCGATAACCCAATGACCGTCGGCCGTGCCCTCGAAGGTGACCACCTTGGACAGCTGTGGGAGCTCGGCCTTGTTCGCGGTCAGCTTCGCGATCTGCTCGTCATCCTCGGCGAAGACCACCCGGCACCCGGAGTCGGCCAGGATGAAGGTCACGTCCTCGGGGTTGGTCGAAGGGTAGACAGTCGTGGTGGCCGCGCCCGCGGACATGGTCGCCAGGTCGGCCAGGATCCACTCGAAGCGCGTGCTCGACGCGATGCCGACGCGCTGCTCCGGCTCCACGCCCAACGCCACCAGACCTGCGGCCAGCCTGGTCACCCGGTCGCCGGTCTCCTGCCAGGTGACCGACTCCCACGTCTCACCCCGGGGGAAGCGGTATGCCTCTCGGTCGGGGCTGGCCTGCACCCGGTCGAAGAACTGCCGGCCCACATTCGGAGCCCGGTCCTCGATGGGCGTGGGCTGACGGCCAGCAGCGGTCTGGGACATCGCTCTCCTCGTTCTTCCCTGCGGCGAAACGCGTGTGCCCGCAAGGTTACGGATTTCGTTGCAGCCAACGTAGAACAGATGGCTACCGGACGGTAGCCGTTGGGTGCTTTCCAGGCCGTTTCGGTGACCCAGACAGCGTGTGGTCACGAGTCAGTCCTGGACGCCGTTCAGCGTCCATCACATACACGACTACCCCAGGTTCATCAGGACAGGCGCCCCGGACACCGGAACATGGACAGTCCCCTTCGAATTGGTCCCTATCAGACTCACCTTGTTCCAGACCGATGACCTTCGTGAAGGTCGGTTACAAGGCCGCGCCGCGAAGGCGTCGCCCTCGTTCCTCCCCGACACCGACCATAAGTCTGCGGCCCCTGTGATTCGCCACGATCGGGGGCATGTTGATCTCAATGGTATACCATATTTCGCCTACGGGAAGGGCGGCACATGGACGACCTATCGCCCCGCATGGTGCGCGCCTGGGCAGAGCATCTTCGAATGACTCCGGAGGAGATGGATCCGGTACATCTGCGCCGCGAGCTGAAGCGAGGATCGGTCCCCGCGGTGCTCGCGGCGTCGGCCCGCGACCACCCGGATGCAGTTCTCAGGATCGACGACGACCGCCTCTCTCGCACGGAGCTTGCCGCCTCCGTAGCCAGACACGCGTCAGTGCTTGGAGACCACGGGATCACCCGCGGCAGCCGCGTCGTGATCAATGCGCGAAGCTCCATGGGCCTCGTCGTCGCCTACCTCGCCACGCTGTCGGTCGGCGGCGTCGCGGTGCTGACCAACCCGTCCTACATGGCGACCGAGCTTGCCGCGGTGATCGACCGCGCGAAGGCCAGCACGCTGCTGGTCGATGAGGACTACGAGCAGGGTACGTCGGCGCAGGTGCTGCGGATGGGTGAAATCGCCGCTGCCGCCGACAGAGCAGATGAGATCCCCTTCGCCGAGGTCTCGCCGGACGACGTGGCTCTGCTTGCCTTCACCTCTGGGACAACCGGGTCGCCGAAGGTCGTGCCGCTGACCCACGGCGAGCTGCTGGCCTCGATCCGGGCGGCGATGCAGGCCTGGGGGTGGAGTAGCGAAGACACCCTGGTGCACGCCTTGCCCCTGTTCCACCAGCACGGCCTCAGCGGAGTCCACGCGAGCCTAGTCGCCGGCTCCAGCGCTGCGATTCTGAGCAGCTTCGAGCCGGAACAGCTGCTGCGAACGATCGAACAGGAGCGCGCCACCGTGCTGTTCGGAGTTCCGAGCATTCACCTACGGCTTCTCGAGCTCACGCCAGACGCGCTCGCGCCAATGCAGCAGCTGCGGCTCGTCACCTCGGGGTCCGCGCCGCTTCCGGCCGAACTCGCGCAGCAGTTCCACGAGACGACCGGGATCGAACCGCTTGAGCGGTACGGCCTGACCGAGTCTGGCCTGAACCTCTCGAACCCGTACTCCGGAGAGCGGGTCCCCGGAACGGTCGGCACTCCGCTGCCTGGAGTAGAGGTGACGCTCC
>JALZKI010000030.1 GCA_030859325.1 Actinomycetota bacterium
CCTTCGGCGCTGACACCCCGGCGTCGCCAAGCGTTCGACCCAAGCCAACCCACCCGAAGGAGCATCACACCATGGGAACCATCGGGAACAGTGAACCGTCACGGGTTTGATGCCGCATCATGTTGACGTCCGGAGGTGTCACATGCCGAGCCGAGGATCCTGACGCTGCATCTGCGTCCTTCGGTGGGCAGGTGCCCGCATTCGACGCTAGCCGCATCGAATCGCCGTTCCTCCTGTCCCGCAAGCCGTTGGCCTTTCGGTCACGGCTCATCCACCCATGGGTTCAAAGTGGTCAACAGCGGAGTAGCCTGCGATGAACGGAGACACCGCGTCGCCGGTGAGGGGTTGGCGATGATGAAGCCGGTCGAGGGTGCCGCCACGTTCCAGAAGTCAGGGGCGGACTACGACGCCTTCATGGGGCGCTACTCCCAATCCCTCGCCCCTGCGTTCGCCGACTGGGCAAAGGTCACGGCCGGACAGTCCGCTCTCGACGTCGGGTGTGGTCCCGGGGCGCTGACGAGTGTCCTCGCGGAGCGGCTCGGTCCCGGGGCGGTGCTGGCCTGCGACCCCTCGGAGCCGTTTTTGGAGGAGTGTCGCGCTCGCCACCCGGACGTCGAGGTCCGCCGTGGCCGCGCCGAGGAACTGCCGTGCGAGGACGCCTCCCGGGACTTGGTGCTGGCGCAGTTGGTCCTGCACTTCGTCAGCGATCCCGAGGCTGCCGCGCGCGAGATGCGGCGGGTGCTGCGCCCTGGCGGGACGGTGGCCGCCTGCAGCTGGGACTTCGCCCAGGGCATGGAGATGCTGCGGCACTTCTGGGACGCTGCGGTGAGTCTGGACCCGGTCGCCCCCGACGAGGCCGCGCTCCGCTTCGGCAGGGAGGGCGAGCTGGCCGAGCTGTTCGCGGACGCGGGCTTCGAGCAGACCACCGAGTCGACGCTGGAGGTGGTTTCGTCCTACGCGTCGTACGACGAGCTGTGGTCGGGCTTCTTGACCGGGATCGGGCCCGCCGGAAACCATGCTGTGCGCCAGCCGCGTGAGAAGCAGGACGCGCTGCGCCAAGCCCTGTTCGAGGAGGTCGGATCGCCCGAGGGGCCCTTCGAGCTCCGAGCAGTGGCTCGTGCCGGCCGCGGGATGGCCCCCGACGCCTGAGCTGTCTCCTCAAGGGCAACGGCGCCGCTGACTCTCGGGTGTCGAGATGCAGGAAAGATCGGCGAACTCGACGCGCGGAACTTCGACGAAACGACCCTGATTCGACGAGGTCGTCAAAGTTCGCCTGTGACCGGGACGCGGGCGTTGACCTCAGTTGCTGATGATCGTGAGTGGGCCTTCGTCGACGGTTGGCGGCTCGAAGTGGTCGAAGTTGGTGAGCGGCCAACTCGTCGGTGAGCACGAGGTCGTCGGGGTGGCTTCCAGAACGAGGAGAAGTCGAGGACCACGTCCCGACCGCTGACCACGAGCTCCAGCAGCCGAGCGCGTAGCTCGGCCTCGATCTCGTCGCGAAGCTCCTGGGGGAGCGGCACTGTCGTGATCCGCGCGCCCACATCACGAGGTCGAAGGACAGCCGAACCATGCCCTGGTGTGCGGCTGACCTTCAGCTCGTCCTCCAGCGCCCGTGACGGCATCCCCGACGTGTGGAAGACCAACGGCGTCACCCCTTTTTCCAGCTCGACTGGATGGCCGACAACAACCACAGCCATGCCCTCAGCGGTGCAGGCGCATGGCCTCGATCATGACTTCTTCGAGATAGTCGTCGTCTCCGTTCTCAGCGGCGCGGCGGGGTGCTTCGCGCTGACTGTGGTCCGCCCTCGCCCGAGAGCGGCTGGAAGCGGCGAAGGCGCAGGCTGTTCGTGACCACGAAGACCGACGAAAAGGCCATCGCCGCTCCCGCGAGCATCGGGTTGAGCAGGCCGGCAGCGGCCAGGGGCAGTGCGGCGACGTTGTACCCGAAGGCCCAGAACAGGTTGCCCTTGATGGTGCTCAGGGTCCGCCGTGAAAGCCGGATGGCATCCGCAGCCGCGCGCAGGTCGCCCCGGACAAGGGTGAGGTCGCTCGCCTCGATCGCGACGTCGGTCCCGGTGCCCATGGCCAGCCCGAGATCTGCCCGCGCGAGGGCAGGCGCGTCGTTGACGCCGTCGCCCACCATCGCGACGACTCTGCCTGCTGCCTGGAGCCGCTTGATGACCTCGAGCTTGTCCTCGGGTAGAACCTCCGCGATCACGGAGTCCGGACCAGGGGTGATGCCGACCTGCTCGGCGACCGAGTGCGCGACTGTGGCGCTGTCCCCGGTCAGCAGCACGGGCGTCAGGCCGAGGTCGCGCAGCTGCGAGATCGCCTGCGCGGACGTGGGCTTGACGGCGTCGGAGACGACCAGGACGCCGCGGGCGTGGCTGTCCCAGCCGACGGCCACCGCGGTCCTGCCCGCTGCCTCGGCCGCCTCCATCCCGCGTCGCAGATCCACCGGCAGCGGCTGGGACCGCTCGGCCAACAGACGAGCGCGCCCGACGAGCACCGCGCGCCCCGAGACGAGGCCCTGTACGCCGAGACCCTCAAGGTTGGCGAAGTCCTGGACATCCGGCAGGGCGCCGAGTCGCTCGAGCGCACCCGCGGCGACAGCACGTCCGATGGGATGCTCAGAGGCAGCCTCGAGTGCACCCGCCATCCGGGCAACCTCGTCTGCGTCCTGGCCGGAAGCAACAAGTACGTCGACCAGGGCCATCTGGCCGGTCGTCACCGTTCCGGTCTTGTCGAGGACCACGGTGTCGACTCGCCGGGTGGACTCCAGCACCTCGGGACCCTTGATCAGGATGCCGAGCTGGGCACCTCGGCCCGTGCCGACCATGAGCGCGGTCGGTGTCGCCAACCCGAGGGCACACGGGCAGGCGATGATGAGCACCGAGACGGCGGCGGTGAAAGCGAGCGCGAGGCCGGCCCCGACGGCGATCCAGAAGCCCAGCGTGCCGAGCGCCAGCGCGATGACCACCGGCACGAAGATCCCGGAGACCCGGTCGGCAAGACGCTGCACCTCTGCTTTCCCGCTCTGCGCGTCCTCGACGAGCCGCGCCATCTGCGCGAGCCGGGTGTCGGACCCGATCCGGCTGGCCCGGACGACGAGTCGTCCGCCGGCGTTGACCGTTCCGCCGACCACGGAGTCACCGGGAGCGACCTCGACTGGCACGGACTCACCGGTCAGCATCGATGCGTCCACCGCCGAGCTGCCCTCCTCGACGTCCCCGTCGGTGGCGATCTTCTCTCCCGGGCGGACCACGAACCTGTCGTCGACGCGCAGCTGATCGACACCGACGAGCTGCTCCTGTCCGTTGCGCAGCACGGAGACCTCCTTGGCGCCGAGCTCGAGCAGCGCGCGCAACGCGGCGCCGGCACGACGCTTGGAGCGGGCCTCGAAGTACCTGCCAGCCAGCAGGAAGGTCGTGACGCCCGAAGCAGCCTCGAGATAGATGTTCCCAGAGCCGTCGCTGCGGGAGATGGTGAGCTCGAAGGGGTGCCGCATCCCGGGGATACCGGCGGTGCCGAAGAAAAGCGCGTACAGCGACCAGCCAAGTGCCGCGAGGGTGCCCATCGAGACAAGGGTGTCCATCGTGAAAGTGCCGTGGCGCAGGTTGGTCCAGGCCGCCTTGTGGAACGGCCATCCTCCCCACGCCACGACCGGAGCGGCCAAGGTGAGGGAGAGCCACTGCCAGTAGGTGAACTGGAGCACCGGCACCATTGCCATCGCGACCACCGGAGCCGTCAGCACCAGTGAGAGGAGCAGGCGTTGCCGCAGTGCCCGGCTCGGTTCTGCGTCCGTCTCGGAGTCCCGGCCGCCCGCCGGGTCGGCGCTCGGAGGCGGAGCCGGAAGCGTCGCGGTGTAGCCGGCTCGTTCCACCGCCGCGAGCAGCTCCTCCGGCGTGACCGCGTCGGAGAACTCGACGTGCGCCTTCTCGGTCGCGTAGTTGACGGTGGCGCTCACGCCGTCGAGCTTGTTCAGGCGTTTCTCCACTCTCGCCGCACACGAAGCGCAGGTCATCCCGCCGATGGCAAGGTCGATCGTCCCGCCAAGCTCGGTGGGAGAGCTCATCAGAGCGTGACCAGCTCGTAGCCGGCTTCCTCAACGGCCTCCTGCACGCTCTCATCGTCGACGGCGGCCTCACTGGTGATGTCGAGGCCACCACTCGCGAGGTCGACGTCGACCTCGACCACTCCTGGGATCTTGGCCACCTCCTCGGAGACCGCGCTGACACAGTGGCCGCAGGTCATCCCCGAGACGGTGTAGCTTGCCTTGTTCATCTGGACTGCCTTTCTTCTCGGGCCGTGATCCGGCCTTGCTTCTCAGGACCGGACCAGTCGGGCGATCGCGTCCGAGGCTTCCTTGATCTTGTCCTCGGCCTCGGAGCCACCGGTGGCAACGGCTTCCACGACGCAGTGGCTGATGTGCTCGTCGAGGAGACCCAGGGAGACCGACTGCAGCGCCTTGGTCATCGCCGAGACCTGGGTGAGGATGTCGATGCAGTACTTCTCCTCCTCGACCATCCGCTGTAGACCTCGCGCCTGACCTTCGATGCGACGCAGCCGCCTCAGGTAGTCGTCCTTGCGGTTGATGTAGCCATGGGTGCTGCCCTCGTCCATGTCGCCTCCTCGCGTCGCCTCGTGCAACCGTCGCCACCAACAATACCCCCGCGGGGTACCGAGGCCAAGTCCTTCGCTGCAGCAGAGCTGAGCTGTGCTTTCAGGTGTGCGGTGCCGGCGGCCGGATTCGGGCGTTTCCCGGGTCGAACATCGGACGCAGGCTCACCGAGACGGCGAGCACCCCTCCTCCAACGGCTACCTGGTAGCTTCCCGAGCGGACCCACGCGGCGGTCCGGGTCCGAGGCCACCAACGACACGAGACGGCGGCGGGCCCCGGCCCCCTTCGCCTGCTCCACAGCCCTCCTGCCGAGAAAGTCGACGTCGCTCCCGAGCTTGCAGGCGAACGTGAGGCCCGCCTCCACGGGGTTGTGGTCCGGAGTGAGCGCACGCCCGAAAGCCCGGTAGCCCTTCTCCAGCCGCAGCGACTCGATGGCGTAGTAGCCGGCGGGTACGGCGCCTCGAGGTTCGCCTTGGCGAAGCAGCTCCTCGTATACGCCGACCGCGAACTCGGTCGGAACGTAGAGCTCCCAACCGAGCTCACCGACATAGGTGAGCCGGGTCGCTCGCACGGTGGCGTAACCGAGCCGGATCTCCCGGCTAGTGCTGAACGGGAACGCCTCGTCGCCGAGGTCGTCGTCGGACATGAGCGATAACAGCTCCCGCGAGCGTGGCCCCATCAGGTCGGTGTCAGCTCTGACCCTCGGAGAGGGCGCGTGACCGGTTCCGGGCTGCCTCGAGGGCGGTCAGGAAGGCCGCACGGACCTTGTGGTCCTCCAGCTCACGGACCGCCGCCGCCGTCGTACCGCCCGGGGAGGTGACCTGTTCGCGCAGGACCGTGGGGTGCTCGCCAGTCTCCCGCAGCAGCTTGGCGGAGCCGACCACGGTCTGCACAACGAGCTCGGCGGCAGTGCTGCGCGGCAGGCCGAGATGCACGCCGGCCTCGATCATCGACTCGACCACGAAGAAAATGTAGGCGGGACCGGAGCCCGAGACCGCGGTGACGGCGTCCTGTTGCTTCTCCGGGACCCTGATGACCCGGCCGGTGCAGGCCATCAGAGCCTCGGCCTCGAGCAGGTGCTTCTCGTCGCAGTGCGACCCACGCGAGATCGCGGCCATCCCCTCGTCCACGAGGGCCGGGGTGTTCGGCATGACCCGGACCACCGCAGCACCCTCGGGAAGTCTCGACTCGACGAACGCGGTCGTGATACCGGCAGCGAGCGAGACCACGAGCTGGCCCGGGCGTACGACGGGTGCGATCTCCTGGAGCAGGTCGTCCATGTCCTGCGGCTTGACCACGAGCGCCAACGTGTCCGCCTTCCGCGCAGCCTCGACGTTGCCCACCACGTCCACGCCGTACCTTTCCTGCAACTGCGCGGCGCGCGCTGAACGTCTCTCCCCTACCAGGAGGTCCTCGGCACGCCGGCCGGCCCGGATAAGACCGGACAGAAGGGTCTCCCCCATCACCCCGGCTCCCAGGATGGCTACTGTCATGGCTCCCCTAGCGCTCGTGTTGCCTGCTGGTTACTTGTGACCGACTCCGCGCTGGCCTGGGTCGGCTACTTCTTCGAGGCCAGCGACCTCAGGAAGAAGCTCAAGTTCGAGGGCCGCTCTGCGAGCCTGCGCATCAGGTAGCCATACCACTCGGAACCGTAGGGAAGATAGACGCGGACCTTCTCCCCGAGCTCGGCGAGCCGACGTTGCTCGCCAGGGCGTATGCCGTAGAGCATCTGGTACTCATAGGTTCCCTGCGTCCGCGCGAAACGGGTGGCGAGCGCGCCTGCGATGTCGACCATGCGCGGGTCGTGGGTTGCGACCATGGGGTAACCCTGTCCAGCCATCAAGACCTTCAGGCAGCGCACGTAGGACTTGTCGATCTCGGTCTTGCCCTGGTAGGCCACCGACTCGGGCTCGTTGTAGGCGCCCTTGCAGAGCCGGACGCGGGACCCTTCGTAGGCCAGCTCCTTGCAGTCCGCCTCGGTCCGGCGCAGGTAGGACTGCACGACCGCACCGGTCTCGGGGAAGTCCTTGCGAAGCTCGTGGAGCGCTGCGAGGGTCGCGTCGGTGGTGGTGTGGTCCTCCATGTCGAGAGTGACCGTGGTGCCGGCGTTACGGGCGGAGTGGCAGATCGTGCGGGCGTTCTCCAAGGAGACCTTGTCGCCGTCCTGCGGCAGCGCCTGTCCGAGCGCGGAGAGTTTGAGCGAGGTTTCTGCGTTGCGCGCTAGACCATGGCTTGACAACGCGGCGATCAGCTCGAGATAGGCGTCAGCCGTCCCGTCCGCCTGCTCGCGGTCCATGGTGTCCTCACCGAGGAAGTCGAGCGTGACGTGCAGCCCCTTCGCGACGAGCTCCCCGGTGGCGGTGACCGCGGCCTGCACACTCTCGCCGGGAACGAACCGGTTCACCACTCCGCTGGAGATCGGCATCGAGCTGATCAGATGCTTCAGGTTCTCACTGCGAGATAGCATCAGCAGCGGCTGTCGGAACACCCGTGGCCCTCCCTCGGTTCGTGTGGCACCGGCAGGCGCAGCCGGTGGACCGAATCCAAGGCTACGCCGTACGGCGCCGCAACGTCGCCGCGCCCAGAGACAGCGCCCCGAGCACGAAACCCACGATCACCGCGAGATCCCACCACACGCCCGTCTCGACGCCCCCGAACGCCGAGGAGGTGGTGTGCGAGACGCTGTTCATGGCGTCCACGGCATAGGAGAGCGGGAGTACGTCGGAGACCACCTCGAGCACGCGGGGCAGCTGGGTGCGGGGGACGAACAGCCCGCAGAGCAGGATCTGCGGGATCACCAGGGCCGGCATGAACTGGACCGCCTGGAACTCGGTCTGCGCGAATGCCGAGACGAACAGGCCCAGGGCCGTCCCCAGCAGTGCGTCGACCACGGCCACCACGGTCAGCATCCAGGCCGGCCCCGTGACCTGAAGGTCGAGCAGCCACACGCATAGCCCGACGGCGAGAGCCGACTGCACGGCGGCGACAACGCCGAACGCGACGGCGTAGCCACCGAGGAAGTCGCCCTTGCCGGTCGGCATTGCCAGCAGCCGCTCCAGAGTTCCGGAGGATCGTTCGCGCAGGGTGGTCACCGACGTCACCAGAAACATCACGATGAAGGGGAACATCGCGAGCAGGCCCGGCCCCAGCCTGTCGAAGCTGGGCCCCATCTCGTCGAACATCCACCACAGCAGGGTCATCAGCAGCATCGGCAGTACGAGCAGAAGTGCGAGCGTGCGGTGGTCACGACGAAGCTGGGTGAGCACGCGCAGGGCGACCGCGGCCGTGACCTGGGGGCTCACTGGGCCACGTCCTTCTCGACCAGATGCAAGAAGGCGCGCTCCACGTCTGGGGCGCCGGAGCGTTCCAAGAGTGCCGCCGGCGTGTCGTCGGCCAACATTCGTCCTTCACGCATCAGCGAGAGTCGGTCGCAGCGCTCCGCCTCGTCCATCACGTGGCTAGACACCAGAACGGCGGCGCCGGCCTCGGCGAGCCGGTGGAACAACGCCCACAGGTCGCGGCGCAGAACCGGGTCGAGACCGACGGTCGGCTCGTCGAGGACGAGCAGAGCCGGATCTCCCAGAAGCGCGACGGCCAGCGAGACCCGCGAGCGCTGACCACCGGAGAGCTCGCCGACGATGGTGTCCGCGTGCGAGACCAGGTCGACGGCGTCGATGCTGCGGCCGACCTCGACGGGAAGGACACCCAGCACCCGGGCGAAGAAACGCAGGTTCTCGGTGACGGTCAGGTCGGCGTACACACTCGGCGCCTGGGTGACGTAACCGATCCGGTCCCGGAGCTCAGCCGCCCCGGCGGGCCGGCCCAGGACCTCGACAGTCCCACCGGCCACCAGCTGTACCCCCACGATCGCACGCAGCAGGGTCGACTTGCCGCAACCGGACGGTCCCAGCAGTCCGACGACGTCGCCGCGCCGCACGTCGAAGTCGACCGCGTGCAGAACCTCGCGACCTCCCCGCCGCACGCGCAGGCCACGGACGGTGACCGCGCTAGAGCCATTATTCATCATACGTTGAATAATGGCCAGGTGATGTCAAGACGTCAAGAGCTCGGGGGCATCACGCCGTCGAAGTACCGCTGGATGTTCGGGGCGACCCAGCCGGTCACCTCATCCGCTGACATCGAGGCCAGTGGCTCCAGACATAAGACGTAGCGGCAGATGACGAGGCCGACCATCTGGGTGGCCACCAGCTGGGCACGACGCTCGGCATCGTGCGGCAGCACCTGGCGCAGAGGCGTGAAGATCAGCCGCAACATTCCGTCGTGCAACAGGCTGTTCGCCGGTTCGTGAGCCATGCTGGTGCGCACCAATGCCACCATCGGCAAACGCACCTCGGGGTCGTCCCAGATGGACAAGAACGTGCGCAGCAGCCGTTCGGCGGCCCCGTCTACCCCGTGCTCGAAGACCGACGGCACGATCTCACGCGGATCTACGCGGATCTCCAGTGCCGCGATGAACAGGTCGTCCTTCGTGCCAAAGTAGTGATGCACCAAAGCCGGGTCTACCCCGGCCTGCGTGGCGATCCCGCGGATAGTCGTGCGCGCGAACCCCTGTTCCGCGAAGGACTCCCGCGCCGCGTCGAGAATCTGGCCACGAGTGTCCGGCCCCCCCGGACGGCGGCCACGACTCGGGGACCTGCTCATGAACCGGTTCTGTCGACGGCGGCGAAGTTGAGCCGGGTGAACGCGAGCGCCTCCAGCAGGTCGATCTCGCGCGCTTCGCGCGAGGCAGCTCTGCGGGTGTTGATCTCGATCACGATGTGACCCGGGAAGCCCTGCGTCGCAAGGTGCTCGAGCAGCTCCGCGCACGGCTGCTCACCCCTGCCGGGGACCAGGTGCTCGTCCTTGGCCGAGCCGGTGCCGTCGGTCATATGGACGTGTCGCAGACGTTCGCCCAGGGTCACTGCCATCTCGACCGGGTCCGACATCGACGTGGCCGAGTGGGACAGGTCGAGGGTGGTGTTCGCGTAGCCCTGTTCGCCCGGGTCCCACCCGGGGGCGTAGACAGCCATCTCGCGTCGCGATGCTCGCCAGGGGTACATGTTCTCCACGGCGAACGCCACGCCGGTGCGCTCCTCGAGCTCGAGGATGCCCTCGGCGAACCCGGATGCATAGTCACGCTGCCACCGGAACGGAGGGTGTACGACGACGACATCCGCGCCCACCTCGACGGCCATCTCCCCGCTCTTCACGAGCTTCCCCCACGGCTCTGTCCCCCACACCCGCTGGGTGATCAGCAGACAGGGTGCGTGCACCGCGCAGACCGGCATCTGATGGTGGTCCGAGAGGTGCCGGACCGCCTCGATGTCCTGGCTCACGGAGTCGATGTTCACCATCACCTCGACGGCGTCGTAGCCCAGGCCCGCCGCGAGCTCGAACCCGTCGGCGGTGGACTGGGGGTAGACCGACGCCGTCGACAGGCCGATCACGGCATCCGGCTTGCTCGAACCGGAGCCGGCCGACCGCGGTGCCACGTCGCTCACCCGGCCAGCCTATGGCCCAGTCGGACCCGCATCGGTTCGCCGCTGCTCTCAGCCCAGGACACTGATCTGGTCCAGGCGCTCGAGGATCACTCCCTCGCGCAGCGCCCAGGGGCAGATCTCCAGCTCCACTAGCTCGAAAAGCTCCATCACGGCATCAGCGACGAGCGCACCGGCGAGCAACTGGTGGGCCCGGTTCGCGGAGACACCCGGCAGTTCTGCCTTCTCGGCCTTCTTCATCTTGGCCAGCTTCGGGATCGTCTTGGCCAGGACACCGGCGGGAAGCGTCCGTCGTACTCGCATTCCCTCAGCCGAAGGCGCCGCACCACACACCCGGGCCAGGGATCGGAACGTCTTCGACGTCGCGACGGCATGGTCAGCAGAGCTGCCGCGCAGCACTGCTCCCGCGTCGCGGGCGATGTCGGTGCGGATCCGCTTGCGCAGCGCACGGACCGTGTCGTTGCTCGGTCGCTCCGCTCGCAGCCATTCCCTCGTGAGCCGCCCCGCGCCGAGCGGCAGGGACTGCACCGCGTCGGGTGCCTCGTCACTTCCCGTCGCGATCTCGAGCGAGCCTCCTCCGATGTCGAAGACGGCGAGCCGGCCCGAGGACCACCCGAACCATCGGCGCACGGCCAAGAAGGTGAGCCGCGCCTCGTCCTCGCCCGGCAGCACGGTGACCGCCACACCGGTCCGGTCCTGCACGAGCTCGAGGACCGCGTCGCTGTTGCGTGCGTCGCGCACCGCGGACGTTGCGAATCCGACGATCTCCTCGCAGCCCTTGTCCTCGGCGACCGTGAGGGCCTCGGCCACGAACTCGCTCAGCGCGGCAATACCCGCCCCGTCGACAGCACCGTCGTCGTCGAGGTGCTCGGCCAGACGCAGCGGCTTCTTATAGGAGAACGCCGGCATCGGCGCGGCGCCGCCGTGCGCATCCACCACCAGGAGGTGGCCGGTGTTCGACCCGATGTCGAGAACCCCAAGCCTCATGGGCAACAAGTTACCGCGCTTCCGTCGGCCCGTCGTGGACGCCGGTCTGGCCGAACGAGTCACCTCGGCCGAGCCCGACGTAGGCTCTCCTTCGTGCCTGAGGTCGATCTCGTTTTCCCGCGCGCCTGGATCGAGTTCGCCGACCCTGCCGACGACTCCCAGATTTTCAGATGCGACCTGACCTGGCTGACCTCCAACTGGATGTGCATCTTCGGCCAGGGTTGTCAGGGCATCTACGCCGACAGGCCCTACGACGGCTGCTGCAGTCTCGGCGCACACTTCTCGGACAAGAACGACGAGAGGCGAGTCAGGAAGCACGCCAAGCGACTGCGCCCGGAGCAGTGGCAGTTCCACGATGTCGGGGCCAAGTACGGCTGGGCCGAGACCGATGACGACGGCGAGCGAAAGACCACCGTGCACGAGGGTGCGTGCATCTTCTTGAACCGCCCGGGATTCGCGGGCGGCGAGGGTTGCGCCCTGCACGGCATGGCAGTGGCCGAGGGTCGCCACCCCCTGGAGACGAAGCCGGATGTGTGCTGGCAGCTGCCGGTGCGGCGCACCTACCGCGATGTCGAGCTGCCGGACGGCACGTCCTACACCGAGGTCTCGGTCGGTGAGTACGACCGTCGCGGCTGGGGACCCGGAGGCCATGACCTGGACTGGTACTGCAGCGGTAACACCGAGGCACATGTAGGGGCCACGCCGGTCTACCTCTCCAACGGCCCCGAGCTCGTGGAGATGATGGGACCGTCGGCGTACGACGAGCTGGTCGGCCACTGTGAAACGCACCTTCGCTCACGGTCAGCGCTGACGCTACACCCTGCCGATCCGCAGTGAACGGCGCTTTGCCGGCAAGTCCGGCTTCGTCCCACGGCTGAAGTGGACCCCGCTGTGACCAGGCCTGCGCGCGACGATGAGAATGTGTCACATGCGACTGGACCATCTTTCGTACGCAGCCGGGCCGGACGGACTGGCGGGCACGGCCCGCCGGCTTGGCGAGCTGCTCGGTGAGGAGTTCGCCGACGGCGGAATCCATCCCCGCTTCGGCACCCGCAACATGGTCCTCCCGTTGAGCGCAGGCACCTACCTCGAAGTCGTCGGGGTGCTCGACCACCCGGCCTCGGACAAGGCCCCGTTCGGCCAGGCTGTGCGGGCCCGTTCCGGGCTCGGTGGTGGGTGGCTGGGCTGGGTCGTGGCGGTCGACGACATCGGCGGCATCGAACGGCGACTCGGCCGCGAGTCCGTCCTCGGCAACCGTCACCGGCCGGACGGTGTCGAGCTCAGGTGGCAGCAGATCGGGGTCAAGGGTATGCAGTCTGATCCCCAGCTGCCGTTCTTCGTCCAGTGGAACGGCCCGGAGGACCAGCACCCGAGCTCGGGTGCCAGCGGCAACCTGGGACTGTCCTGCCTGGAGATCGCAGGAGACCCTAACCGGGTCAGCGAGTGGCTGGGGAACTGCGTCAACGAGCCGCTCGAGGGCGTCGACGTCGACTGGGTCGCGCCGCACGGCACCCCGGGCGTGGTCGCGGCGCAGTTCCGCACCGCCGCAGGATCCGTCCGCATCTGAGCATGCGACCGGCTCAGGGGGTGTGGCAGCGGTTTCCATCTTTCCCGTTGGGCCTCCGACGCCGGCTCGGTGACCGGTGTCGAACCACATCCCGGTCTTGTGGCGATCGCCCGACGCCGTTCATGGCGCCTCTCCAAGGTCACGGCCGTGCAGGGGAGTGCCCAGGCGCTGCCCCTGCCGGACTCGAGCGTGGACATGGCGCAGGCACGATGGGCGTATTTCTTCGGGCCCGGCTGCGAGCCCGGCCTACGTGAGCTCCACCGGGTCGTCCGCCGCGGCGGAGCGGCGTTCGTGGTCGACAACGACGCGACGCGCAGCACATTCGGTCGTTGGTTCCAGCGTGCCCATCCCGAAGTCCACCCTGACCAGGTCGACAGGTTCCGGTCCCGGCACGGCTGGACGCATCGACCCGTGGACATCGTCTGGCGCTTCGATTCTCGTGAGGACCTAGGGGCAGTCGTACGCATCGAGTTCGCACCCGCGCTGGCCGAGGACATCCTCGTCGAGCACACCGACCTGGAGGTCGACTACGCGGTCAACCTGTGGTGGCGTCGCTACTAGTTCGATGTTCCGGCCCGTTGACCCGCACGATCTTTGCACCGGACCGGACAGTCAACCGGACATTGTCGGAGGCGTGACATAGCGTCGAGGACATGAGCCGATCAAACGTTCGCGCCCGATCCTCCTACCGCTGCAGTGAGTGCGGTTGGGAGACCGCGAAGTGGGTGGGACGGTGCGGTGAGTGCCAGGCCTGGGGAAGCGTCGCCGAGACGAGCGCTCCGAAGAGCCGGGTCACCGCCGGTCCGGTGACCTGCCCTGCCGTCCCGATAGGTCAGGTCACCGCCGAAGCATCGCGGGCAAGGACCAGCGGTGTGCCCGAGCTCGACCGGGTCCTCGGCGGTGGACTCGTCCCCGGAGCCTCGGTGCTGCTGGCCGGGGAGCCCGGAGTGGGCAAGTCGACCCTGCTTCTCGAGGTGGCCGCGCAAAGTTCTCGTAGCGGCATCCGGACCCTCTACGTGACCGGCGAGGAGTCGGCCTCCCAGGTCCGCTTGCGCGCCGACCGCACCGGAGGCGTGCACGACGATCTCTTCCTGGCCGCAGAGACCGATCTCGGTGCTGTGCTCAGCCACATCGACGCCGTGGACCCCCAACTGCTGGTCGTCGACTCCGTCCAGACCATCGCCGCCGGTGACGTCGAAGGTGTCCCGGGCGGAGTCACCCAGGTGAAGGAGGTCGCGGCGGCGCTGATCAGGGTGGCCAAGGCCAGGAATATCGCCACGCTGCTCGTCGGGCACGTCACCAAGGACGGTTCGATCGCCGGGCCGCGCGTGCTCGAGCACCTCGTCGACGTGGTTCTCCACTTCGAGGGTGAGCGAAGCTCGCGCCTGCGGATTGTGCGGGCGGTGAAGAACCGTTTCGGGCCGGTCGACGAGGTGGGCTGCTTCGACCTCTCCAGCGACGGGATCGTAGCAGTGACCGACCCGACCGGCCTCTTCGTCGCCCGGCACCACACGGCTGTCCCGGGAACGTGCGTGTCTGTGACGCTCGAAGGCAGACGACCGATCCTCGCCGAGGTCCAAGCCCTCGTGACCACCTCTGCCCTGGAGCGACCGCGACGCACGACATCCGGGGTGGACGGTTCCCGGATCGCGATGATCGTGGCCGTCCTGCAGCAACGTGCTGGCATCCGGCTGCACACCCACGATATCTTCGTCTCAACGGTCGGAGGTGCCCGGATCGCCGAGCCCGCCGGGGACCTGGCATCCGCCATCGCGGTCGCGTCAGCCTGGAAGAACCGTGAGGTCCCCACCGATGTCGTCGCTATCGGCGAGCTCGGACTGGCCGGTGAGCTGCGCAGGGTGCGTGACCTACCCCAACGGCTGGCCGAGGCCGCCCGGCTCGGGTTCAAGTCAGCGGTAGTGCCGAACGAGGCCGGAAGGGCGGGCGGATCCGTCTCCAAGGTCGACGGGATGCAGGTTGTGGGCGCTCCGGACATCGACTCGGCGCTGCGCGTGCTCGACTTGGGCAGGGCCGATGCCACCCCCTTGCTGCATCCGAACCGGGGAGCCCCGCAACGACCCGCGCTGGGTCTGGTTTAGGCATCCGGCACGCTCCCTGCGGCAGACACCGGGCGCAACGCCTAGACTGAGCGCCGGGGCAGCACACGAACATGGGAGCACCGTGGGCACGACCGACCGCTTGGCCGAGAACCTTCGCCTTCGGACGACGCTTGCCAACATCGCGCCGGGCACACCGCTGCGCGCTGGCCTGGAGCGCATTCTGCGAGGGCGCACCGGTGCCCTTCTCGTGCTCGGTACCGACAAGACGGTCGACTCCGTGTCCACCGGCGGGTTCACCATCGACGTGCCGTTCAGCGACACGGGACTGCGCGAGCTGGCGAAGATGGATGGCGCCATTATTCTCGACAAGGACGCCGGTCGCATCCTGCGTGCGGCGGTGCACCTGATGCCGGACCCGTCGATCCACAGCGAGGAGACTGGTACCCGACACCGGACCGCCGACCGGGTGGCCAGGCAAACCGGCTACCCGGTCATCTCAGTCTCGCAGTCGATGCAGACCATCGCCGCCTACGTGGGCGAGACCCGCTACGTGCTCGAGGACTCCGGACAGATACTGTCCCGCGCGAACCAGGCGCTCGCGACCCTCGAGCGCTACAAGATGCGGCTCGATGAGGTCTCAAGCACCCTGTCGGCGCTGGAGATCGAGGATCTCGTCACGGTTCGCGACGTGGCCGTCGTGGCACAGCGGCTGGAGATGGTGACCCGCATCGCCCGCGAGATCGAGGACTACGTGCTCGAGCTCGGCAGTGACGGACGGTTGATGTCCTTGCAGCTCGACGAGCTGGTCACCGGAGTCGACCTGGAGCGTGAGCTGGTGATCCGTGACTACCTGCCCACCGGTCGCCGGGCTCGCGAGTCCGAGGTGGTCCTCAACGAACTCGAAGGCCTGATTCAGACCGACCTGGTCGACGTCGCGGCCATCGCACGAGCTCTCGGTCTCGGAGCGAGCGAGCACCTCGACAGTGCGGTGACTCCGCGTGGTTACCGGCTTCTTGCCAAGGTACCCAGGCTGCCGGCGACGGTCGTGGACCGACTCGTCGAGCACTTTGGAAGCCTGCAGAAGCTGCTCTCCGCGGGAATCGATGACCTTCAGACGGTTGAGGGCGTCGGTGACCTTCGTGCACGCAGCGTGCGCGAGGGTCTGTCCCGGCTCGCCGAGTCAAGCATCCTGGAGAGGTACGTCTAGTCGCGCTTGTCGTCCTCGTCTTTGCGATCATCCTGGCGCTGGCTCCTGCGGTCGCTCCTGCTGTTGTCCCGCTTCCTCTTCTCCGACTCCGACTCCGGCTCGGACTTGGCCTCGGGCTTCGAGGGGATCGTCTTCGCCACTGGACGGACTAGCTCGAACTGGACGTCTGCCGGATCGCCGCCGTACGCCGCCGCCGTCGCGTAGTAGAAGCCGGGGAGCGCCCAGTCCGGAAACCGGCTGCACTGGTCGTCGGACCGCTGGCCGGTCCACGTCACCTTCACCAGCGTGTCCGAGTCCTTCCGGACGACGACGGGCTGTTCGGGGATCGCGTCCCGGCAGTCCTGCGTCGTCCAGATGGGGTCCGAGCCGGAGGTGACCCGGAGGACCACCGACTTCGAGGAAACCTCCCAGCTGCATGCCGGTGACTCGATCGTCGACAGGGCCAACGAGATGTCGACGTCGTTCCCGGCGTACGTCTTGGCGTCGACCGACGGAACGACCTTGACGTCACTGCCGTCGCAGGGTCCGGTCGGCATCGCCAAGGGTGTCTTCTCGCTCTTCGCGTGGCGCTCACGCTTCTTGTTCTCACGTGGACGGTCGTCGCTGTCCGGTCTTTGGGTTGGGCTCGCACTGAGCGAGGGGCCGGGCACGGGAGGCTGCGCCGCGATCCCCGCAGCGGCCGGTCGCGCCGAGGGAGTTCCGGCATCAGTGAGGCTGCCACCGAACAGACGGCTGATTCCGAAGACGAGCGCCAGGACGAGACCAAGAGCCAGCAGCCGCCTGGTCCAGTAGACGCGGACCGGCAGCGGTCCCTTGGGCTTGGTCACCGAGCTCATGGGGAGACGCTAGCTTCGCAGGGTGCTCACAGCTGGGAGGCCACACCGGGAAGCACGACCTCGGTCTCGACCCCGGGCATCGTCTGGCTAGCATTCTGTGGACGATGACTGATCTGCACGAACGAGTGCTCGCCTGGTACGACGTGCATGCGCGCGAGCTGCCCTGGCGTGAGGCCTCGGCAACGCCGTGGGGAGTGCTGGTCAGTGAGTTCATGCTGCAGCAGACGCCCGTGGCAAGAGTGCTGCCGATCTACGAGCAGTGGTTGTCGAGATGGCCGACACCGGCCGACCTCGCGGCCGCGACGAGCGGCGACGCCGTCCGCGCATGGGGGCGCCTCGGCTACCCCCGGCGCGCGCTGAGGCTGCACCAGGTGGCGTCGGCGATCGTGAGCGAGCACGGCGGGCAGGTGCCGACGTCGCCTTCCGACCTCCGCGCCCTCCCGGGGATCGGCGACTACACCGCTGCCGCGATCGCGTCGTTCGCGTTCGGACAGCGCCATGTCGTTCTGGACACGAACGTCCGACGGGTTATCGCCCGCAGTGTCACCGGCGTCGAGTTCCCCGCCAACACAGTGACCCGCGCCGAACGTGAGCTCGGCACCACGCTTCTCCCGGACAACCCGTCAACGGCTGCCGCCTGGGCTGTCGCGGTGATGGAGCTGGGCGCCCTGGTCTGCGTGGCAGCTGCCCCGAGGTGCGCGGCATGCCCCATCGACGAGCTCTGTTCCTGGCGCAGGCTCGGCTATCCGGCGTACGACGGGCCGCTGCGGCGCGGGCAGACCTACGCCGGCACGGACAGACAGTGCCGGGGGAAACTGCTGCACGTGCTCCGGAACGAGCCCGGACCCGTGCACCGCTCGAAGCTCGATCTGGTGTGGAGTGACGAGCCACAGCGGAAGAGATGTCTCGCCAGCCTTCTCGCTGACGGCCTCACCACCGCCCTGCCCGGCGACATGTACGCCCTCCCCTGACGCACCCACCACCGTCCACCTTTGGCGACGGCGCCAGAAATACGTGCCTCCAAGACACCTCGGCCCCATGACGGTGTCGCCCGCTACCTGGCATGGTGCGGCGAGAGACCTGTGGAGTGGCGAGTTGAGAGCGTCCGCGGGTGGGTTCGCCTTGTCGACTGTGTCGGGGGCAGGCGCTGAGGCCATCCGCGATGCACTTCCCTAGACGAAACTGTACTTCCCGCGGTCAACTCGTCGTGGGAAGTGCAGTTTCATCGACATACCTTGGGGACACTGTGGCGGGAGAGGTGCCGACGGGGACTAGTCGGTGTCCGCCGCCCCAGCAGTCTCGATCGGGGGCATGTCCGGCAGTTCGGACTTCTGCGTGCCCTCGAAGGTGAACTGGGCGTCGATCCCTTCGCCCTCCACGCCCACCAGCACGATCTGACCGGGACCGACCTCGCCGTAGAGCATCTTCTCGGCGAGCACATCCTCGATCTCTCTTTGGATGGTGCGCCGTAGCGGCCGCGCACCCAGCACGGGGTCGAACCCGCGTGTGGCGAGCAACCGCTTCGCGGCCGTGGTCAGCTCGATCGACATGTCGCGGTCCTTCAACCGGACCTCAACGGCGGCGACCATGTTGTCGACCATGGCCACGATCTGCTCCTGCGACAGGGGCGGGAACACGATCATCTCATCGACACGGTTGAGGAACTCAGGACGGAAATGCTGCTTGAGCTCCTCCGACACCTTCGCCTTCATCCGGTCGTAAGACCCCGCCGCATCGCCACTCTGGTTGAAGCCGAGGTTCTGTCCCTTGGAGATGTCGCGCGTGCCAAGGTTCGTGGTCATGATGATCACCGTGTTCTTGAAGTCCACGACCCGACCCTGCGAGTCGGTGAGGCGACCCTCCTCGAGAATCTGCAACAGCGAGTTGAAGATGTCGGGGTGGGCCTTCTCGACCTCGTCGAACAGCACCACGGAGAACGGCTTGCGGCGCACCTTCTCAGTGAGCTGGCCACCCTCTTCGTAGCCGACGTATCCCGGTGGGGAACCGAACAGCCGTGAGACCGTGTGCTTCTCGCTGAACTCACTCATATCGAGCTGGATCAACGCGTCTTCGTCGCCGAACAGGAACTCGGCGAGCGACTTGGACAGCCACGTCTTACCGACACCGGACGGACCGGCGAAGATGAACGAGCCTCCCGGGCGCTTGGGGTCCTTCAAGCCCGCACGGGTGCGTCGGATTGCCCGGGACAGTGCCTTGACTGCCTCGTCCTGACCGATGACGCGCTTGTGCAGCTCGTCCTCCATCTTGAGCAGCCGGGTCGACTCCTGCTCGGACAACTTCACGATCGGGATGCCCGTGGCCACCGCGAGAACCTCGGCGATGAGCTCCTCGTCGACCTCTGCGACGACGTCCATGTCGCCGGCCTTCCACTGCTTCTCCCGCTCTCCCTTGGCGATGATGAGCTTCTTCTCCTCATCGCGCAACGACGCGGCGGCCTCGAAGTCCTGGCTGTCGATCGCGCCTTCCTTGCGACGGCGTACGTCGGCGATCCTGTCGTCGAACTCGCGCAGGTCCGGTGGTGCCGTCATCCGGCGGATTCGCAACCGTGAGCCTGCCTCGTCGATGAGGTCGATCGCCTTGTCGGGCAAGAACCTGTCCGAGACGTACCGGTCGGCAAGAGTCGCGGCCGACACGAGGGCCTCGTCGGTGATCGTCACCCGGTGGTGCGCCTCGTAGCGGTCACGCAAACCCTTGAGGATCTCGATGGTCTGCGCGATCGAGGGTTCCTGCACCTGGATCGGCTGGAAGCGGCGCTCGAGTGCCGCATCCTTCTCGAGGTGCTTTCGGTACTCGTCCAGTGTCGTGGCTCCGATGGTCTGCAGCTCACCACGTGCGAGCATCGGCTTCAGGATCGAGGCCGCGTCGATCGCACCCTCGGCCGCACCGGCACCGACGAGGGTGTGCAGCTCGTCGATGAACAGCACGATGTCGCCGCGGGTCCGAATCTCCTTGAGCACCTTCTTCAGGCGCTCCTCGAAGTCACCGCGGTAGCGGGAACCTGCCACCAGGGCACCAAGGTCGAGAGTGTAGATCTGCTTGTCCTTCAGCGTCTCCGGCACGTCACCGCGCACGATGGCCTGCGAAAGACCCTCAACGACGGCGGTCTTGCCGACACCGGGCTCACCGATCAGGACCGGGTTGTTCTTGGTGCGCCGCGAAAGCACCTGCATGACCCGCTCGATCTCCTTCTCACGGCCGATTACCGGGTCGAGCTTGCCCTCGCGAGCGGCCTGGGTGAGGTTGCGACCGAACTGGTCGAGCACCAGCGAGGACGACGGTGCGCCCTCTGTGGGGGCACCGGCAGTCGCGGTTTCCTTGCCCTGGAAGCCAGAAAGCAGCTGGATCACCTGCTGTCGTACGCGGTTCAGGTCGGCTCCGAGCTTGACGAGTACCTGTGCAGCGACGCCTTCACCCTCACGGATGAGGCCCAGCAGGATGTGCTCGGTGCCGATGTAGTTGTGGCCGAGCTGCAGCGCTTCGCGCAAGGACAGCTCCAGGACCTTCTTGGCGCGCGGGGTGAACGGGATGTGGCCGCTCGGTGCCTGCTGGCCCTGGCCGATGATCTCCTCGACCTGCGCGCGCACGGCCTCCAGCGAGATGCCGAGGCTTTCGAGCGCCTTCGCGGCGACGCCCTCACCCTCGTGGATCAAGCCCAAGAGGATGTGCTCGGTGCCGATGTAGTTGTGGCTGAGCATCCTGGCTTCTTCCTGCGCCAAGACGACCACCCGACGGGCTCGGTCTGTGAACCGCTCGAACATGTTTCTCGTCGCTCCTTGCTCTGCCCTTCACGGGGGCTCACCGCCGCCTGTGCGACGGAACGTGGTGCGTGCACTCCGGTCTTCCACCTTGACGTGGACTCTGTGCCCGGATTTCGTCGCTGGAACCGGGCACCGTGTCACAACCTTCTCTTCAGCCTACGTGTTCCCCCGCCAGCCCCGAAGTGCTTCGCTCTGAGCGAACGCGGTGGCCGGCCGCGGTTCAGTGCGCTGCCGCGTAGGCCTCGCGCACCTCGGCGGACACCCGGCCACGCTCCGGCACGTCCCAGCCGTTCTCGCGTGCCCACGCCCTGATGTCCGAGGCGCTCACGGCGTCGGCTGCCGCACGCTGGCTCCTGGCCCGTCGGCCGGCCACCTTGCGGCCGTGCCCGGTGTAGAGCGAGAGCGCAGTGCGAAGCTCGTCCGCGTGCTGACCTGACAGGTCTATTTCGTAGCCGACGCCGTCGATCCCGAAGCGCACCGTTTCGTCTGCGTCACTGCCGTCGATATCGTCAACCAGGACGACGTTGACCTTTTGCGCCATCAGATTTCCTTCCTCGATATGGGTCGGTCGACACCCCCACAATCTGTGAACTCACCCTATTGGCTTGGGAAATCATTAACAAATAGGCTAGACACATGCCTGGGTTAGTGGAGGCGACACGTCTCGAATGACCCAATCAGCGATAACCTCCGCGCCGACTATGTTGATCCTCCCGTGTGAGCCTGCTTCGAAGGGAGATAACCATTACGCAACAATGCACCCAATTGGAGCAATAACCGCCAACCTCATCGGTGACGACCCAGGCAAATGGACCTAATTATTACCGGGGCGCAACAGGGGGAACAGAATAGTCTCCCGAATGCCCGCCCCGGTCAACAGCATGATTAAGCGGTCGACACCCATTCCCATTCCTCCAGCTGGCGGCATTCCGTACTCGAGCGCACGCAGAAAGTCCTCATCGAGATCCATCGCCTCGGGATTCCCGGCCGCTGCCAGCAGTGACTGCTCGAGAAGGCGCTCGCGTTGGATCACCGGGTCGTTCAGCTCGGAGTAGGCAGGAGCCAGCTCCACCCCGTTGATGATCAGGTCCCAGGCCTCGTTGAGGCCTGCAACACTGCGATGCGGCTTGGCCAGCGGCTTGGCGGCAGTCGGATAGTCCTTCACGAAGGTGGGTTGGATAAGGGTGTCTTCCACCAGCTGCTCGTACAGCTCGACCACCATGTCCGCGGCTCCCCAGTGTGGCTGGAGGGCGACCGAGTGCTTGTCGGCATGACGTCGCAGCTCCTCGCGACCGGTGTCCGCGTTGACCTGCTCGCCGACCGCCTCGGAGACCAGGTCGAGAATTGCCGCCTCACGCCATGGGGCCTCGAGGTCGATCTCTGTTCCGTCGCGACCGGGCACCACCGTGCGCCCCACGGCTCTGGCCGCATCTAACACCAGCGACCGGGTGAGCTCCATCATCGTGCGGTAGTCGCCGTATGCCTCGTAGGCCTCCAGCATGGAGAACTCGGCAGCGTGCGTGGAGTCCAGACCCTCGTTGCGAAACGTACGCCCGATCTCGTAAACCCTGTCCACCCCGCCGACCAGGGCTCGTTTCAGGTCGAGTTCCAAAGCGATCCGCAGGAGCATCTCCTGGTCGAGGGCGTTCAGATAGGTCCGGAACGGCCGTGCGGCGGCGCCCCCGTTGGTCAGCTGCAGGGTGGGGGTCTCGACCTCGACATAGTCGCGAGAGTCGAGTGTGGAACGCAGGGACCTGAGCACTCTCGCCTTGGTGCGAACCATGCAGCGCGCCTCGGGACGAACGATGAGGTCGACATACCTCAGCCGGACCCGCGCTTCCTCCGAGAGCGGCTGGTGCTCGTTGGGAAGGGGACGCAGCGTCTTGGCGGCGATCCTCCAGCCGGTGGCCTGGACGGAGAGCTCGCCGCGGCGACTGGTGATCACCTCGCCCGTCACCGCGAGGTGGTCCCCGATGTCCACCATCGCCTTGAATTCCCCGAGCGACTCCTCGCCGACGTCTGCCAGGGACAACATCACCTGAAGCTCGGTGCCGTTGCCCTCGCGCAGCCGCGCGAAGCACAGCTTGCCAGTGTTGCGCAGAAAGATGACCCTGCCTGTGATCGCGACGCGCTCACCGGTCTGGGTGTCGGGCTCCAGGCTCCCGTCCTCGAGCAGAGGGTCGTACTCTTCGCGGATACCGGTAAGGGTGTGGGTACGTTCCACGGCGGTCGGGTAGGCCTCGCGGCCGGACTCGACCAATCGCTCCCGCTTGTCCCGGCGCACTCGCATCTGTTCGGGAAGGCCCTGGTTCTCGGAGCGTGCGTGATCGGGAGGCCGCTCGGTCATGTGCTCAAGCCTAGGGGTCGGTGTCGGTCATGGCACAAGACCCTTCGCTGGACCTCGACCCGGGAGAAGCACTCAGGGTTGCGGGACAAGACCAGCTCGAGGCCCTGGAGGGGCGAGCCACTGCTTGTGCGCGGTGAGCGGTCCGAAGGCGACCACGATCGAAGGGCCACGATAGAGCTGCGGCGCGGCATGGCGGGGAGCCCACGGATGAGGACAGCCCATTCGTCGGCGCAATATCACGCGCCTCCTTCCGGCGCCATCACCGCGTTGTGCTCGTAGATCGCCTGTTCGTCGCGCAAATCCATGCCGAGGTCGAGCACGCGTGCCGAATGGGTCAGCGCACCGACAGAGATGAAGTCCACGCCAGTCTCGGCGACCTCACGGGCACGCTCGAGTGTCAGGTTCCCGGAAGCCTCGAGGGTGGCTCGTCCGTTCGTGAGCAGTACTGCCTGCCGCATCGTCTCGGTGCTCATGTTGTCGAGCAGAATCTGGCCGGCTCCCTCGGTGAGGAGGTCACGGAGCTGGTCCAGCGTGGTCACCTCGACCTCGACCTCCAGCGTGGGGTACGTCGCCCGCACGGCTCGGTAGGCGGGCACGACGCCACCTGCGGCAATCACGTGGTTGTCCTTGACGAGCGCCATGTCGCTCAGGCTCGCGCGGTGGTTGCTCCCGCCTCCACAGCGAACTGCGTACTTCTGAAGTGCCCGGTGGTGGGGCAGCGTCTTGCGGGTGTCCAGCACCCGGGTCGGCGTCCCTGCCAGGGCCTCCACCCACTCGGCGGCCGCGCTGGCCACTCCGGACAGATGACACGCGTAGTTGAGCGCGGTCCTTTCCGCGGTCAGGAGCTTGCGCACCGGACCGCGCACGCTCATCGCGACGTCCCCTGGCCGCACACGGGTCCCGTCGCCAATCTTCCGCTCCACGGCCACCGCACCTCCGAGGACCACGCGGAACACCAGCTCGGCCACGGCCAGTCCGGCGAGGACACCGTCGGTCCGTGCCCCGAAGTCAGCCCAGGCCAGCGCTCCGGTGGGGATCGTGGCGACACTGGTGACGTCCTCGCCGGGCAGGTCCTCCTCGAGAGCCGTCACCACGTCGTCGTACACCTTGCGCGGGTCCAGACCGGAGTTCCCGAGCTCGGCGAAGAGCTGCCCGGGCACCTCTTCGAAGGCGAGGCGGACGAGGCTCACCAACGTGCTCCTGCCGAAGTCGCCGTGGCCTGGGCATCGGCGGAAGGATGGTACTCCACGATGAGCTCCCCGCGGACCCATGGTGGTGTCGATGTGGCCGGACCATCCATGGTCATCGCGTGTGGGGAAGTCCTCTCGCCAGTGCGACCCTCTTGTCTCCTCGCGGACCGTGGCGGCCTCGACGAGAACGGCGCCGATCGAGAGCAGGTTCGTGGCCTCCCAGGCCGCGGCGTTCGGCGTACTGGTGCTCTCGGTCGCCTGAACCGCGAGCTTCTGCGCTCCCTGCGCGAGGCCGTCGGCGGAGCGGAGCACCCCCGCGTGCTCGGTCATCACCTGCTGGATCTTCGGCAGCTCGTCCTCGGTGACCAGACCACCCGAACGAGGCTGGGATGTCGACTGCTGTCGCTGAGGCAGGCCAAGGCGCAGGGACGCGGCGATCCGCCGCGAGAACACCAACCCCTCGAGCAGCGAGTTCGACGCGAGACGGTTCGCGCCGTGAACCCCTGAGCAGGCAACCTCACCGCAGGCGAAGAGTCCGGGGACGAAGGACTGCCCGTTCAGGTCCGTGGCCACACCTCCCGACACGTAGTGGCAGGCTGGCGCGACAGGGATCAGCTCGGTGACGGGGTCGATGCCGTGGCCGCGGCAGGTGGCAAGGATCGTCGGAAACCGGCGCTTCCATCCATCCTCGCCGAAGTTTCGGGCGTCGAGCCACACGTGGGCACGGCCCGACTCGCGCATCCTCCACATCGCCGTCTTGGCCACGACGTCACGCGGAGCGAGGTCCGCGAGCTCGTGCTCGCCTTGCATGAAACGGCAGCCTTCATCGTCGACCAGGAAGGCGCCCGCACCTCGCACGGCCTCGGAGATCAACGGCTGCTGCCCGCGTGACTGGCCTCCGAGCCACATCACGGTCGGATGGAACTGCACGAACTCCACGTCACGCAGGACCGCACCGGCACGCAGCGCCAGCACCATTCCGTCACCGGTGGAGACCGGCGGGTTGGTGGTGGCAGAGAACACCTGACCCAGCCCCCCGCTGGCCAGGACGACGGCCCGGCAGAGTACGGCGCCGACGCCGTCGTGCTGTCCCTCCCCGATCACGTGCAGGGTCACTCCCGCGATTCCGCCGTCCACACCAAGGATCAGATCGAGAGCGATCGCGTGTTCGGTGACCGTGATGTCGGGTGCGGCGTTGACGGCGGCGACCAGGGCACGCTGGATCTCGACTCCCGTCGCGTCGCCACCGGCGTGGGCGATTCGGTCTCGGAGGTGCCCGCCCTCTCGGGTCAGGGAGAGCTCACCCGCAGGGGTCTCGTCGAAACGGGTGCCGAGCGAGATCAGCTCGCGAACGGCCGCCGGGCCCGGTGACGAGCGCCCGAACGGCCTCCACGTCGCAAAGCCCGGCGCCGGCCACCAATGTGTCGTTCAGATGCAGTTCGGGAGTGTCTCCGGGGTCGAGCGCCGCAGCGATGCCGCCCTGCGCCCACTGGGTGGAGCCCGCGGATAGGTTGTCCTTGGTCACGACCATCACTGAGGCGAGCTCGCGGTCATCGGAAGCCTCCAGTCCGGCCCTGGAGCAGAACGCGTGGAGGAGAGCGCCGCGCGGGCCTGCAGGGCCGTGGTCAGTCCGTCGATCTCGGAGCCGATCACGACCACGTCGGCGTAGGCCGTCCAGCCTGCGTCGGGAGCCGTGAGTCGTCGGGGAAGTGAGATCAGCTGCTGGTCCGAAGCCGGCCCACGACAGAAGGTGTGGAGGTGCGTGCCAGGGCGCCGTTCATCTGGCCGTACGCGACAAGGGTCGCCCGGCCTGTCTGCGTCACCGTGGCTCGGCGCACTTCGAC
The DNA here is from genome assembly GCA_030859325.1 of Actinomycetota bacterium. Classification (GTDB taxonomy): domain Bacteria; phylum Actinomycetota; class Actinomycetes; order Propionibacteriales; family Nocardioidaceae; genus Nocardioides_C. The sequence continues at coordinate 25,937 of JALZKI010000030.1, forward strand.
CATCATCGTTCGCAGCATGTGTCTGGGCCTCCTGCCCGAAGAATGCCAGGTCCGATGGCAGGTCGACGCCGGCAAACCTCCACCGAACGGTTTGCTGAGCCAGCCTGCGTCAACCCTACGCCGGAAGGAATTCCGCCATGCAAGTCGTCCCTACGGTGCGTTGGGTCCCAACTCTCTTGCCCCGCCGTCGAGCTTGTCGAGACCCCTTGCGGTGTGCGTAGCCTGAGCCCATGTCCGGCACCACATCACTCGGCATGCCCGTGATCCCTCCACCGACGACCGCCCCGACGTGGAAGAACGCCTGGGACCTCGCGTTGTACGGCCTCGACGGCTTCTTCCGACGGGAGACACCGGCGGCGCACTTCCGCACGTCGGTGCACGCGTCGCCGCTCTTCGCCGGGGCGCTGGTCGCGCTGGTCCGCCGTGCCGGACTCGACACGGTCGTGGACATCGGTGCCGGACGCGGTGAGCTGCTGACCCAGCTGCATGCGGCGGATCCGTCGCTGAGGCTGTTGGGCGTCGAGGTCGCGGCTCGCCCGACCCTTCTCGACGCTGGGATCGACTGGACCTCGGCGTTGCCCGAGTCGGTCGAGGGGCTGGTGGTCGCGAACGAGTGGCTGGACAACATCCCTTGCCATGTGGTGGAGGTCGACGGCGCGGGCACCACACGCGTCGTACACGTGAACGCGACGACCGGGGAGGAGGCGTTGGGTGCGGCGGTGACCGACTCCTCAGTGCCGCAGAGCCTGTCCGCCTGGTGCGCATCGTGGTGGCCTCTGCAGGATGCCGAGCCGGGAACTCGGGCCGAGGTGGGCACGACCCGGGACGCGGCCTGGGCAGATGTCGTACGCCGAGTGGAGCACGGCGTCGCAGTGGCAGTCGACTATGGCCATGTCCGCGAGGACCGGCCACCGTTCGGGTCGCTTCGGTGCTACCGGGACGGTGGCGAGGTGGACGTGATTCCGGACGGATCCCGGGATGTCACCGCACATGTTGCGGTGGACTCGGTTGCTGCGCAGGTCGGCGCCCAGGTCACTCGGCAACGCGACGCGCTGCGGTTGCTCGGCGTCTCCGGCACTCGTCCCGACCTGGCGCTGGCAACCGCCGAGCCGGGACGTTACCTCGCGGGTCTCGCGCACTCCACGGAGGCCGCTGAGTTGACGGTGGAGGGTGGGCTGGGAGATTTCCGCTGGATCGTCACCGCCGACGCGTCGCTGCGAGACCGGCTGTGGCGGTGAGCCGGCGTCGGCCGAAACCGCGGGCCGGCTCGTGCGAATCGGTTTCCCGCGGGCGTCGGTAGAAGTTCCGGGATGGCCGGTCGAACTGTTCGTGCACACCGAGGCGTCCTGGGCGCACGGGACGGGACTCACACCCGCCGGCCCGATCCAGCCTCCAGGACGCAACATGCCACGAAGTCGCCGACGGCATGACCGCCGTTATCGGAAGAACCTACCGCTCAGGCGGTCAGTGTGGTGGTGCCGGTGTGGTCGACGAGGTAGCGCCGTCCGGTTGGTGATCGCCACAGGTAGAGGCCGGGTTCGGGCATCGTGTAGGACCAGCCGCTATGGGTTTTCAGCCGGTGATGACGCCGGC
>JALZKI010000032.1 GCA_030859325.1 Actinomycetota bacterium
GCTCGGTGTCCTCGGTGTTCACCTGTCGATCCTCTCCCAGCTCCGCACCGAAGGCTAGCGGGAATCGGACATCGCCGCCGCCATGGACGCTGCGCGCGCCGCGGAGCGCGCGAAGCACGACGAGTCCAAGGCCGAGGCCGTTGCCAACCCTGTTCTGCTGTTGCCAATCTGTTGGCAAACGGCTCTGAACCCCGGAACTGCGAAGACCCTCTGACTCGCGTTCCGCTGGTCAGAGGGTCTTTCACAGTGGTACCCCCGACCGGATTCGAACCGGCGCTACCGCCTTGAGAGGGCGGCGTGCTAGGCCACTACACAACGGGGGCCCGAGCGGACGGAACTCTAACGAACGAAGATGATCAGCGTCCAATCACCGCGTTCACAGGTCACTCCTGGGCTCTCGCTGGGGTACTAGGACTCGAACCTAGACTAACTGGATCAGAACCAGTCGGGCTGCCAATTACCCCATACCCCATGGGACCGGCATCTGCCGGGCCGACGGTAGACAATACATGGCTCCCCCGAGCTCAGCCAAAACGACTATCCGTCCCCGATGCCATCGGTGAAACCGAGTTCGAGGGCGAGTTCTGAAGGGTATGCACCGGCGGATTGGTCCTTCGCTGAAGGGCCATCTTGTTCGCCACGAGAAGCACCAGTGCCGCGTAGACGCCTGCCTGGGTCAGGGTCAGCAGGATGTTCGCCCAGCCCACCTCAGAGACGGTGAGGCTCTCGGTGAGGTCGCCGAAGGAGATGGCGAAACCGAAGGCGAGAAAGTTGTTCAAGATGTGCATCGCGATACCGGCCTCGAGCCCACCCGTGCGCAGGATCAACCACCCGGCGATGAGCCCGAACATGAAGCGGTCGAAGAACAGCGGGAAGTTCTGGACCCCGTGGGCCATGGCGAACAAGGTGGCCGTGACGAACAGCGCGATCCACTTGTTGTCGAACAACGACCCGAGAGCCTGCAGCAGGTATCCGCGGAAGACGTACTCCTCCCCTGCTGCCTGGAGCGGGGTGGTGAGCAGCACGACGACAGCAAGGATGACTGTCGTCGCGGTGAACTCGTTGAGCTTGCCGACGTCACCCTGTTGGCTACCCGGCAGGAGCAGGCTCACCACGATCTGGGCGACGAGGGCGACCACCGAGAGACCGACACAGACGAGGAAGAACTTCCAGCGCATCTTCGGGACGACCGACGTCAACCACCGTGGCCGCATGCGGTGGATCACCCGCATCACGAACCAGGTGATCAGGATCGTCGAGCCCAGGACCAGGTTCAGGTAGAGCAGCGAGGCCGGACCGATCGCCTCCAAGGACACCGCCCGCTCGAAACCCTCCCAGAACGAACCTCCCTCCATGGAGACACCGATAGCCAGCACAGGCAGAAGCAAGAGTGGCGCGACGATGACCATGCCGACCGCCACGATGAGGATGCCCAGCACCGGCTTCCACCAGGCATAGTTCCAGGTGCGCAGCATCTGGTGGTACTCCCGCGGCTCGGGATGCGGGAAGCCCGGCAGCGGGGCCTCGACGGGAACTTGCGGCGACCCCCACTGCTGCGGTGGCGGCCCCCACTGCTGCGGTGGCGGACCCCACTGCTGCGGTGGCGGACCCCACGCCTGTGGTGGCCGGCCTTGGGGGTGCTCACTCATGACCCACGCCCACTGCCTCAGGCTCCGTGCGCACTCAGCAGCCGGGCCAGCGAGCGGTCCCGACCCAACAGCTCCAACGACTCGAACAACGGTGGAGAGATTCGACGCCCGGTGACCGCGACCCGGACGGGACCGAACGCGTTGCGCGGTTTCAGGCCGAGCTTCTCGACGAGAGCACGGCGCAATGCATCTTCGATGGACTGCGTGTCCCATTGCGACAGCTCGGCCAAGACGTCGTGGGCCGCCTTGACCACGCCGCTGCCGACTCCATCATCAAGTAGCTTCGCGGAGTCTTCGGGGTCACGCTGAAAGGCCGCCTCGTCGACGAAGAGGAAGCCGAGCAGCTCGACGGACTCGCCCAGCGTGCCGAGGCGCTCGTGCACGAGCGGGGTGGCCCGCCCGAGCAGGTCGCGCTGCTCGTCGGTGACGTCCTCGCTCAGAAGTCCGGCCTGCTGGAGGTAGGGCAGCATCCGCTCGGCCAGCTCCTCGACGCCGAGCGTGCGCATGTGCGCGGCGTTGATCGCCTCAGCCTTCTTGAGGTCGAAGCGGGCGGGGTTCGGATTGACCCGACGGATGTCGAAGGCGGTGGCCATCTCCTCCATCGAGAAGACGTCACGGTCCTCCGCGATCCCCCAGCCGAGCAGCGCCAGGTAGTTGAGGATGCCCTCGGGAAGAAAGCCGCGCTCGACGTACTCGGTGAGCCCGGAGCCCTTGTCGCGCTTGGAGAGCCGTCTGTTGCCCTCACCCATCACGATCGGCAGGTGGCCGAAGCGCGGGGTGCCGATCCCGATGCCGAGTTCAGCGAGCGCGGTGTAGAGCGCGATCTGCCGCGGCGTGGAGGAAAGCAGGTCCTCGCCGCGCAGCACGTGGGTGATCTTCATCAGCGCGTCGTCGACGGGATTGACCAGGGTGTAGAGCGGGTGGCCGTTGCTGCGCACCATCACGAAGTCCGGCACGTGCTCGGGCAGGAAGGTGATCTCCCCACGCACGAGGTCGGTGAACATGATCGGCTCGTCGGGCATCCGGAGACGAAGCGCCGGACGCCGGCCCTCGGCGACGAATCCCTCGACCTGCTCCGTGGAGAGGTCGCGGCAGTGGCCGTCGTACCCACTTGTGCGCTTCTCGGCGCGGGCAGTCTCCCGGCGCTCGTCGACATCCTCCTGCGTGCAGTAACAGTCGTAGGCCCTACCGGCCTTGCGCAGACGCGCGGCGATACCGGCGTACATCTCGAAGCGCTCGGACTGCAGGTAGGGACCGAAGGGGCCACCAACCTCCGGACCCTCGTCCCAGTCGATGCCGAGCCAGCGCAACGAGTCGATGACCGAGGCGTAACCCTCGGGCGTGTTCCGGGCCAGGTCGGTGTCCTCGATCCGCAGCACAAGGATGCCGCCGAAGTGCCGCGCGAAGGCCCAGTTGAAGAGGGCACTGCGAACGTTGCCGACGTGCAGGGATCCCGTCGGTGAGGGTGGGAAGCGCACCCGGACCTTGCTCGGCTCGATGTCCCCGAGCACTTCGGGTGAGGACATCGGAGTCGGATCAGTCACGGGCTACCACCTTGTTCGTCAGAGTTCCGATCCCGGAGATGGTGACGTCGACCTCGTCGCCGACCGACATGGGACCGACCCCTTCGGGGGTGCCGGTCAGGATCACGTCGCCGGGGAGCAGCGTCATGACGCTCGAGACATGCGCGACCAGCGCGGCGACGTCGAAGATCAGGTCGCTCGTGGAACCGTCCTGAACCAGGTCGCCGTTGAGGTGCGTCTGCACGCGGAGGTCGCTGGTGTCGAGCTCGGTCTCGATCCAGGGACCTAGCGGGCAGAAGGAGTCGAAGCCCTTGGCCCGGGTGAACTGCACGTCGCTCCTCTGCAGGTCCCGCGCGGTCACGTCGTTGCCGATCGTGTAGCCGTAGATCACCTCGGCCACCCGCTCCGGTGCCACGTCGCGACAGATCCGCCCGATCACCACGGCCAGCTCCCCCTCGTAGTGCACTTCCGCGCTCTGCTTGGGGTGGAAGACAGGGTCACCGGGGCCCACAACGCTCGTGTTCGGCTTGAGAAACATCATCGGCTCGTCGGGGAGGGCGGAGCCCATCTCCGCAGCGTGCGCGGCATAGTTGCGCCCGATCCCGACCACCTTGCTGCGCGGGATCACCGGCGCGAGCAGCCGCACGTCGGCGAGAGGGTGCTTCTCCTCGGTCGGATGCATACCCACGTAGAGCGGGTCGCCGGCGAGGGTGACGACCATCGAGTCCTCGGAAGGGATTCCGACGTCATCGACGTCTCCGCTGACCACGGCGTACATCGGGTCGCCGCCAGTGGTGATTCTCGCGATACGCACGCGTTCGAGCCTACCTGCGACGGATGTAACGCTCGGTTACTACCCTGAGAGCTGTGGACAAGGTGACCGGCGTCCGGCCGCCGAAGGCGGGCATCTCCGCCGAGGTGCTCGACGAGGCGACGTGGTCGGTCCGTCGTAACCAGCACCAGGCGCGGGTCGAGGTGTGGTTGGAACCACATCTTCGGCGTCGCCGAGCTCGGGAGACCCACCCGGTCGAGGACTTCCTGTTCACCTACTACTCGCACAGCCCAGCCGCCCTGCGCCGTTGGCATCCCGGCTACGGGCTCGTCCTCGCCGGTCCTCACGGCTCGTCATACCTCGCCCTGGCGGGGTACGTCGACGCGGCCGCCGGTGTCACGGTCGCCCAGGTGTACGTCGTCGCACGCCGGCCCCTGCTGCGTTCGCTCCGGACACTACTGACGGCCACTGCGAATCGGCCACCGCACTTCGGCTGCTTCGGGATGCACGAGTGGGCGATGGTGCACAGGCTCGACCCCACGGACGTCCGGCACCCGGCCTGGCCGTTGCGGCTGGGTGCGGCGGGCACCGACGAAGTCGTGGAGAGCCACCGGATTGCGTGCTCGCACTTCGACGCGTTCCGCTTCTTCACACCTTCGTCCCGGCCGCTGAACGTGCTCCAGCCGGGTCGCGACGACCGGTCCTCGTTCGAGCAGCCGGGCTGCCTGCACGCGGGGATGGACCTCTACAAGCACGCCTACCGTCTCTCACCGCTGGTGTGCTCGGAGCTGGTCGCCGACTGCTTCGCGTTGGCCCGAGACATCCGGGTGCTCGACATGCGAGCGTCGCCGTACGACCTGTCCGAACTCGGCTACTCCCCCGTCCCGATCGAGACTGCCTCCGGCAAGGCAGAGTACGCCGCCGCGCAGCGAGCCTTCGCCGAGCGTGGCGCACCTCTGCGCCAGCGCCTGATCGACGAGTGCGACCGCCTCCTGGCCGCCACCGGCAGGCCGCACGCGCGATAATCGGTCACGGCGACCCGTTATGGCGACCCAAAGCGCCTTCCCCTCGCCATAACAGGTCGCCGCGACCTGTTATGGCGATCTGCATCGAGGCGACCACCGACATCCGCGCGCGGTTCCCGGTGGACGACACAGCCTGACCTGGTCGGAGCGTTCAAGGCCGTGACCCCGTCGGGTCCACGTGGACCTTGAAGAAGACTGGGCCGACTTCTCACTCATCGAAACGGGTCGAGGGTAAGCAGGAGTACGCCGACGAGTGGCCAGGAGGCGGCGAGACCAGCCGGTCACCAGCAGGGCGGGTGACGACCACGCCACGGCGCGGCGGCCTCCACCTGCGCACACAGGGCGAGCAGTCGATGGTCCTCCGCGGGACGGCTGGCGAGCATCACCCCGACGGGCAGCCCCTCCGGCGTCATGTGCAGCGGGAGGGAAGCCGCGGGCATGCCGGTGAGGTTCCAGGCCGAGGTGTACGGCGTGAACCGTTTCTGGTTCTCGAAGTCGCGAGCCGGGTCCTCGTCGTTGCGAATCTCACCGATCCGCAGCGGTGGCTGCGCCAGCGTCGGAGTCAGCACGGCGTCGTACGGCGCCAGCGCCACCAGCGCGCGGGCAGCGATGCGGCGGAGCTCGCCGAGCGCCAGCCCGAACTGTGGCCCGGACACTGCGCGCCCGCGCTCCTGCAGCCAGCGGGTCAGCGGTTGCAGCCGGTCCTCGGTGCCCGCAGGAGCCGGCGACAGGGCGGTCAGCACGGACCAGCAGGTCTCGAACACCGGCACGGCCTCGGCAGGGATCGGTACGTCGATCTCCTCCATGTCGTGGCCAAGGTGTTCGAGCAGACCGGAAGCGTCTTCGTAGGCGCGAAGGCACTGCGGGTGTACCGACGCCTCGGCGATCACCGGACGGCTGAACCGGGCGATCCGCATCCGGCCCGGCTCGCGGTCGCACCAGTCCAGATAGCTCTCGCCCGGCGGCAGGGGCTGTGCCCAGAACGGGTCGCCGATGGCCGGGCCGGCCATCACGTCGAGCATCGCTGCGGCATCGCGCACGGTGCGCGCGAGTGGCCCTGACGTGCCGAGACCGACCGGGTCGCCGTACACCGGCCCGCCACTGATCCGTCCCCTGCTTGGCTTGAGCCCGAAAAGACCGCAGCAGCTGGCCGGGATCCGGATCGACCCGCCGCCATCGGAGCCGTGCGCCAAGGGGACGAGCCCTGCGGCGACGGCCGCAGCCGCTCCCCCGCTGGAGCCGCCCGCCATCCTGTCGAGGTCGTACGGCGTGCGTGCGGGAGTTGCCACGTCGGGCTCGGTGTAGCAGGGGGAACCGAACTCGGGGGTGTTGGTCTTGCCGAGGCTGATCAACCGCGCGTGCTCGATGCGGAGCACGACCTCGTCGGAGACGTCCGGGACATGAGTCTCCATGGCGGCCGAACCAAACGTCGTCCGCACCCCGGCAGTCAGGTTCAGGTCCTTGATCGCGGTCGGAATCGCGAACAAGGGCGGAAGGCCAGAAGCGCCGATATCTGTCTCCGCGCGCCGGGCTTGCTCTCGCGCCGTCTCGGCGGTGACCGTGACGAAGGCGCCCACCTCAGTGGAGAGCCGTTCGATCCGCGCGAGGTAGTGGTCGACCAGCTCGATCGGCGACACCTCGCGCGCCCGGATCGCCGAAGCCTGCTCGAGCGCGGTCAGGTCGTGCAGCTTCGCCATGCCGGTGAAACTACCCCCTGGGGCCGCACCACCCGGCTCGCAACGCACGTTCGGGCCGCACTCGCCTGGCCCCTCTGCGCCGCAACACCCCCCAAGCTGCCTATTCCGCCACGACGTTTCGACCGAATTTGCGTGTTACCCGCCGCTCTGCCAGCACTAGATGTTTCGCTGGTGCAATGGATGAAGGCGAGGTGAACAAGTAATGGCAGTCATGCAAAGCGTGCGCAAGCGTGAAATGCGTAGGCATCCGGAATGTGACGGCGCCCGGCTGGGCACGGCCACCTGTCGATGTGGACAGGACCTGGATCTTTATCTGCGCCCGCACTGCCCCCGTTGCGGCAGGTGCGTCACCCCGCACTGACCCCGTTGCCGGCCGGCCGCGGCTTCTGGTCATGGCGTCGGAGCCCGAACGTGACCGCGTCGACCAACGCTCCCCAGGAAGCCTCGATCACGTTGTGACCGACGCCGACGGTGACCCAGGACCCCTTCCCGTCGCTGGTCTCGATCAGCACCCTCGTCACCGCATCGGTGCCGTGTCCCTGGTCGAGAATCCGCACCTTGTAGTCGACCAGCTCGAACGTGGCAACCTCGGGATAGGCCTGACCGATCGCCTCGCGAAGAGCGTGGTCGAGAGCGTTGACCGGGCCGTTTCCCTCCCCGGTGGTGATGATCCGGTTGCCGGCGGCCCGGAGCTTGATGGTGGCTTCGGAGACCGCTTCCTCCCTCGGCCTGGTCTCGGTGATCACCCTCCAGGACTCGATGTCGAAGTAGGACGGACGCACGCCCTCGACCTCCTCGACCAGCAGAAGCTCGAACGAGGCGTCGGCGGCCTCGAACGTGTATCCCCGTGACTCCAGCTCCTTGACCCGGTTGGTCACCCGGGTGACGAGCTCCTTGTCACCTTCCCCGCCAAGAAGGTCGAACCCGAGCTCGCGACCCTTGAGCTCGATGCTGGCTCGGCCCGCCATGTCCGAGACGAGCAGTCGCATGTCGTTGCCGACGTGGATCGGGTCCATGTGCTGGTAGAGGCTCGGGTCGACCTTGATCGCGCTGGCATGCAGGCCGGCCTTGTGCGCGAACGCACTGACACCGACGTAGGGCTGTCGTGAGGCCGGCGCGAAGTTGGTTACGTCGGCGACCGCGTGCGCGATCCGGGTGGCTTCACGCAGTGACCCGGCCGGCAGCACCGACTTACCGAGCTTGAGCTCCAGGTTCGCCACCACTGAGACCAGGTCCGCGTTTCCGGTGCGCTCGCCATAGCCGTTGAGCGTGCCCTGGACGTGCGTCGAGCCCGCACCGACCGCGGCAAGCGTGTTCGCGACCGCACAACCCGTGTCGTTGTGGCAGTGGATCCCGACGCGCACTCCAGTCGTCTCGATCACGTCGTGGACCACTTCGGCGACCCAGGGCGGAAGCATGCCTCCGTTGGTGTCGCACAGTGCCACCACGTCTGCCCCGGCGTCGTACGCCGTGCGCAGGACCTCGAGCGCGTAGGCACGGTTGTCGCGGTAGCCGTCGAAGAAGTGCTCGGCGTCGAGAAACACCCGCTGCCCCTCGGTGCGCAGGTGCGAGACCGTGTCCCGCACCATGGCGAGGTTCTCCTCGAGGGTGGTGCGCAGCGCCAGGGCCACGTGCCGGTCATGTGACTTCGCGACCAGTGTGACCACGCCGGCACCGCTGTCGCGCAGCGCGGCAACCAGCGGGTCGTCGGCCGCAATGGCTCCCGGGCGCCGCGTCGCCCCGAAAGCAGCCAGCCGCGCATGACTAAGCGAGAGCTCGGTGCGGGCACGGCGGAAGAACTCGGTGTCCTTGGGGTTCGCACCCGGCCAGCCACCCTCGATGTAGCCGACACCGAGGTCGTCGAGCTGGCGCGAGATCGACAGCTTGTCGGCGACGGAGAGGTTGAGCCCCTCCTGCTGGGCGCCGTCTCGCAGGGTCGTGTCGTAGACGTGGAAGTCGCGGTTCTCGCTGGCCGTCGTACTCATCGGAGCCGTCCTCGGTGCGGTCTGACGCCGGAGGCCCGGCGCGGGCAACAAAAAACCTCCCGTCCAGGACGAGAGGTCGGCGCGTCTGGAGCTCCGGACGCGCTACTCGATCATCTCGGTGATGACGCCGATCTCCGTGTTCATGACCCCGAGTCTGCCAGATCTGTCCGCGTGGTGGAACCCGGTCCCGTCAACCGGATGCGGTCAAGCGCTGCCCCACATCGGCATACGTCGCCAGCAGCTCCTGCGCGTGCCCACCCTGCGCCTCTGTCGCAGGCCTGCCGACAGGACGGTCGTCGTACCAGCTTGGCGGCCAGTCCGTAGGGCACGGAGCAGCCCATCGACGCCCGGGTGCTCGAGAGATGGCGGCACGTCGGGTGGCAGGTACAGTGTCGGGCGTACCAGTAGGTGACCGAGCCGACGTCGACCGAGACCTCGGCGTTCGAAGACAGCCGCGCAGAGAGTTACCGCACGACGAGCTCGGTGCACCTCCAGCCACGCAGACGTTCCACGACGAGGTCGGCGATCAGCTTCTGGCCCATGCCCCCGTCGTACCCCGGCCGCTCAGAGGAATCCGACGACCTCGCCCAGCATCGTCCCCGGCCGCCACGGCGGACCCGCCGCCGGTTCCCAGCTCACCGCGCCGTTGGCCAGGGCGAGCGCACACACAAGGACTCCCGCCGCCAGGACTGCCAGGCTGGCCCATCCGAGCGGAGGTTGCCCGGTGGCACGAACCAGCATCCGCCGGGCGGGCGTCCTCAGCCGCCGCGACCCAGGTCCCCACCACAGCGCCGCGCCTAGCACGCCGCCCATCAGGAGGAGCCCGGGTGGCACGGGCAGGCCGAGCAGCAGGTAGGCCAGCCCCACGATGACCGCGAGGACAACTGCCCAGACCAAGAGCACCAGTGTTCCGCCGGTGGCCACGAGCAGGTACCACGGGGAAGACGCCGCGCTCAGCACGCCGTCGTACCACCGGGCGCGGCCACGGCGGTACTGACGCTCGCGAGCAGAGTCGGTGATCCAGGAACCGGTGCGGATCGCCAGCGCGCCGATCGCGACCTGACCGAGAAAGAGGTACGGCGCCAGCGCGAACCCGACCGCGACCAGTGCCCACAGGCCGAACAGAAGGCAGATGCGTTGCACCCTGGCGAGCCCCGGAGACCCTGACGGTCTCGGGTCGTAGGAGCCGTGCTGGAGATGGCTGGACCGGGGCTGGGAGTACTGCTGCTGCTGTGGTGGAGGCGGCGTCACGTACGGCGCACGTGCTGGTTCGTGCAACGGCCGGATCGGCTGGCCCTGTGGCATCCGGACCGTCAACGGCCGGGTGGGCGGCGGGGCCGAGTCCGGCTCGACGCTGTCGAGCACGTCGGTGGGATCATCGTCCTCGGCGGCGAACAGGGAGAACGGCATCGTCAAGGAGTCGTCGATACCCCGGCCGCGACCGCCGGCATCGGAACCACCCTCCGACCTGCGCAGGTCGGCGAGAACGGCAGACGTCTCGGGCCGTTTCAGGGGGTCCGGCGACAGGCACTGACGCACCAGCGGCAGGATATCCGGCGGGACGGCCGAAAGATCGTGCTCCCCGCGGCGGACCCGGTCCATGATCGCCATCGCGGGGCCACTCCCGAACGGAGGATGCCCCGTCGCGGCGAAGACAACCGTGGCAGCCCACGAGTGCACGTCGGAGGCCGTGGTCGCGTCGTCACCGTAGAGGATCTCGGGGGCGAGATAGCCGGGGGTTCCGAGCAGCCAGCCGGTGACGGTGAGTCGCGGGTCCTCGGCCAGACGTGCGAGGCCGAAGTCGATCAGCACCGGCGCGCGGCCCTCCAGCAGGATGTTGGACGGCTTGATGTCGCGGTGCAGCACACCCACGGTGTGCACTGCGATCACCGCCTCTGCCAGCCCGGCGGCGAACCAGCGCAGGTCGTCGCCGGTGACCGGGCCCTCCTGCTTCACGTGCTGGTGCAGGGAGAGGCCGGGGACGTAGCGAGTCGCGACGAAGGGAGTCTCCCCCCAGGGGTCGGCGTCGATGATCTCGGCGATCCGAGGGCTTTTGACCCGTCGGAGCGAGGAGACCTCGCGCGCCAGACGTTCGCGCGCCTCGTCGTCGCCGACGATGTGCGGCCGGAGCACCTTGAGTGCGACACGTCTGCCGTCGTCCCCCTCGGCCAGGTGCACCACACCCATGCCGCCCTCACCGATTCTGGTCAGGAGGCGGTAGGTTCCCACCTGCACCGCACCTGAGGACGACACCGAGGGTGCTCTCTCGCTCACTCCCCTACGGTAACCGAGCGGTGGCGTGGCCCCGCTCCGGGACGCGGTGCATCCAGCCGAAGGTGTCCTCGGCGCGGCCGTACTGGATGTCGACGAGCGCCGCCCGGAGCTGTCGGGTCACCGGGCCCGTCCGGTCCCCATCGGGACCGCCGCTGCTCAGCTCTCCCCCCCGCCACTTCAGCGTGCCCACCGGGGTGACCACGGCGGCCGTACCGCACGCGAAAACCTCCACGATCCGGCCCGACGCCACACCGTCTCGCCACTCCTGGATCGAGAACCGGCGCTCCTCCACGCGATGGCCGAGCTTGCCGCAGAGGTCCAGGATCGAGCACCGGGTGATCCCTTCGAGGATGGAGCCGGTCAGGGCAGGGGTGACGATGGAGCCGTCGTCGTAGACGTAGAACAGGTTCATCCCACCGAGCTCCTCGACCCACTTCTGCTCCACGGTGTCGAGGAAGGCGACCTGGTCGCAACCGTTCTCCATGGCCTCCTGCTGCGCGATGAGGGAGCTCGCGTAGTTCCCGCCTGTCTTCGCCGCACCCATCCCCCCGACACCCGCCCGAGAATAGTCCTCGCTGAGCCAGATGGAGACGGGCCGGACACCCTTGGCGAAGTAGGCGCCCGCGGGCGAGGCGATCACCATGTAGGTCACGTGCTTGGCCGGGCGCACTCCCAGGAACTTCTCGGAGGCGAACATGAAGGGCCGGACGTAGAGACTCTTCTCCCCCGAGGGGTCGGGCACCCACCGCTCGTCGGTGCTGATCAGGGCATCCACGGAGGCCACGAAGTCGGCCTCGGAGATCTCGGGCAGCGCGAGACGCCTCGCAGAGCGGACCATGCGCGCCGCGTTCTCTTCCGGTCGAAAGATCCACACCGACCCGTCGTCGTGGCGATAGGCCTTCATGCCCTCGAAGATCTCCTGCGCGTAGTGCAGAACCGCCGTTGCAGGGTCCATCGAGATCGGTGCGTACGGCGTCACCCTGGCGTCGTGCCATCCGGCGACGGGAGTCCACTCGGCGAGGTACATGTGGTCGGTGAAGTGCAGTCCGAACCCTGGCTCGGCGAGGATCTCAACAAGCCGGTCCGGGGGGACCGGATCCGACGAGCGCGAGATCGCGATGTGTCGTTCACTTCCCATGGCAGGCACCGTATCGAACCCTTACCCGGAGACGCGCGCGGCTATCGCGTCGCCGACCTCAGGAGTACGACGGGGGACGGCACCGTCGCGAGCAGCCAGGTCGGCGATAACCGCGGACTCGATCCTGCGTGCCGCGGAGTCGAGACCGAGATGCTCGAGCAGCATCGCACCGGACAGGATCGCGGCGGTGGGGTCGGCCTTCTGTTCGCCGGCGATGTCCGGGGCTGAACCGTGAACGGGCTCGAACATGCTCGGGGTGGTCCGGTCGGGGTTGACGTTACCGCTGGCCGCGAGACCGATCCCGCCCGTGACAGCCGCGGCGAGATCGGTGATGATGTCGCCGAACAGGTTGTCGGTGACGATCACTTCGAAGCGGGACGGGTCGGTGACCAGAAACATCGTGGCCGCGTCGATGTGCAGATAGTCCACCTGCACCTCCGGGAAGTCACGACCGACCTCGTCGACCAGACGCGACCACACCTTTCCGGCGTGCACGAGGACGTTGGTCTTGTGTACCAGGGTGAGCCTTCGGCGGGACCGCTTGCTGGCCCTCCCGAACGCATCCCGGACCACTCGCTCGACGCCGAAAGCCGTGTTGACGCTGACCTCCGTGGCGATCTCGGCCGGCGTCCCTACGCGCAAGGCGCCTCCGTTCCCCAGGTACGGGCCCTCGGTACCCTCCCGGACGACCACGAAGTCCACCTCACCGGGCTCGGCGAGCGGCGAGGTCGCGCCGGGGAAGATCCGGGACGGCCGCAGGTTGACGTAGTGGTCGAGCTCGAAACGCAGGCGCAGTAGGAGACCGCGCTCCAGGATGCCCGGAGGAAGGCCGGGGTCTCCCGGCCTGCCGCCCACGGCACCGAGCAGGATCACGTCGTGGTCCTTGATCTCCGCGAGCACCGAGTCGGGCAGCACCTCCTTCGTGGCCAGGTACCGCTCGGCCCCGAGGTCGTAGCGCGTGGGCTCCAGCTTCACCTCGTCCAGGACCGCGGCCTCGAGCACCTTCAGCGCCTCGGCAGTGACCTCCGGACCGATGCCGTCACCCGGAACGACCGCGAGCCGGATGGGCCGGCCGGCTGTCGAGCCGTCAGCTGTCATCGGGGCGCTGACCGCCGTTGTCCCTTCCGTCCAGGCCCGACTGGACTGACTGGAGAGCCGGTCGGTCGTCCTGGGTCTCGCGGTGCTGGGCCGGGCCCCACTCGGGATACATGTCATACATGGTTTCTCCATCAAAGGTCGCGTGCGCGGTTTTCCGCCGCGGGCTGAGGGGACTCGGCCCTCGTCGCGGGTCACGCGAGTTCGAGGGGGTCTCCGGCTCAAGGTTCGGGTGGGCTTGATCGCTGTTCGCCGCGGAGGGTTTCGTAGGGCCGGACATGCCGAACGCCGCGGCGAGGTGGCCTTACCTAACAGGCCCCGCCACGGCGGTCAATAAGTACGAACAAACTCCGCATGGTAGATCGAGACTAACAATGCGCGTGCGGCTCTGCCGGCTCGGCCGTGCAACCTCTCACATCGCGAGACGGCAGTCTTTGTTCTTGGTTCCGGTCCCGGTTGCGGAAGACTGAGCCGCATGAGCGCGCCACCCGAGCTACCGCCGATCGTCTCGCGAGCCTTCGACGTGTCCCGCAGGAGCGGATACGCGTCGTTCTGCCGCAACGAGACCGGCCGCCTGCTCGCGACCCTCGCCGCGACCCGGTCCGGGACCATGGCCGAGTTCGGCACCGGCTGCGGGGTGGGTACGGCGTGGTTGCGCAGCGGGGTACGCGGGGACACCTCGATCATCACCGCCGAGCTCGACCCCAGGCTGGCCGTGGCCGCGGGAGAGATCTTCGTAGACGACGAGCAGGTGGAGGTGCTCGCCGCGGACTGGTCGACCCTGCGTGACCGGGGACCGTTCTCGTTGCTGTTCCTCGATGCTCGCGAACCCAAGGCCTCAGGCGCGGACACGATCATCGATCTCGTACAGCCCGGCGGTGTCGTCGTGCTCGACGACTTCACCCCGTGCGAGTCGTGGCCACCGATCTTCGCTGGCCGGGTCGACGTGCTCCGGGAGCGGTGGCTGACAGACGAGCGGTTCACCACGGTTGAGGTAATGGTCGCCTCGGACGCGTCCGTGTTGATCGCGACCAAGCGCTAAGACCTCGACACACCCTGTGCGGTCGTTGCCGTTGGGTCTCATGTTGCGCGATGCTCTTGTGCGATGTAGGTCAGCGTGCCAGTGTCAGGACACGCCGAATGGAGGTGTCCGTTGAATCATATCCGCTCGCTGCATGACCAAGGGGGTCGCGATGGCTGAGGAGCCGAGCTGGTACTCCAGCTTCTGGACGTACCTCGAGTTCGCCTGGCCGGACCTGCTCGAGCTCAGCATCGAGCACGCACTCGTGGTCTTGATCTCGCTCGCCATCGCGACCGTCCTCGGGGTTGGGCTAGGCGTGGCTACGTACCGGACCGACCGCCCCCGCGACCTCGTCCTCGCCGTGACCGGGACCTTCCTGACGATCCCCTCGCTCGCACTCTTCGGACTGTTCATCACCATCCCCGGGCTCGGCCTCGGCGCTCGATCGGTGGTGCTCGCGCTCGTCATGTATGCACTCCTGCCCATCGTGCGCAACACGATTGTCGGGCTTCGGGAGGTCGACCCCGCCGTCGTCGAGTCCGCCCAGGGCATGGGCATGGGGCGCAGTCAACGGTTGCTGCGCATCGAGCTCCCGCTGGCGTGGCCCGTTGTCTTGACCGGCATGCGGGTCTCCACCCTCATCCTCATCGGCATCGCCGCGATCGGTGCCTATATCAACGGTCCCGGTCTGGGGGACATCATCTTCGCCGGGCTCGCTCAGATCGGTGGCGCGAGCGCACTCAACCTGGTGCTCGGCGGCACGCTGGGGGTCATCGTGCTGGCTGTGTTGTTCGACCTGGTCTACGTTCTGATTTTCAGGCTGACGATCGCGAAAGGCATCCGATGACCGACGGCGACCACACGGCAGCCACCCCCGACGGTGGCCCTGCAAAGATCCGGCTGGAGAACCTGTCGAAGAAGTTTCCCGGGCAGCGGGAGGCAGCGGTCGACGACCTGACGCTGGAAATACCCGAGGGCGAGATCGTCATCTTGGTCGGGCCCTCGGGCTGCGGGAAGACCACGACGATGAAGCTGATCAACCGGATCATCGAGCCCAGCTCGGGGCGTATCTTCCTCGACGGCGAAGATGTCACGAAGGTCAACCCCGATCAGCTGAGGCGGCGCATCGGCTACGTCATCCAGCAGATCGGGCTGTTCCCGCACATGACCATCGCGGAGAACATCGCGACCGTTCCCAAGCTGCTCGGTTGGAAACGCGAGCGAATCGCGGAACGAGTGGACGAGCTCCTGGAGACGGTCGGGATGGATGCCGAGGAGTACCGTGGCCGTTATCCCAAGGAGCTCTCCGGCGGGCAGCGGCAACGGGTCGGCGTCACGCGGGCCATGAGTGCCGATCCCGACGTCATGCTGATGGACGAGCCGTTTGGGGCCATCGATCCGATCACCAGGGACCGACTGCAGAACGAATTTCTTCGGGTCCAGGAGCAGATCAACAAGACCATCGTCTTCGTCACCCACGACATCGATGAAGCGATCAAGATGGGGGACCGGATCGCGATCTTGAGCGACCAGTCTCACATCGCTCAGTTCGACACACCGGAGCGCATCCTGGTCAACCCGGCAAACGACTATGTGGCGGACTTCATCGGGCGCGGCGCTTCACTCAAGCGCCTCAGCCTGAGCCGGGTGCGAGACGTCGAGCTGCACCAGTGGCCAACGGTGGAGCAGGGGGCCAGCCACGACGACGTGCACCGCCTCTTGGAGGGCAGTGACAAAAGCGCCGTCCTCGTGCTCGACAGCCAGCGGCGCCCCGTGAAGTGGGTCAACGCCGATCATCTGCGACGTGCCCGTGACGGCAACCCACTCTCTGAGCTGGGGCTTCCTGCGGAGGCAGTCGTTCAGCCGAACGCCACCTTGAGCGACACCCTCAACGAGATGCTCACTGCTCGCTACAGCACCGCCATCGTCGTCGACAAGGCACACGCCTACCAGGGCGTCGTGGACATCGACACGATCAACGAGACCGTTCGGAGCATGCGGCGCGCGGAACGCGGCAGGCTGCGCGCCGAGTCCTCCGACGCCGAGGGGGTGTCCTCCTAGCCATGCCGGCGACGCAAGAGGAGCACATCGATACCGAGGCCACCTACGGCGGCACACCGCACCACAAACGCTCGCTGATCGGCTATCTGTTCCTGCCCCTGTTCCTGCTCGCCGTCCTCGTCGCCTTGTTCGTGGCTGTGAGCAGCAGCGAGCTGAGCAGCGGGGAGCAGCGACGCCTCACCCTCGACAGCATCCTCACGAATGCCGGACAGCACCTGATGCTGAGTGTGGTGTCCACGGCCTTCGTGCTGCTGATCGCCATCCCGCTCGGCATCCTGCTGACCCGGCCGTTCGCGCGGTCCATCACCCCGCCCGCGATCGCTGTTTTCAACGTCGGGCAGGCGGTGCCGTCGATCGGACTCATCGCCTTGTTGGCGATCATTGTGGGCATCGGCTTCTGGCCCGTGATAGGCGCGCTGGTGGCCTACACCGTGCTTCCGGTGCTGCGCAACACGATGGTGGGCTTGCGCCAGGTGGATGCCTCGGTGATCGAGTCTGCCCGTGGGATGGGTATGACGAAGCGAACGGTTCTGGCCCGCATCGAGCTGCCGCTGGCCGTGCCGATCATCATGGCCGGGCTCCGGACCGCGCTCACCATCAACGTGGGCACCGCCACACTCGGCGCCTTCGTCGGCGCCGGCGGGCTGGGAGAGCTCATCGTGGCCGGCATCGTGCAGAACCGACAGCTCATCCTGGTTGTCGGTGCCGTCCTGGTCGCCGTCTTCGCCCTGTTCATCGACTATCTGGCGGGGCTCGCCGAAGAGGTGCTGCGACCACGCGGACTGTGACCCGACCCACAACAACACGAAAGGTGAAGCCATGATGCGCTACCCGAAGAGAAGGGCTGCCCGGCTGATCGTGCCGCTGGCCGCGTTGGCCCTGATGACTGCCGCATGCGGCGACGACGGTGGCAGCACTGCGGGCGGTGGGGACCTGGCAGGTGCCTCCTTCACCGTCGGCTCCAAGGAGTTCACCGAACAGCTGATCATGGGACAGATCACCCTCCAGGTGCTGGAGGATGCCGGAGCCGAGGTGACGGACGAGACCGGAATCACCGGGACCACGAACGTCCGCAAGGCGCTGGAGGCCGAAGAGATCGACATGTACTGGGAGTACACCGGCACCGGCTGGTCAGAGATCCTGGGCAACGAAATCGGCCAGGCCGCCACCGAGGAGGCCAAGCTCTTCGACCAGGTCGCAAAGGAGGATCTGAGCAAGAACGACGTCAAGTGGCTCGCACTGGCGCCGGTGAACAACACCTACGCCATCGCCACCTCAGCTGCCGCCGAGGAGGAGCTGGGCGTCAGTAGTCTCACCGACTACGCGGAGCTGGTGTCCAGCAACCCCGAGGACGCCACCATGTGTGCCGCCTCGGAGTTCATCGACCGCAGCGACGGGCTTCCCGGCCTGGAGAAGGCCTACGGCTTCGACCTGCCGACGGACGCAATCACTGAGGTCGAGCTGGGAATCATCTTCACCCGTGTTCCAGAGGGCGATCCGTGCAAGTTCGGCGAGGTGTTCGCCACCGACGGCCGGATTCCCGCCAACGAGATGATGGTCCTCGACGACGACAAGGACTTCTTCGTCATCTACAACCTTGCGCTGACAGTGAACAAGGCGGTCTACGACGAGCACCCAGAGCTCGAGGAACTCTTCACCCCAATCGCGGAGAAGCTCACCACCGAGGAGCTCCAGGCATTGAACGCCCAGGTCGACGTGGAAGGCTTGCCCGTGGAGCAGGTCGCGCAGAAGTGGCTGGAGGACAACGGGTTCATCGGCTGACAGCCAACGCAACAAACCCGTCGGGGTCCCGGCCATGGCCGGAGCCCCGACGTGGTTTCGTTCAGTCACGGGCTACTCGGTGAGGTCGACGGTGCGCACGGAAGCGGCGTCCATGGCAGACGCGATCTCCTCCAGCACCGGCCCGGGAATCGCCGAGTCGACAGTCAGTGCAACCAGCGCGTGCCCGCCCTTGGTGTCGCGGGCCACCTGCATGCCGGCGATGTTGACGTTCGCCCCTCCGAGGATCCCGCCGACCGTGCCGACCATCCCGGGACGGTCCTCATAGCGCAGGAACGCCAGGTGCTCGGTCGGCTCGATGTCCACGTCGTAGCCGTCGACCTCCACCAGCCGCTCGCGCTGTCCGATGCCGACCAGGGTTCCGGAGACGCATACCTGTGACCCGTCGGCCAGCGTTCCGCGCAGGGTGATCAAGTTACGGTGGTCGGGGCTGTCCGCCTCGGTCACCAGGCGTACGGCGACGCCTCGCTCAGCGGCGAGCAGCGGTGCGTTGACGTAGGACACGTGATCCTCCACGACATCGGTGAACACGCCCTTGAGCGCCGCGAGCTCGAGCACCCGTACGTCGTACTGCGTGATCTCACCGCGGACCTCGACGTCGAGCTGCTGGGCGACCTCGCCGGCCAAGGCCGTGAAGATCCGGCCCAGCTTCTCGGTGAGCGGTATCCCGGGACGGACGTCCTCGGCGATCAGGCCCCCCTGGACGTTGACCGCGTCGGGCACCAGCTCCCCGCCGAGCGCGAGACGGACCGACTTGGCGACCGCCACGCCCGCCTTCTCTTGAGCCTCGTCGGTCGAGGCGCCCAGGTGCGGGGTGGCGACGACGTTCTCGAAGTCGAACAGCGGGCTGTCGGTGCACGGTTCGGACGCGAATACGTCGAGACCCGCAGCGGCGATGCGTCCTTCCTTGACCGCGACGTGGAGAGCGTGCTCGTCGACGATGCCACCACGCGCGGCATTGACCAGGACGAGGTTCGGCCTGGCCTTGGCCAGCTGCTCCTCCCCGATCAGGCCGAGCGTCTCCGGCGTCCTGGGGAGGTGGACCGACATGAAGTCGGCCTCATGGAGGAGCTCGTCGAGCTTGACCAGGCGCACTCCCATCTGCGCGGCGCGACCGGCCTGCACGTAGGGGTCGTACGCGATGACCTTCATGCCGAACGCGCTCAACCGCTGGGCGACCAGAACACCGATCCGGCCCAGGCCGACGATGCCGACGGTCTTCTCGTAGAGCTCGATGCCGATGTACTTGCTGCGCTTCCACTCCCCGTTCTTCAGGGCGGCGTTGGCAGGAGCGATGTGCCGCGCTGCGGCGAGCATCAGCCCGACGGCGAGCTCGGCAGCGGAGACGATGTTGGAGGTCGGCGCGTTGACGACCATCACACCGTTCTGTGTGGCTGCCTTGACGTCGATGTTGTCGAGCCCGACGCCGGCACGCGCGACCACCTTCAGCCTCGGGGCGGCCGCGAGAGCCTCTGCGTCGACCTTGGTCGCGCTGCGCACGAGGATGGCGTCCGCGTCCGAGATCGCAGGCAGCAGCTCGGCGCGGTCGGCACCGTTGCAGCTGCGGATCTCGAAGTCGGGACCGAGTGCCTCGACCGTGGCGGGGCTGAGCTCTTCGGCAATGAGTACGACGGGCTTGCTCACTAGGTGTCCTTGACGATCGATTGTCGGCTGCTGGTGGCCTCGACCCCGCTGCGGGGGAGACCGTGCACGACGCTGTGCCGGGCAGGACTCTACCCGACCTTCCGCCACGGCCTGGTCTCGCCCCGTGGACGGCGTGATCAGCGGGTGGCGGTGCCCTCGACGTAGTCCGCGTCGTGGGACTTCACCCAGCTCATCAGCTTACGCAGCTCGCGACCGGTCTCCTCGATGGGATGCTTCTCCCCCCTGGCTCGAAGCTCCTTGAACTCCTGCCCACCGTTGTCCTGGTCGTCGATGAAACGCTTGGCGAAGGCACCGTTGCGCACGTCGGCAAGCACGTCCTGCATCCGCTGCTTGACCGAGTCGTCGATGATTCGCGGACCGGACACGTAGTCGCCGTACTCCGCGGTGTCGGAGACCGACCAGCGCTGCTTGGCGATCCCGCCCTCGTACATCAGGTCGACGATCAGCTTCAGCTCGTGCAGGCACTCGAAGTAGGCGACCTCGGGCTGGTACCCGGCTTCGGTCAGCACTTCGAAACCCTTCATCACGAGCTCGGAGACACCACCGCAGAGCACCGCCTGCTCGCCGAAAAGGTCGGTCTCGGTCTCCTCGGTGAACGTCGTCCGGATCCCGCCGGCACGCAGGCCGCCGATGCCTTTGGCGTACGACAGCGCCAGGTCCCAGGCCTTCCCGCTGGCGTCCTGCTCGACGGCCACGAGCACTGGGACACCGCGACCCTCGGTGTACTCACGGCGCACGAGGTGGCCGGGACCCTTGGGAGCGACCATCGCGACGTCGACGCCCTCGGGAGCCTTGATGTAGTCGAAACGGATGTTGAAGCCATGCCCGAAGAACAGCGCGTCCCCCTCGACCAGGTTCGGCTCGACGGCCTCCGTGTAGAGGGTCCGTTGGACGTGGTCGGGTGCGAGGACCACGATCAGGTCGGCCTCCTCGCACGCCTCGTACGGCGTCAGCACACGCAGGCCCTCGGCCTCGGCCTTGGCGCGACTCTTCGAGGCCTCGGGCAGGCCGACGCGCACGTCCACCCCGGAGTCACGCAGCGACAGTGCGTGCGCGTGTCCTTGGCTGCCATATCCGAGGACCGCCACGTTGCGGCTCTGGATCACGGACAGGGCGGCGTCATCGTCGTAGAACATCTCAGCCACGGTGGCTCTCCTTCTTCGTTGGTTCTCGGCTTCGACCGGTCTCAACCAGCCGCGGGTGGAACTGGGACCGGGACCGGCCGCAAGGTGCGGTCGGTGATCGAGCGCCCGCCTCGACCGATCGCGACCATGCCGGACTGGACCAGCTCACGGACGCCGAACGGCTCGAGGACCCGCAGGAACGCGTCCAGCTTCTCAGCGCTGCCGGTGACCTCGATGGTCACCGCGTCGGTCGCCACGTCGACGACCTTCGCGCGAAACAGCTGCACGGTCTCCAGCACCTGTCCCCTGCTCTGCGCGTCGGCTCGTACCTTGACCAGCAACAGCTCACGGGTCACCGAGCCGGGTCCGTCGAGCTCGACGATCTTGATCACCTCGATCAGCTTGTTGAGCTGCTTGGTGACCTGCTCGAGAGGAGAGTCGGCGACATTGACCACGATCGTCATCCGGGAGACCTCACGATGCTCGGTGGGCCCCACCGCGAGGGAGTCGATGTTGTAGCCGCGGCGGCTGAACAGACCCGCGATCCTGGCGAGGACGCCCGGCTTGTTCTCGACGAGGACGGACAGCGTGTGCCTGGTCATCTCGCTATCCTCACAGCTCGTCGTCCTCGAACTCGGGCGCCATGTCCCGAGCGAACTTGATGTCGTCGTTGCTGGTGCCGGCGGCGACCATCGGCCACACCATCGCGTCGCGATGCACCCGGAAGTCGACCACCACCGGTACGTCGTCGACCTGCATCGCCTTGTCGATGGTGGCGTCCACGTCGGCGGGTGAGTCACACGCCAGGCCCACGCAGCCGTAGGCCTCGGCGAGCTTCACGAAATCTGGGATGCGGACTCCCGGGCGCTGCGCCCCCGCGATCCCCTGACGGCGCAGAAGCTGTAGGTCGGTGTTGGAGTACCGCTCGTTGTAGAACAGCGTCTGCCACTGCCGGACCATCCCTAGGGACTCGTTGTTGATCACCGCGACCTTGATGGGGATCCCCTCGAGAGCACAGGTGGCGAGCTCCTGGTTGGTCATCTGGAAGCAGCCGTCGCCGTCGATCGACCACACCGTCGCGTCGGGACGGCCGACCTTCGCGCCCATCGCGGCGGGCACCGAGAAGCCCATCGTGCCGAGGCCTCCGGAGTTGATCCAGGTGTTGGGTTTCTCGTAAGAGATGAAGTGGGACGCCCACATCTGGTGCTGCCCGACGCCGGAGACGTAGATCGCGTCCGGGCCGGCGATCGTCCCGAGCCGCTCGAGAACGTACTGCGGTGCCAGCGACCCGTCGCTCGGCTGGTCGTAGCCGAGCGGATACTTCGACTTCACCCCGCGCAGCATCTGCACCCAGGCCTCGTAGTCTCCCTGGTTGCCCGCGTCGGCCTCTGCCTGCAGTGTGACGATGAGATCGGCGATGACCTCGCGGCAGTCACCGACGATCGGGACGTCGACCGGCCGGTTCTTGCCGATCTCGGCCGGGTCGATGTCGGCATGCACCACCTTCGCGTGCGGGGCGAACGAGTCGAGGTTTCCCGTCACCCGGTCGTCGAAGCGAGCACCGAGGCTGAGGATCAGGTCGCTTCGCTGGAGCCCTGCGACTGCCGAGACCGTCCCGTGCATGCCCGGCATGCCGAGGTGTTGGGGATGGCTGTCGGGAAAGGCGCCACGAGCCATCAGGGTGGTGACCACCGGGATGCCCGTCATCTCTGCGAGGACACGGAGCTCCTTCGCCGCACGGGCGCGGATCACACCGCCGCCGACGTACAGCACCGGACGTCGCGCCTCGAGCAGCAGGCGAGCCGCCTCCCGAACCTGCTTGGCGTGCGGTCGTGTCACGGGACGGTAGCCGGGCAGGCTCAGCTCGGTCGGCCACTCGAAGGTCGTCTGCGCCTGCAGCGCGTCCTTGGCGACGTCGACGAGGACTGGGCCAGGGCGGCCGGTGGAGGCGATGTAGAAGGCTTCCGCGATCGTGCGTGAGATCTCGGCCGGATCGGTGACCAGGAAGTTGTGCTTGGTGATCGGCATCGTGATGCCGCGAATGTCCGCCTCCTGGAACGCGTCGGTCCCGATAGCGGCGCTGGCGACCTGGCCGGTCACCGCGACCATGGGCACCGAGTCCATGTGCGCATCCGCGATCGGCGTCACCAGGTTCGTCGCACCCGGCCCGCTGGTGACCATGCACACGCCGACCTTGCCCGTAGCGGTGGCATAGCCCTGAGCTGCGTGCCCGGCGCCTTGCTCGTGCCGCACGAGGATGTGACGGAGCTTTGTCGAGTCGAACAACGGGTCGTACGCCGGGAGGATGGCACCGCCGGGGAGGCCGAACACGTTCTCGGCACCAGCGCACTCCAGGGCCCGGATCAGGCTCTGCGCGCCGGTGACCTGCTCACTCATCTTCGGCTTTACCTTCCTCTGCGCTGTCTGCATCGAATTTCCAACAAAAAACCCCTCGGCCCGGTGGGCAGACGAGGGGGAACGCGTGGCTCGAGCTGGGAGAACTCAGCCGCCGCGTCGCGTGAGTACGAGAATCTCTGAACGCATGGGATCAAGGTTTCCCGCCGCCAACCGCCTCGTCAAGCGAGTGCAAGCCTGGTCCCATCATCTGGACTCCACGCCTCACATTCGGGCGAAGCGCGCGCCGTGTGAGCTGCGACAGCGAAGCTCGCTGGCCATCCTGGTCGAAGTTGGCGGGAGCCAGCCACTGACGATAGGCCGGACGCAGCAGCGCCCAGTCACCGTCGGTCATCGCGAACCAGGCGGTGTCGCGGTTTCGTCCCTTGTACGTCGTCGCGTTCCGCCAGGTGCCTTCATAGCTGAAGCCGAGGCGTCTGGCAGCCGCCGTGGACGCCGCGTTCAGCACATCGCACTTCCACTCGTAACGCCGGTAGCCGAGGTCGTCGAACACGTACGACGCCATCAGGTACATCGCCTCGGTCGCGGCCGTGGTGCCCTGCAAGGCAGGACTGAAGAGGATCGCGCCCACCTCGACCGAGCCGATTTCCGGCTCGATGCGCAGATAGCTGGCGAGCCCGATCGCCCGCCCGCCCGGGTCGGTGATCGCCATGCTCACCTGGTCCGCATTGCCGATCATCTCGCTGATCGCTGCGCGGAAGGCGTCCAGGCTCTCGAACGGCCCCGTCGACAAATAGGTCCAGGACCGGCCGGTGACATCGGCGGACACTGCCGAGAACAGGGAGTCGCCGTGGCGAAGGGTTAGGCGCTCGACCCGGCAGTGGTCTCCGGTGAGGCGGTCCGGGTCCGGGCGCCGCCGCCGGGTCCAGCCCGGCAACGGCTCCCCCACCGGCTGGCCGTGTTCGTTGGTCCAGGTGTGGGTCTCACCCACAGACTGCGCCGACTGCTGCCGACTGGACCAGCTTGCGATATTTCGCAAGCACGCCCTTGGTGTACTTCGGCTCGTTCGGCGTCCACCCGTCCCGGCGCGCGGCCAGCTCCACGGCGTCGATGAGCAGGTCGAGCGTCTGGTTCTGCACGTCGAGGCGGATCGCGTCACCGTCGCGGACGAAGGCGATGGGCCCCGCGTCCACCGCCTCCGGGGCCACATGGCCCACGCACAGCCCCGTCGTACCTCCGGAGAACCGACCGTCGGTGAGGAGCAGCACGTCCTTGCCGAGCCCCGCGCCCTTGATCGCTCCGGTGATCGCGAGCATCTCGCGCATGCCGGGGCCACCCTTCGGTCCCTCGTAGCGGATCACCAACGCGTCGCCCGCCACGACCTGTCCGGCTTCCAAGGCATCCATGGCTGCCCGTTCGCCGTCGTAGACCCGCGCCACGCCGTCGAAGACGTCCGCGTCGAAGCCCGCGGACTTGACCACCGCCCCCTCGGGGGCGAGAGACCCGTGCAGGATCGTGAGGCCGCCGGTCTTGTGGATGGGCTTGGAGATCTCACGGATCACAGTCCCGTCGGCATCGGGGGGTGCGATCTCAGCGAGGTTCTCCCCCATGGTGCGGCCGGTGACCGTCATGCAGTCCCCGTCGAGAAGGCCGGCGTCGAGAAGTGCCCTCATCACGACCGGAATCCCTCCGACCTTGTCCACATCGGTCATCACGAACCTGCCGAACGGCTTGAGGTCGCCGAGATGCGGCACCCGGGCGCCCACCCGGCTGAAGTCCTCCAGGGTGAGGTCGACCTCCGCCTCGCGGGCAATGGCGAGCAGATGAAGTACGGCGTTCGTGGAGCCGCCGAGCGCCATGACCACGGCGATAGCGTTCTCGAAGGCCTCCTTGGTCATGATCTGGCGTGCGGTGAGTCCGATGCGCAGCATGGCGACCACTGCCTCGCCCGACCTGTGCGCGAAACCGTCCCGGCGGCGGTCGACCGCCGGCGGAGCGGCCGAGCCGGGAAGGGACATGCCCAGCGCCTCGGCGACGGAGGCCATCGTGTTAGCGGTGTACATGCCGCCGCAGGCCCCCTCGCCCGGACAGATCGCCCTTTCGATCCGGTCCACCTCCTCGCGGGTGATCCGGCCGGACAGGCAGGCACCGACCGCTTCGAAGGCGTCGATGATGGTGACGTCCTTGCCGTCGACCTGGCCGGGCATGGTGGAGCCGGCGTAGAGGAACACCGAGGCGAGATCAAGCCGGGCGGCGGCCATCAGCATGCCCGGGAGCGACTTGTCGCAGCCGGCGAGCAGCACGGAGCCGTCGAGCCGCTCGGCCATCATCACGGTCTCGACACTGTCGGCGATGACCTCGCGCGAGACCAGCGAGAAGTGCATGCCCTCGTGGCCCATCGAGATGCCGTCGGAGACTGAGATCGTGCCGAACTCGAGCGGAAAGCCACCGGCCGCGTGCACACCGTTCTTGGCCGCCTTCGCGAGCCGGTCCAGGGACAGGTTGCACGGAGTGATCTCGTTCCAGGACGATGCCACACCGATCTGTGGCTTGGCGAAGTCGCCGTCGCTCATCCCGACCGCGCGGAGCATGCCGCGGGCGGCGGCGCGTTCGAGTCCGTCGGTGACGTCGCGGCTGCGCGGCTTCATATCGGGGGTCTTCGGCATTGTCCGAGCCTACGCCGTGCGGCGCCCCGGTCATCAGGGAAGGACCGCAGCGCGAACCACCATCACATCGGGCAGGTCGCGCACGAGCTCTGTCCAGCTGCCCCCGAAGTTGAACGACGCCCACACGCTGCCGCTGCGGGAACCGAAGTAGAGACCCGGTCGCTCATGCTGGTCCATGGACATGGCGTCACGCATGACACCCACGAAGAAGCCGTCGGGTAGCCCGTCGCCGTTCCCGGCGCCGAGCGGCTCCCACGTCTCCCCAGCGTTCCTCGACCGCCACACGCGAGCCGAGCCCCCAGGCGGGAAGCGACCCTCCGCGCCGGCGAGCGGGAAGACGTAGACGGTGTCGCAGTCCTGCGGGTCGACGACGATGGGGAAGCCGAAGTCGGAGGGCAGGCCGTCCGCGATCGACACCCAGGTTCCACCTTCGTCGTCGGAGCGGTAGACGCCCCCATGGTTCTGCGCAAAGAGCCGCTCAGGCCGCGATGGATGTCGGGCCACCTTGTGCACGCACTGCCCGAACTCCGGGT
Organism: Actinomycetota bacterium; assembly: GCA_030859325.1. Lineage (GTDB taxonomy): Bacteria > Actinomycetota > Actinomycetes > Propionibacteriales > Nocardioidaceae > Nocardioides_C. Next base: position 26,384 of record JALZKI010000032.1, read on the forward strand.
ACTGCTGGTCTTCGGGAAGGAAATCAGCCCGGATGCCTCGGTTGCGCGGGAACCAGGAAGCCCCTCCGTCGGTGGTCCTATAGACGCCTCCGGTCGAGATCGCGGCGGTGACGGACCCCGGATCGGTCGGGTGGGGCAGCAGTGTATGGAACGCCTGCCCACCGAATCCAGCGCCCCACTCGGTGCGGTGTGGGTGGTCCCAGAGAGACCGCTGGAGGCTGAAGGTCTCGCCGCCGTCCTCCGAGCGCCAGACGGCACCCGGCTCCGTTCCGGCCCAGACCACGTTTTTCTCGATGCCGGGTTGGAGCTGCCACACCCGTTCCACCGTGGCGTCGGTACCTTCGGGGAACCGGATTCCGTCTCCGGTCGACTCCCAGCTTCTGCCGAGATCATCCGAGCGTCCGACTTGTGGACCGATCCAGCTGGACGACGCCCCGACTAGCAACCGAGGGCGGACACCACGGGCGTCGATCATGCAGGAGTAGACCTCCTCCATGTTGAAGTACGGCCCTTCCCACGTCCACTGCTCACGAGCCGCATCAGAGGTTCCGATCCACAGTCCCTTGCGTGTTCCGACGAGAAGTAAGGCTTGCCCCTGGGCAGTCGGCATCGAATTGCTCCTTTGGTCATCTCAGTTCGTTGTATGAGGTGTACTGACACAAGTCCCGCTCGAAACTCATCGCAGCCCGGCATACGCGCGAATGTCAAGGGCAGGCTCGTGCTCGAGGTTTCGCATGGCGGGCGAAGGTCTCTCGACTGCGCAGACACGTGTGTCGCGGGAATACTGGAAGAGGCGCTGTGCCCGCTCAGGCGGTGAGTGTGGTGGTGCCGGTGTGGTCGACGAGGTAGCGCCGTCCGGTTGGTGATCGCCACAGGTAGAGGCCGGGTTCGGGCATCGTGTAGGACCAGCCGCTATGGGTTTTCAGCCGGTGATGACGCCGGC
>JALZKI010000046.1 GCA_030859325.1 Actinomycetota bacterium
TCCGCTCGGGCCTGCGCGTCCGCTCGGGCCTGTGTTGCTTGCTCGGCAGCGGCTTCCTCGGCCAACTGTCGGCGCGCAGCCGCCTCGGCTTCTGCGCGAGCCTGCGCCTCGGCGCGCTGGCGGGCGATCTCCTCGAGCGCGGCCTGTCGACGCTGTGCGAGGTCGAAGGAGACGTTCTGAGCCCTGGCCAGCTCGCCGATCAGCTCGTCCTTCTCGGCGCTGATCTGGGTGGCGGTCGCCAGCGCCTGGTCGCTGGCGGTTGTCGCTGCGTCACGGGCCGCCCGGGACTCGATCGCGAGCCTGCGATGCTCCTCGCGGGCGTTCCGGGCACTCGCCTCGAAAACCTGTGCGAGGGCGTCGGAGGCGACGTAGCGGTCGTAGTCGGCCTGCATCGACTCCGATGCGCCCTGGAAGGCGGCGTACTGGTCGAGCACACCCTCCGGGCCGTCGGCACCCATCATGGCACCCAGAGCGGTGAGGTCGGTGCCCTGCTGGTACGAGGTCGCCATCAACGCACCGATTGCACGACGCTGGTTTCTGACCGTGGCGCGTGCCGCTGCCACCTCGGCCTGCGTGCGAGACACCGCCTGCTTGGCAAGACGCAGTCGCCACCGGGCACCGTTGTAGGCCTCGGACTGCTGCTCCGCGAGCACGGCGGCCCGCTCGAGGCGTTGATTCGCAAGCAGGAGCGAGGCTTGGATGGCGCCGACGTCTCGCACCTTGAGCGCGGCGCTCTGCCGCGCATCGGCGACCTGTTGCTCGGTCGGGAAGGCGCGGTCGCGAGCGTCCTCGCCATCGGCGGCAGCACCTGACGCGGTGCCTACGAGCAGAGAGATCGCTGCGACCGACGACACCGCGACTCGCATCCGTGCCCCCATCGGAGGGGGACTCGCATCACGACCGACGCCTGAGGACTGGTGCACGGTCTTCCTTCCGGTCGCCCACGAGCAACGAGCCCCGTGTCTGATTTTGGGCCACTCCTGAAACGCTAGTGCTCAGGAGTCGCAAAAGGAACAGTTTTCACAATATAGCCATGTGCAACGCGGCGTGTCGAGTTGACAACTACGCCGTTGTAACTCCAACTGGCGCCTTGCGTCATAGCCGCGGTGCGGACTTGCGCGGGGATGCAAAAACCCCGCCCTACTGGGAGGAAAGGCGGGGCCTTTGACTGAGGTCTCGAACCCACCGGGAGGAGGAACGAGACCTCGATCAAGCCTTCGAGATCACTCTGTCGGCTCTGTCCGAAACTGTAGCGCCCGAGAATGACGAGCAGGCACCGCGCGCTGGAATTTAACGTTGGGTCAGGCAAAGTCCTGCTCGACGGGGACACTGTCGGTCGACGTCGTTGGATGCGAGGCGCGGCCGTGCTTGTCGAACTTCTGACCGGTGGCGAGACCACCGATCCAGACGGAGACGAAGGCGATCACGACACCGGCAACGTCGTCGGCAATGTAGTGCCAGCCGAAGTAGACGGTGGCGACCACAGTGGTGGCGAAGAAGACCCACAGCGACAAGCGAATCCAGGCGTGCCGGACGGTGTAATGGGCCACCAGCGCGGCACAGAGGGTGACCGCGACATGCAGGGACGCAAAACCGGCAACGCTTGACACCGAGTCGGCGAACGGGTTGTTCCAGAACACGTCGTAGCGCCCGTCGTACAAGGACTCCTGCAGGGCAGACACCCCGGTGGGCGCCAGGTCGTCGACCAGCCAGACGTTTGCGAACGCCGGACCCAGGGAGGGGATCGTGTAGTAGCTCGCGGTTCCGAGTGCCCAGCACAGGCACTGGGAGGTGACGTACCAGTATCCGAAGCTGATGTTGCGCGACCACACCAGCCAGGCGGTCAACGACAGCGGCACGAAGGGAAGAAATAACAGGTAGACGAAGGAGAGGATGTGTGCGGCGAAGGCGACACCGAGCAGGCCGTGCAGCAGGTCAGACGGATAGGCACCGAAGAACAGAGCGAGGTCCAGGTCCTTCAGCATGCTGTCGTACTTGACCTCGCGGATGAAGGGCAGGAAGTTCTTGAGGTTCCGGTACCCGACGTAGGTGACGTAGAAGCTGGCAAGCCCGATTACCACCAACGTGACGCGGTCGCGAGTCCAGTGCTCCCGGATGATCTTCCTGGCCTCGGTCTTGAACTCGTGGGGCGCTCCCCGCGAACGCCAGGCCGAGCGGGGGACCACGTCGCCGAGTAAGGCACCAAGGCACAGCAGCGGAAAGCGCAACCAGGACGGTCCCAGGAAGCCTTCGGGGTCGCGGATCGGCATGCCGAGGGCCAGGCTGGCGGCCACGGCGAGTGCTCCCGTCATGAGCGCAACCCCGACCAGGAGTCCGTATGCCTGCCGCCTCACATCGGCCAAGTCTAACCAAGGCCGGCGACGGGCCGGATCGCGGGCGCGAGCAGCAACCACGGCAGAACCGCGATCAGCACGCCACCCGCGAGGACGAGTGTGTCCCGCCGCTGCCAAGGCGCCGGCTCCGCCCAGGTGCGGTGCTGCGCAGTGGCGAAGCCGCGTGCGTCCATCGCCAGCGACATCGCGCCCGACATGCGCATCGTGGAGATCAGCAGAGACAGCGCCATCGATGCGGAGACTCTGGTCCGGTTCACCAGGCCACCGTCCGCGCCCACACCCCGAGCGCGTCGGGCCCGGCCGATCTGCTCCCACTGCCGCCCGAGATCCTCGAGTCGCTCCAGTGCAACGGTCGCGGTGACCACGACCCGGGCGGGCAGCCGCAGCCGCTGGCCGAGGTGGTCACCGAGCCGACGCGGATCGAGGAACGGGGTCAGCACACACGCTGGAAGGATGAGGTAGAGGATCCGTGACACCGCACCGACAGCCTCGTCGAGCTCTCGCCCGCCGTACAACCAGGTGGACACGCCAACTGAGGCCGCCGCCAGCGAGCCGACGCCCAGTCGGCGCAGCGTCGAGGACCAGTCACGCACGACGAAGAGAGCCAGGACGAGAAGCGCCGCGACCACGAGCGCACCGTGCTGTGCCGAGTGGATCGCGGGAGCGCCGACCATCGGTGCCAGGGATGCGGCGAGCAGCGACAACGGACCGTAGGCGGGCTCGGGCTCACTCATGCGGCCCCCGCCGTGTCATCGCCGAGCCCCATGACCATGGTGCGGCCGGTGGCGCCTCCCCCCTCCAGAATCGCACGCGCATCCGGGTCGTGGGTCGCCACAGCTACCGCACCACCGGAACCGACCAACGCGGTGCACGCTCCGGTCACCGCGGCCCAGGTCAGCCGGTCCTGTCCAACCGTCGGCTCGTCGAGCAGGAGACCGGCAGGGCCGTGCACCAGCGCGGCGGCGACCAGAAGCCGGCGCTGCTCCCCACCCGACAGGCGATGTGCCGACGCCAGCATCAGGTGGTCGAGTCCCAGCGCCGTGAGCAGCGCACGGGCACGCTCCTCGGCCTTGTCCAGTGGGCGCCCAAGCGCCGTCGATGTCAGCAGCACCTCGTCGAGAACGGTGTGCTGGACGAGCCCGTGGGCCGGCAGCTGCGGCGCCCACGCGAGCCGGCTCGCGAGCTCCGCAGAGGACAGTCTCGACAGCTCCACCCCGTTGCGTCCCGCCAGGCTCCAATGGATCGCCGCGCTTCCGGATGCAGGTCTCTGCAGCCCGGCGAGCACCGCGAGCAGCGTGGACTTCCCTGCGCCCGAGGGACCGCTGAGAACCAACGAACGTCCCTGCTCCAGGTCTGCGTCCACGCCGTGCAACACATGATGGCCAGGATCGCGTCTGCTGCTCCCGGCAAACGGCGAACGGTGTCGGACGCTGAGGCCGCGCCCCCTCACCAGTGCACCGGCGTCGGAAGGCAGCTCGTGAGGGACGACCAGGTCCGGCTCCACGGTCATGGGCTGGGGAGCGGGCAGTCCGGACACCCAGATCCCCCGGGCCGCAAGCGAGCCAGCGGCTCTTTCCATCACCGGACGGGGCAGCCCGTCCCCGACAACGCGCCCTTCATCGAGTACGACGAGCCGGTCCACGTGGTCCAGCCACGGCTCGAGGCGGTGCTCCACGACCACGAGCGTGGTGCCGCGCTCCGCACAGACTTCGAGGACCGCAGCCCGGACCCGTGCCGCGTTCTCCGCGTCGAGCATGGAGGTCGGCTCGTCAAGCAGCAGGACGCGCGGTCCCAGCGCCAACGCACCCGCCAGCGAGAGCCGTTGCGTCTCGCCCCCAGACAATGCAGCGGTGCGCCGGGTCTCACCATAGGGGAACCGTGCCGCACGTAGCGCCGCTCGGACGATGTCCGGCATCTTCTCCCGTGGCACACCGGTGTTCTCGATGCCGAAGGCGACGTCGCGGCCGACCCGGTCCGAGACGGTCGCGGCGGACGGGTCCTGTAGCAGCAACCCGACCTGTCCCGGACGCGCCTGAGGGTACATCCCGTCCACCCGGACCTCACCGGACAGGTCGCCCACGTCGGCGGTCCGCAGCAGGCCGGCGAGTGCACGCAGCAGCGTGGACTTGCCCGACCCGCTCGGGCCGGCGAGCAGCACCTTCTCCCCGGCGCCTACCTGGAGACCGAAGTTCTCCAACACCGGACTCCGCCGGCCTACGGGGCGCCAGGTGAGGTTCCGGACTTCGACAGCGGCGCCTCCGGCCCCGGGCTGGGACGGGAAGTCGTGGTTCGTCAGCGAGCAGCCCTATCGAGCTCTTCCTGACCCGGAGGCATCGCGTCGACCGCACCGGCCTTCGCCAACGAGCGCACGATGGCGAGGCCTCCGAGACCGGCGACGACGGCACCCGAGAGGCCGAACAGTGCGAGGTAGGCGAGCTTGAAGCTCCAGCTCCAGTCGGCGTAGTAGAGGTGCCACTCCAAGAAGACCACCTCGAGCGTCGCTGCGAGCAGTCCGCCGAGCATGGCGGTCATGGGCCCGAAGCGTTTCCAGGCAAACAGGGCGAATGCAATCTCGACCCCAAGTCCCTGGAGAAAGCCTGAGGCAAGCACCAGCCAACCCCACTGGGAGCCGATGAGCGCCGACACGACGGCTGCCATGACCTCGGTGGTCAACGCGGCGCCCGGGCGACGGATGAGGAGCCCCCCGACGACGCCGGCGAGCAGCCACGGCGAGTACCAAAGGCCGGCCAACGGCGCGAAGACCGCGCCCATCGCCTCGGCCGGTGCGTTGTAGATCAGGGCCCATGCCCAGAAGACGACGCCGAAGGCGACGCCGAGCATGGCCGCGCTGACCAGGTCCACGGTGCGGAAGGCCAGCAGTGGCCGCGAGGCCAGGACCGTCGTACGCCGGCCGGACGTGGCCGTCCGGTGACGTCGTGATTCGACTGATGATGCCATGTTGCACTCCCAAAGGGTCACATGGGAGGGGATTACACAGGCGATGAGCACCCGGGTAATCGAGACTCGACTTCCTTCGCCGGTATGAGCCGGTGCAGGTTCGAGGGTCTGCGGCCGTTTCCGCACTCTCAGCGCCGGTCGGCGCTCCCCTGTCGTTCTGTCCCTAACAGTACACGTGTGTCGTATGCGGGACCAGGTAGGCCTCGACTTGGTCCGCAGCGAAGAGCACGAGCCACCGATCTCCTAGTTCGGACCCATCCCGTCACTGCGCGGGCTCGACGTCGGGAAGCCCGCTCTCCGGCGGGGCGTCGCGGGCTCCGGAGTCGTCTTCCTCGATCGGCGCGTCACCGGTGTCGGTGATGAGCACTGGGGTCAACTCCTCGCCGACACCGCCTTTGAGCTCGACGACCTGCATGCCGGAGATGCCGAGGTGGCTCTTCTCGGAGTACCTGAACGGAGCAAGGCCCGGCCCCTCGAAGTCTCCGCCGGCCTGCTCGAGCGCTGCCACGATCCCCTCGCGGGTGAGGTCCGGGCCAGCCGCCTGCAACGCCTGGACAAAGGTGTATGCCTGCGACATCCCGTAGACGCGGAAGTTGGTCAGCTCGCCTTCGCCTCCGTGCTCGTCCCAGACGCGCTGCCACAGCTCCACCCAGGGGTCATCCGGGGCATCCACTCCGGGGATGTACTCGGTGGTCATCACGCCGTCCAGGAGGCTGGCGTCATCCTCGACCGCTCCTTCCGAGAACTGGGCGAGCAAGGACCCTACTAGCGCCGGGTCCGAGCCCACATTGCTGTAGAACCACTTCGGCGCGTAGTTGATCTTGAGCGACACCAGCTGGCTCAAAGCGGTGTAGGACGGGGTGTTGAAGCCGATCACCAGGTCGGCGCCCGAGGCCTTGAGCGCCGCGATCTGAGGCGCCACGTCGGTGTTGCCGGAAGTGTAACGAACCGCCTTGACGATCTGGTCGTCGATGAACTGGCGCGCACCCTTCTCGCCGTCCGCGCCGAAGTCGTCGTCCTGCAAGAAGAGCCCGACCTTGGCGTCGGGCATGTTCTTCGCGATGTACTGGCCGATAATCTTGCCCTCGCTCTCGTAGTCGGTCTGCCAGCCGAACGAGTACGGCTTCGACTCCGGATCGTCACCCCACTGGAGGGACCCACTCGACACGAACAGGTCGGGGACCTGCTCCTGGTTGAGGAAGTCGACCACCGCGCTGTGGGTTGGAGTGCCCAACCCGGCGACCATCCCGAAGATCTCGTCCTGGAGCACCAGCTCGTTGGTGACCTGGCTGGTGTTGGTTGGGTTGTAGCCGTCGTCACGGACCACGAACTCGATCTTGCGCCCGTTGACGCCTCCTTTGGAGTTGACGAAGTCGTAGTAGGCCTTGTGGCCGGTCGGAATCTCGCTGTACCCAGGTGCGGCCACGCCCGTGAGTGGGAAGTGCGCACCGATCTTGAGCGAGCTCTCGGTGATCCCGACATCGGAGGCGGACCCGTCGCCCTCCTCGCGGCTCTGGCCGGCACCGCAGGCCGCCACCAGTGCACTACTGGTGAGGACGCCGGTTATCAACGCCACCTTCCTGGACCATCTCTTCATAGCATTCGCCTCCTGTGTGGTGTGCCGAAAATCATGACTGTGCCTTCCTGCGGTGCCTCAGGTTGCGCAGGCTCCCAACGATTCCCGCAGGCGCCAACAGGATCACCAGCATCATGGTGAGGCCGTAGACCAGCGGAGAGAGCTCGGCGGCGCGTACGTCGCTGAGGCCGAGATCACTACCCAGACCGGACACCACCTGTGGCAGGAAGGTCAGTAGTGCGGCCCCGACCAGGGCACCCAGCAGGCTACCGAGTCCGCCGAGGACCACAGCGCTGAGCAGGGTCAGGGACAGGGTGAGGGTGAAACCGCTGGGTGCGGTGATCCGGGCTGACATCGCCAGGACCGCGCCGGCCAGCCCGGCACAGGCGGTGCTCACCACGAACGCCAGCACTCGAGCCCGGCCGAGGTTGATCCCGGCGATCTCTGCGGATACCTCGTCGTCGCGGACCGCACGCCAGGTGCGACCGACCCGGCTCCTGGCTAGGTTGGCGAGCATCACGAACGTGACGATCAGGCTCAGCCAGCCGATGTACGCGACGTACTTGCTGTTCGACACCTCGTGGCCGGTGACGAAGAATGCGGCATCGGCGAATTGTGCTGGGATCTCGGGGACCAGCACGTTGAGTCCCTGCTCACCGCCGAGGGTGTCGCCGAAGAACAATGCGATCCCGGGCACGGCGACGGCCAGGGCAAGGGTGGCGCCTGCGATGTAGGGGCCATGCAGCCTGGCGGCGGCCACACCGACGACCGCGCCGGCCACCAGCGTCACCAGTGTGGCCACGAGCAGTACGCCGACCAGCGGCAGCGGCGGCTCCGAGTCCTGGTAGAGCAGCGCGGTGGTGTAGGCACCGATGGCCATGAAGGCACCGTGGCCAAGGGACAGCTGACCGTTCAGTCCGGTCAGCACGGTCAGACCTCCCGCTGCGATACCGAGATAAGCCATGGCGGCGAACTGGGCGTTGCGGAACTCGCTGGTGCTCTCCAACACGAGCACGACGACCAGCAACCCGAGGAGTGCGAACCCGAGATGTCTCAGCACGACCGACGTACGGGCTCGCGCCATGAATCCGGACCCACGCCTCGAGGTGGGCTGGGAGGTGCTGGTCGCCACGTCCGTCACACCCTCCGTTCAGCGGCGGCGGAGAACAGTCCGCCGGGACGCAGCAGCAGAACGGCCATCAAGATGCCGAGTGCAGCCAGCGCGACGATCTCCGAACCCAGGTAACCGCTGACGAAGCTGAGCAAGATCCCGAGCACCAGCCCGCCAACCACCGCGCCCGCAGGGCTGTCGAGGCCGCCGAGGACCGCGGCGACGAACCCGTAGACCACCACCGAGTCCATGTAGGCCGGGTGGACCAGGCTCCCGCCCGCGATGAGCAGGCCGGACAGCGACCCAACCAAGGCGGCGAGCGCCCAGCCTAGGGTGAGCATCCGGCCCACCTTCACACCGAGGATCCGGGCCACTTCCGCGTTGTAGGCAGCCGCGCGCATCTGCAGGCCGAGGTCGGTGTAACGAAACAGCGCGACCAGGAGCAGCATCACCACGACCACCGCGACGATGGTGAAGATCCCGAAGCCGGTGAGTGCGATCGTCACGTCACCGGCCTGGAAGCCCCGCACACCGAACGGCGCAGGGAAGGAGCGGTACCGCGAACCGAAGACCAGCGCGGCTACAGCGTGGAGCACGATGAAGAGCCCGAGGGTGAGAATCACCGCGTTTATGGGCGACTTGCCTTCGACCGGGCGGATCACTACTCGCTCGATGACAGCACCCAGGATCAGACCAGACGCCAACGCCACCGCGAACCCGATCCAGTAGGAGTAGCCGGCGTCGAGGAGGAGGAGGGCGACGTAGGTGGTGACCATTGCCATGGGTGCCTGCGCGAAGTTCACGATCCGTGTGGATCGCCAGATGAGCACCAGGGCAAGAGCGAAGGCGGCGTAGACCATGCCGAGCGTCAGCCCGGTGAGCGCGGTGGTCAGTAGCTGCTGCACGTGTCTCCCTTCGTGTAAAAGTGGTCAGAATCCGAGGTATGCGTGGCGCAGGTTCTCGTCCGCAGCGAGCGCCCTGGCATCGTCATGTACGACGACCTGCCCGAGGTTGAGCACCACCCCTGAGTCGGCGATGGACAACGCGCTGCGTGCATTCTGCTCCACCAGGACGACCGTGAGCCCCTCGGACTCGACCAGGGACTTGAGGAGGCCGAAGATCTGAGCGACGATCCGGGGGGCCAGTCCGAGGGACGGCTCGTCGAGCAGGAGCAGCTTCGGAGACGCCATCAGCGCCCGACCGATGACCAGCATCTGCCGCTCTCCGCCGGAAAGTACGTGCGCGGTCGCATTTCGTCGGTCGCTCAGTACTGGGAAGAGCGAGTAGACGCGCTCGATATCCACCCCACCCCTCCGGCCGTGCCCTTTCGGGCTTCCGAGGCCTCCGAGTCGCAGATTCTCCTCGACGGTCAGCTCGGTGATGACTCCTCGGCCCTCGGGAACGTGCGCGAGCCCGAGGCCGGACATACTCTCCGCCGGTATCCGGGTCAGGTCCTGTCCGCCGAGAAGCACCGAACCGCCGTCAGGGCGCACAAGACCGGACGCGGTGCGCAACAGGGTGGTCTTTCCGGCACCGTTGGCGCCCAGAACAGCGGTGATCTTGCCCTCGGGCGCGGAGAACGAGACGTCATCCAGCGCCTTGACCGGTCCATAGCTCGTGGTCAGGCCCCGAAACTCGAGCATGCGTGTCAGATCCCCGTTCGTCCATCGTCTGGGTACCCACTGGGACCATCACTGGGACCATCACTGGGGCTGCCGACCTCGTCCCCCAGATACGCGGCGAGCACCGCAGGGTCCTCTCGGACCTCCGCAGGCGACCCGGAGGCAATCCCCCGGCCGAAGTCGAGTACGACGATGTGGTCGCAGACCCGCATCACCAGGTCCATATGGTGCTCGACCAGCATCACCGACATCCGGTCCGCGAGGCTGCGGATGAGGTCTCCGAGCTCGGACATCTCCACATCGGAGAGCCCGCTGGCCGGTTCATCGAGCAGCAGCAGCTCCGGCTCGCTGACCAGGGCGCGAGCAAGCGCCACGCGCTTCCGGATCGGGTAGGGCAGACTCGACGGCACTCGCATGGCGAACTGCGCTATCTCCAGCTCGTCGAGGACTTCGTGCGCCCGGTCGGCCAGTCGCCGCTCCTCACGCGTGCTCCTCGGCAATGCGAAGAGCCCTGAGAAGAAACCCGCCCGTGCATGTCGGTCGGCGCCGACCATGACGTTGTCGAGGACAGTCATCTGCTCGAACAGCCCCAACCCCTGCAGAGTTCGCGAGATGCCCAGACCCGCGAGCCGGTGAGGACGTAGCCGAGCCAGCGCGCGACCCTGCCAGTGCAGCGATCCGGCATCGGGCTGCACGAACCCACAGGCCACGTTGAACAGTGTGGTCTTGCCCGCTCCATTCGGACCGATGATTCCCACCACCCGGTTAGGCGGCACCTCGACCGAGACGTCGGCGAGCGCCACGATCCCGCCGAAGTTCACGTTGATGCCCTGCATGCCGAAGCCGGCAGTGTTCTCCGGTCCGAACCTGTCGGGTTCCGCCATGTTCGGCGCTGCCGGTGCGCTCACGTTCCCTCCTGCCCGATCGGAGTGGTACATCACAAACTGTGCTGGCTGCGCCGGGAAACCGATATGGGCGCGGAGCACAAAGAATGGGCGTACAAGCCGGCCGAAACAGGTGGCAGTGCTGGCCTCTCCGTGCGCGAAGTGCGAACCTGCCTGGATGCAGGTTCTTACCGAACGACCACAGATGCACCCCGAGAGCCGCACAGATGCGTCCCGGGGCCGAGATTCGGGCCCGCAGGAGCTGGAGCGACAGATCGCACAGGCGTGGGGCTCGCTGCTCGACCAGACCGACTCCATCGCCGACGGCATCGCGCTCACCCTCCTGACCAAGAACAGGGAGTGGTACGAAAGTGCCGGTGCCGATATGCGGGCCGATGTGCGCATCAGCACTCGTGAGCACGTGCGCCGCGGCATCCGCACCATGGCAGGGATGGCGGATGCCGACGAGCGGGCCATCCACGTCTGGCGGGAGACCGGGCGCCGGCGGGCGAGGCAGGGCGTCCCGATGGAGCTGGTCCTGAACGCCTACAGCCTCGGCACCCGTGTGTTATGGGAAGCGCTGCTCGCGAAGCGGACGGACAACGAGCTCGACATCGACGACCATGTGCTTTTGATGGCCGGCCAGCGAATCTGGAGCGCCCTGGACGTGCAGAACGCGACACTGGTCGAGTCCTACCGGCGAGAGAGCGCCCGACTACAGCGACGAGACCTTCAACGCCAGCAGAGCTTCTTGGACGGGCTTGTCGAGGGACCTGGTGGCGACCCGGTGTTCGCCGGAGAGGTCCTCGATCTGCTCGGCATTACGGCGGACGAACCTGTGGCCTGTGTGGTGGCACCTTTCGACACCTCCCTCGACGAGCCCCTGCGGGCTCCCGAGGACCGTCTCGAAAGCGCAGGGCTGGTCTCGCACTGGCACGTTCGCGGTGGCGCCTACTTCGGGCTCGTGCAGCTCGGCAAGCTGGAGCTGGGCGACCTGATCGAGCTGCTCGATCCTTCGGTGGCGGGCCGGATTGGCATCGCATTGTCACCGGAGGGCATTGTCGGCTTCGCCGCCGCCTACCAGCTTGCCTCTCGGGCGGCCGAGACCGTGCCACGGTCCAGCCACCGGCTCGTGTCCGTGACCGACCGGCTGCCGGAGGTCCTCCTGGCCGGAAGCCCGGAGGTGACCTCGGTGCTCGTCTCGGAGACCTTGGGAGGGCTGCTCGGGCAGCCACCGCAGCAGGCGAAGGTCCTGCTGGCCACGCTGGCGGCGATCCTCGCCGCCGACGGCTCACCGACGCACGCGGCCCAGCGGTTGTTCTGCCACCGCAACACCGTGATCTACAGGCTGAAGCAAATCGAGTCCCTCACCGGACGCAGCCTGGGCGCCCCGCGAGACAAGCTCCTGCTCTCCCTCGCGATGATGGCGTTGGGACGCTAGACGCGGACTTCCCGCTGCCATGGTCGCCATGTCGGTCGCCATGTCGAAAGAACCCGTCGATCACCTTGGCGAACCGGCGTGACACAGGGCGGTGATGAGTTCACCGGAAGGCAGCCTGGCCGGTGAGAGCCTGTCCGATGACCAGTTGGTGCACCTCGGAAGTGCCTTCGTAGGTGAGCACGGACTCAAGGTTGTTGGCGTGTCGCATCACCGGGTACTCCAACGTGATCCCGTTGGCTCCCAGCAGCGTGCGGCACTCCCGGGCGATGGCGATCGCCTCCCGCACGTTGTTGAGCTTGCCGAGGCTCACCTGCTCCGGACGCAGCGAACCGGCGTCCTTGAGCCGTCCAAGGTGTAGGGCGAGCAGCATCCCCTTGCCAAGCTCGAGACTCATGTCGGCGAGCTTGAGCTGGGTGGCCTGGTAGGCCGCAAGTGGTTTGCCGAAGATCTTCCGGTCACCGGCGTAGGCGATCGCGGTCTCCAGGCAGTCGCGAGCCGCACCGAGCGCCCCGAACACGATGCCGAACCTCGCCTCGTTCAGACACGACAGCGGGCCACCGAGGCCACCGGCCTCAGGCAGCATCGCAGCCGCGGGAACCCGCACGTCCTCCAGCACCAGCTCGCTGGTCACCGATGCGCGTAGTGACAGCTTCTTCTTGATCTCCGGAGCCGAGAACCCAGGAGTGTCGGTGGGTACGACGAACCCGCGGATCGTGCCCTGGGCCGAGGCCCACGCCACAGCCACATCGGCCACCGAGCCGTTGGTGATCCACATCTTGGTCCCGTTCAGGACCCAGTCGTCCCCGTCCTTGCGCGCACGAGTGCGCATTCCAGCGGGGTCGGACCCGAAGTCGGGTTCGGTCAGGCCGAAGCAGCCGATCGCCTCGCCAGTCGCCATCCTCGGCAGCCACTCCTGTTTCTGTTCCTCGCTACCGTGTTTCCAGATCGCGAACATGGCCAGTGACCCCTGCACCGAGACCAGGCTGCGCAGACCCGAGTCCCCGGCTTCGAGCTCCATGCAGGCAAGGCCGTACGCCGTCGCGCTGGTCCCGGCGCACCCGTAGCCCTCGAGATGCATGCCGAGCAGTCCCAGCGCACCGACGTCCCGAGCGAGTTCGCGAGCCGGAATCACGCCGGCTTCGTACCAGTCCGCCAGATGTGGCTTGATCTTCTCCTCGGTGAACCTGCGCACGGTGTCCCGGATCGCAAGCTCCTCCTCACCGATGAGGTCGTCGGTGCCGAACACCCCGAGCGGGGTCTGTGCTCCCAGGTCCAAGGAGGCCCCGCGCACGATGCCGTCGTCGTTCATCGCCCTCTGCTTTCCGCCCGGCGCCGGAGCTCGTTTCGAGCCAGCGCGTTCTTGTGCACCTCGTCCGGGCCGTCGGCGAACCGCAGGGTGCGGATCCCGGCGAAGGAGGCAGCCAGCGGGAAGTCCTGGCTGAGGCCGCCGGCGCCGTGCACCTGGATCGCCTTGTCCAGGATCCACTCGACTGTCTTCGGGGTGGCGATCTTGATGGCCTGGATCTCGGTGTGGGCTCCCCTGTTCCCCACGGTGTCCATCAGCCATGCGGTCTTGAGCACCAGCAACCTCAGCTGCTCGACCGCCACCCGGGACTGGGCGATCCAGTCCCGCACCACACCCTGGTCCGCGATCGGCTTGCCGAACGCGACCCGCTCCGAGGCACGGTCGCACATCAGCTCGATCGCACGCTCGGCGATCCCGATCGAACGCATGCAGTGGTGGATGCGCCCCGGCCCGAGACGGGCTTGGGCGATCGCGAACCCGTCGCCCGCCTTACCGATCAGGTTGTTGACCGGGACCCGGACGTCGTCGAACTCCAGCTCGGCGTGCCCGCCGTGGTCCCGGTCGTCGTAGCCGAGCACGTGCAGGCCGCGCTTGACCAGCACGCCAGGAGCGTCACGAGGAACGAGGATCTGGCTCTGCTGCCGGTGCCGGTCCGCCGACGGGTCGGTCTTGCCCATCACGATGAGGATCTTCGCGTCCGGGTTCATCGCGCCGGTGATCCACCACTTGCGTCCGTTGACGACGTAGTCGTTCCCGTCGCGCTCGATGCGGGTGCTGATGTTCGTCGCGTCCGAGGAGGCGACATCCGGCTCGGTCATCGCGAAGGAGGAGCGGATCTCACCGGCGAGCAGCGGTTGCAGCCACTGCTTCTTCTGCGCGTCGGTGCCGAACATCGACAGCACTTCCATGTTGCCTGTGTCCGGAGCCGAGCAGTTCAACGCCGCGGGAGCCAGGTGCGCGCTGCGGCCGGAAATCTCGGCCAGGGGTGCGTACTGCAGGTTCGTGAGACCGGCGCCGTGCTCACCGGGGAGGAAGAGGTTCCACAGGCCGCGGTCCCGCGCCTGTGCCCTGAGCTCGGCGAGCACCGGGACCCTGGTCCAGGCCCAAGGGTCGTCGAGTGCCTCGACCTGCTCGGCGAACATCGGCTCGGCGGGGTACACGTGGTCGTCCATGAAGGCATGCAGCCTCTTTCTAAGCTCTTCTGTGGTCTTGTCGTAGGCGAAGTCCATTCAGACGCCCTTCCCTCTCAGCTCGATGGTGGTGCCATCGAGTCGATGCCGGCTGCGATCAGCGGTTCCACGACCGCCCCGACTGTGTCGAACCCGGTGCCCACGGTCTGTCCCTGGGTGTGGCGGTAGTACACGCCTTCAAGGATGGCTGCCAGCTTGAAGCAGGCCAGTGCGCGGTAGAACCCCATGGCCGACAGGTCACGTCCGCTGCGCGAAGCGTAGACCTCGAGCAGGTCCTCCTCGGAGAGGAACCCCGGCGCCCGTGAGGCGTCCGCGACCGAGGAACCGACGTCGAGATCCGCCATCTGCTGGTAGACCAGCAGGAGGGCGACATCGGTGAGGGGGTCGCCCAGGGTCGCCATCTCCCAGTCGATCACGGCCGCCACCTCGTCGTCCTCGTCGACGAGCAGATTGTCGAGCCGGAAGTCGCCGTGCACGATTCCGGGGCTGGAGCCAGCGGGCACGCTGGACTCGAGCAGATGGTGCAGCTCGGCGGCCCCCGTCAGGTCCCGACTTGAAGAGGCGTCAAGCTGTTTTTTCCACCGTCGGACCTGTCGGGCCAGGAAGCCCTCGGGTCTTCCGAAGTCCCCGAGCCCCACCTCTGCGGGGTCCACCCTGTGCAGGGTCGCCATGGTCTCCACCATCCGCGCGGAGATGGTCGCGGTCCGCGCACGACCCAGGGTCTCCAGCTGGGTGGCGAGGCGGTACGGCGTTCCCGCCACCCGCTCCATCACATAGAACGGCGCGCCCGCCACATCGAGGTCGTCGCAGAAGGCGTGCGTCTCCGGGACGGGGACCTCAGTGGTCCGCAGAGCAGCGATCACGCGGAACTCCCTTGACATGTCGTGCGCGGTCGCCAGCACATGCCCGAGTGGAGGCCGTCGTACCACCCACCGATGCGTCCCGTCACTGACCTCGTAGGTGAGGTTCGACTTGCCGCCGGCGATCACCTCGGCCGAGAGGTCCCCCCGCACGGCTCCGGGACACGCGGAGTCGAAGAACGCGCGAAACCGGGCGAGATCGAGACCGGGAGGGTCATGCTGTGCTGCGGCCATCAGCGTGTCCCGTGGCCGTCGAGACGACGCTGGAGCTTGCGCATCCCGGCCAGCCACTTGTCGGTCTCCGAGGCTCGGTAGGCGAAGTAGCCCTGGACCTCTGGGTGCGGGAGGATCAGGAAACGGTCGTCCTGGAACGCCTGCCACACGGCATCGGCGACCTGCCCGGGCTGGAGTGCCGTGTCGTGGCTGAGCAGCTCCTGCAGCGGTCCGGCGTTGTCCAGCATCGGGGTGCGCACGCCCTGCGGACAGATCACCTGCACGGTGATCCCACGGTCACCGTAGGTAGCCGAGAGCCACTCGGCGAAGGCGACGGATGCGCGCTTGGTCACCGAGTACGGCGCGTTTCCGAGCATGGTCAGCAGACCGGCGGCAGAGGCCGTCACCACGAACCGGCCACCACCTTCCTCGAGCCAGATCGGCACAAGCCGCTGGGCGGCGCGGACATGCGCCATGAGATTGACCTCGAGCGCCCGCGCCCAGTCCTCTGCCGGAGTGTCGAGCCCCTTCCCGAGATCGATTCCGGCGTTGGCGAAGTAGATGTCGACCGCTCCGAGGTGTTCGCGGGCGGCCCCGACCAGCGCGTCCACACCACTTTCGGTGGCGGCATCCGCAGGGACTGCGTGCCCGCCGATCTCCTCGGCGACGGCGACCGCGGCAGGTCCCTCCAGGTCGTTGACCACGACGTGGGCGCCTCGCTCGGCCATGCTGGCCGCGAGAGCACGGCCGATGCCACTCCCTGCGCCGGTGACCACCACACCCTTGCCCGCCACGCTCTTCTCCGAAGCCGTCATGTCAGGCACCACCGGTCAGGGTCACGCCACCGTCGACGACAAGTATCTGCCCGGTCATCCAGGCCGAATCCTCGGAGAGCAGGAAGGCCACCACGCCGGCGACGTCCTCCGGCTCGCCGAGCCGCTTGAGCGGATACGCCGCGGCGACCTCGTCCTCACGCCCCTCGTAGAGCGCAGTGGCGAACCGCGTCTTGACCACCGCGGGGGCGACCGCGTTGACGCGGATACCCGGTCCGAGCTCGACGGCGAGCTCAGAGGTGATGTGGGCCAGCATCGCCTTGCTCGCGCCGTAGAAGCCGATACCCGGTGCCGGTCTCAGGCCGGCCACCGAGGACACGTTGACCACCGCTCCACCGTGGTTGCCCATCCAGCCGCGGTGAGCCTGCTGTACCCAGGACAGGGCAGCGAGGCAGTTGACCTCGAAGATCTTGCGGGCCGCGTCCGGGTCGAGCTCGACAAGGGGGCCGTAAACCGGGTTGATACCGGTGTTGTTCACCAGCAGGTCGACGCTGCCGAACGCCTCGAGCGTCTTCTCGACGGCGTCGCCCTGATGTGTCACGTCGTCAGCACTGCCCGCGACCGCGATCGCCCGGCCGGGGCCGCCGAGCGAACAGACAGCCCTGTCGAGCGCCTCCTGCTTACGCGCGGTCACACATACGCGCGCACCCTCGGCGACGAGTCGCTCGGCGATACCGAGCCCGATTCCACGGCTGGCACCGGTCACCACTGCGACCCTGCCCTCGAACCGTCTGCTCATCTGGTGCTCAACTCAGCCGCTCCAGCACCATGGCCATACCCTGCCCACCGCCCACGCACATCGTCTCCAGTCCCCACTGCTTGTCGTGGAACTGGAGGGAGTTGACCAGGGTGCTGGTGATCCGCGCGCCGGTCATGCCGAAAGGATGACCGACGGCGATGGCCCCGCCGTTGACGTTGAGCCTGTCGAAGTCGACGCCGAGGTCGCGCGCAGAGGGAATCACCTGTGCGGCGAACGCCTCGTTGATCTCGACGAGGTCGATGTCGGCGATGCTCATCTTCGCGCGCGCGAGAGCCCGCCGCGACGCCTCCACCGGCCCGAGACCCATCACCTCCGGTGAGAGTGCGGTCACCCCCGTCGAGACGATCCGGGCCAGCGGTGTGAGGCCGAGCCGCTCAGCCTTGGCGTCCGACATGACGACCACAGCTGCGGCGCCGTCGTTGAGCGGACAGCAGTTGGCCGCGGTGACCGTCCCGTCCGGCCGGAAGACCGGTTTGAGCTCGGCCACCTTCTCGATCGTCACTCCGGCGCGCGGGCCGTCGTCGGTGTCCACGACCGTGCCGTCGGGAAGCGTGACCGGGGTGATGTCACGCTTCCAGAAACCGTTGCCCAGCGCCTTCTCGGCGAGGTTCTGGCTGCGGACGCCGAACGCGTCCTGGTCCTCGCGGGTGACTCCCTTGACCTGGGCGACGTTCTCGGCGGTCTGTCCCATCGCGATGTAGGCGTCGGGAAGGTCCGCGTGCTTCCGGGGGTCATCCCACTCGTTGCCGCCTTCCGCGAACGCCTGGGTGCGCGCCATCGAGTCCGAGAACATCGGATTCTTGGTGTCCGGGAGGCCGTCGGCGTAACCCTTGATGTAGCGGCTGACCATCTCGACACCGGCGGAGACGAAGACCTCTCCCTCGCCCGCCCTGATCGCGTGCATCGCCATCCGAGTGGTCTGCAGGCTCGAAGAGCAGTAGCGGTTGATGGTCACCCCCGGGACCTGGTCCATCCCCGACAGCACCGCCACAATGCGTCCCAGATTGAACCCGGACTCGCCGGCCGGCTGGCCACAACCGAGCATGAGGTCGTCGATGTCCGCCATGTCGAGCGCCGGCACCTTGTCTAGCGCCGCCCGTACCATCTGGACGCTCAGGTCGTCAGGACGCATGTCCTTGAGCGAGCCCTTGGCCGCGCGGCCGATCGGTGAGCGGGCGGTGGAGACGATGACTGCTTCAGGCACGGCTTGCTTTTCCCTTCGGATGAGGTGTGAGACTAAGCGCTTGCTTACCGGGAGACGTTTGCCTAGCCTTCCTCATGCCGGTGCCCCGGTCAACAACCCTCGTGGAGGACCTCGCATGACTCACCTCGCAGACGCGCCGGACGCCCGGAGCCGGCTGGTCGCGGCCGCGGTCGAGTCGTTCGCCGCCAAAGGCTTCCACGGAACCACGACCCGTGACATCGCCGCCGCTGCCGGGATGAGTCCGGCAGCGCTCTACGTGCACCACCGGTCCAAGGAGGACCTGCTCTACCTCATCTCGCGTACCGGGCACGAGCGGAGCCTGCAGCTCGTCAGGGACGCGATCTCCACCTCCGAGGACCCAGTGGAGCAGCTGCTGGCGGTTGTCCGGGGCTTCACCACCCACCATGCCTTCAGTCACACGAGCGCGCGGATCGTCAACTACGAGCTCGCCGCCTTGAGCCCTGCCCATCTGCGGGAGATCGCCGGCATCCGCCGGGCGATCGAGCAGGAGATGCGCCAGGTGGTCGAGGCCGGGGTCGCCCGCGACCTGTTCACCACCTCGAACCCGAGGATGACCGCCCTGGCACTCCTCTCGCTCGGGATCGACGTGGCCCGGTGGTATCGCGACGAGGGCGAGTGGCGCCCGGAGGAGGTCGCCGAACACTACTGCGAGCTCGCGTTGCGGGTGGTGGGCCGAACCTTCTCGTGGGCTTCGGCATAGACGCCTAGCGGGTACGCCTCAGCCGGGCCTAGGCCATAGATTGTCCGCGTGAACGTCAACGTGATGTCTGATGACCAGATCGAGCGGGCGGTCGTGATCACTGCGCATCCCGACGACGTCGACTTCGGCGCAGCTGCCACCGTGGCCTGCTGGGGTGCCCACGGTGTCGTGGTCACCTACTGCGTCATCACCGACGGACAGGCCGGTGGCTTCGACCCCGATCTCGACCGAGCGAACATGCCCGCGATCCGCCGTGACGAGCAGCGCGCCGCCGCCAGGGAGGTCGGCGTCACTGACGTGCGCTTCCTCGGTTACGTCGACGGTGAGCTGACCGTGTGTCGCGACCTCATCCGCCACCTCGTCCGGGTGATCCGGCAGGTGCGGCCGCAGCGGGTGCTGATCCAGAGCCCGCAACGCGACTGGAACCGGCTCGCACCCTCACACCCCGACCATCTGGCGGGAGGGGAGGCAGCGACCCAGGCGCTCTACCCGGCCGCGGGCAACGCCTTCGCGTTCCCTGAGCTGCTCCGGGACGAACGGCTCGAGCCTTGGTCCCCGGCGGAGGTGTGGCTGGTCGAGCACCCTTCCACCAACCACGCCGTGGACATCACCGAGCATACTGACGCGAAGATGACCGCGCTGATGTGCCACCGCAGCCAGCACCGCGACCCCGAACAGCTCGACGAGCTCATCCGCGCCGAGCTCGCAGCCACCGCCGAACAGCATGGCTTGCCGGCGGGCAGGCTGGCGGAGAGCTTCGCGGTCTACCCGCTTCCGTGAAGGCATGGCGGTCTACGCTGGAGCAGATGAGCGAGTACGACGTACACGTCGCCGCATTCGACGAGCTCGAGCCCCGCACGGCGTACCTGATCTGGCAGCTGCGTGAGTCGGTCTTCGTCGTCGAGCAGAACTGTCCCTATCCCGAGCTGGACGGCCGCGACCTCGAGCCGTCTACGAGGCACCTATGGGTGATGTCGGACGGCGTACCCGTCGGCTACCTGCGCTTCCTGGAGGACGGCGTGATCAGGCCGGTCAGGATCGGCCGTGTCCTCGTCGCCCGATCACGTCGGGGCAGGGGGATCGCACAGAAGATGATGCTCGCTGCCCTCGAGCAGGTCGGCAGCCGCCAATGCGAGTTGGATGCCCAGTCCTATCTTGCCGACTGGTACACGCGCTTCGGGTTCGCGGCGACCGGCCCGGAGTTCCTCGAGGACGGCATCCCGCACGTCCCGATGGTCCGACCGGCCCGGCCGACCGGTCCTGACCTCACTTCGCCCAAGCCGGTCAGTTCTCGCGCAGGCGCGCATAGACCTGCTGGAGACCGTCCGAGACGGCGGTGACCGCGAACACGGCTGCCCACGTCCTCGCTTGTCGTGGTGCGAGGGCGAGTCCGGCGACGTACCCGGTGCCGACCCACTGACCCAAGCAGAAGGGGCAGGTCAGCAACTCGCCGATCGTGTGCCGGATGTGGCCACCACGCGCACTCTCGTTGAGCTCGGCGGAACCGGCCGGACCCTCAAACTCGGTGAACGGAGCGCGGATCGGACTGGTGACCGACGCCTTCGAGAGGAGGCGGGTGAACTTGTGGGTCGCCAGCCCGCCGATCGCGATGTCACTCAGCTCATAGCGCTCGGGAAGCCCCTGATTCCGCGATCTGGCCGCAAGCGAGAGGCCGGCCGTCGCCAGCGCGAACGCCACCATGCTGGCCGCGTAACCGGGGAGGTTGACCTCTTGGTCACCGTCGTAGCCCCGCGCCTCTTCGCTGATCCTGTCCTGGGTGTGGCTCGCATGCCGACGGGCCATCTGGCGTACCTGCTCACTCATGGCCTTCGACTACCCTGCCTTGCAGCGGCCATGCCCCGCAGTAGGACGTGAATCGACTCCGGCGTCGAGTGGAGCGTGTGGCGCGGCCACGCGACTGCCCTCGTGCCCGATGCGTGCGGCCTTCTCCGGTCTTCTGCGCAGAGTACGAGGGCAGCCCCAGGGGAACTGCCCTCGCAACGTTGAGACGGCCGCAGGTGGCGGAAGCCGAACCTGGCCGATAGTGACCGGCTCGACTACGATCTCATGCGCTGGGTCCAACTCTCTCGCAGTTCGGGGGATGAATACACGCAAACGCGGCTGCATTCCTGTGCGATGCACGATCGCGCAACTTCGCTCCGGCTCCCTGCTTGCCCGCACGAAGCGATGGCGTGAGCCATCCGACGGACGTGACGTAACGGTTCGAGCCGCCTGTCGGAATCGAACCGACGACCTATTCATTACGAGTGAATCGCTCTACCGACTGAGCTAAGGCGGCCAGCGCTCGACCTCGGTCGAGCACGCCGACCGAGTATACGGAAACGGTGCCGGGGCCCGCGAACCAGTAAGGATGCGACTTCCCACGACGAACCTGCACTTCCCACGACGTGTATGCCATGGGAAGCGACGCGATCCCTACATACCTTGGGGAAGCTGTGGCGTCAACGACCCTCGAGCAATGGTCTCGCCGGGTCGTGGGAGATCCCGACCTTGCGGGCGGCGATCGCCGACAGTGCCTCGAGTGCGATGCGGTTGCCGAGATACGCCGTGATCTCGGCGTGGTCATAGGGAGGCGACACCTCCACGATGTCGATCCCGACGACCGGAAGCTCCAGACAGATCCGCCGCACCGAGTCGAGCAGCTGACGCGAGGAGAGCCCGCCGGGCTCCGGCGTCCCGGTTCCCGGGGCGTGTGCGGGGTCGCACACGTCGACGTCCACGGAGAGGAAGACGCCCTCACAGTCGTCGAGGGCGATCTCGAACGCCTCGTCCAGACACTGGTCGAGACCGCGCCTGCCGATCTCGGTCATCTCGAAGGACCGCATCCGCTGGTCGGCCATCCAGCCCAGCGTCTCCGGCCCTGGCCAGTAGCCGCGGAGGCCGATCTGCAGGAAGCGATCACCACGCAGCGCCCCCGACTCGATCAGCCGGCGCATCGGCTGCCCGTGCCCGTAGAGCGAGCCGAACTCGATATCGCCGGTGTCGGCGTGCGCGTCGAAGTGGAGCATCGACACGCGACCGAACCCGTGGTGGCGCGCGACCCCGGTGGCGTCGGGAAGGGCGATCGTGTGGTCGCCTCCGAGCACGAGCGGTACGGCGCCGCAGGCCGCCACGCTGTGCACCGCCGCCTCGAGCGAGGCGACCGACCTCTCCACGTCACCGGAGTACATCTCCACGTCACCGGCATCCACGACGCGGATGTCGCGCAGCGCGTCCACCCGCAGCGCGAGGTGTGGACGCGAGCCGTCCTGCGGCAGGTAGCAGGCCTGCCGGATCGCCATCGGGCCGAACCGGGTCCCGGGACGGTGCGAGGTGCCACCGTCGAACGGCGCCCCCACCACCACGACGTCCGCACCGGAGTACGTCTCCGGATCGTCGAGGTCACAGGGGCCGACGCCCAGGAACGTGAGGTCGGGGCCGAACTGTGCGCCGTACCTGCTCATCAGCAGTCCACCTGCGCCTTCGGCGTCTTTCCCGAGACGAGGTAGGACTCCACCACGTCATCCACACACTCGTTCCCGGTGTTGTAGCCGGTGTGCCCGTCGCCGTCACGACGCACGAGGACGCCGGAGTCGAGCTGCGCGGCCAGTGCCTCGGCCCACTCGACCGGAGTGGCCGGGTCACGGGTGGTGCCGACGACCAGGATCGGCTCGGCTCCCTCGGCGTCGATCTCCGCGGGTGCCTCGACGGAGTCCAGAGGCCAGTCGGCGCAGCCGGAGACACCGTAGGCGAAGATCGCCCCGAACGTCGGGGACACCTCCTCGAACACCTCGACCCGGTTGGGCGCCCGGCCCACCGGGACCGTGTCGTCCTGGTCGAGGCAGGTGACCGCGTAAAGAGCCTCGAGCGAGTTGTCCAGGTAGCCCATGCGCCCCCGGGAGGTGTAGGCGTCTGACAACGAGAGCAGGGAGGACCCGTTCCCGGCGAACGCGGAGCCGAGGGCGCCGTCCAGGATAGGCCAGTAGTCCTTGTTGTAGAGCGGCGCCCAGACACCGAGGACCGCGTTGCCGGCCTCGAGCGAACGCGGACCCGAAGCGGCGATGGGCTCGGCCTCGACCTCGTCGAGGAAGGCGCGGATCCGCTGCGTGCCGGCGTCCACACTGTCCCCGAGGAAGCAGTCACCCGCGTCGACACAGTTCCCCACGTAGGCACGCAAGGCGGTCTCGAAACCCTCGGCCTGAACCAGGCGCCTCTCCTCGATGGACAGCGCGGGGTCGATCGCCCCGTCCAGGACCATCCGGCCCACCCGGCTGGGGAACAGCTCGGCGTAGGTGGCGCCGAGGAAGGTGCCGTACGACGCCCCGAAGTAGCTGAGCTGCTTGTCGCCCAGCACGGACCGGATGATGTCGATGTCCTTGGCCGCCTCCACCGTCGACACGTGCGCGGCCAGGTCACCGCTGTTTTGCGTGCACCCTTCACCGAACTCCCGCAGCAGCTCGTCGGCCTCGCGACGCTCCGCAACGGTGTCCGGGTCCGGGTCACTGGCTACGAACTCGTCCAGAGCCGCGTCGGTCAGGCATTGCACCGGCGTACTCTTCCCCACGCCGCGGGGGTCGAAGCCGACCACGTCGAAGACCTCGAGCACCTCGGCGCCGAAGTAGGCCGACGCCTGTGCGGCGTACTCAACGCCGGACCCGCCCGGGCCACCCGGGTTGACGACCAGAGAGCCGATCCGTTTCAACCCGTGGGCGGCCGGCACCTTGAGCATCGACAGCGAGATCGACTCCGCCTCCGGCTCCGCGTAGTCCAGCGGCACCTTGACCCTCACGCAGAGCTTGTCGGAGCGACACGTCTCCCATTCGACGTCCTGCTCGTAGAAGTCCGTCAACCCGCCCCGGGGAGCCGGCTCCTCCGTCGGGTCGGATGAGTCCAGGGGGCTGGGTGAGAGCGACGGTGAGGTCTCCGCCTTCGGGTCCTGGTCGAAGGAGGTACCCAGGCTGCATCCGGGAAGGGTCAGGCACAGTACGGCCGGCAAGGCCCTTGTGACGGCGCACTTGACGCGACTGGACTTCTCGACAGGGGACACCTGCTCACTCTAGGCAGGTCAGGGAACCCGGGCGGCCAGCATCATCGACTCCAGTGCGAGCAGAGGCGGAACCGTGTGTTCGAGCATCTGTTCCCGGGCGGCGAAGAGCGCGTCGATACGGCGCAGGTTCTGTTCCGGGGTGGACCGGCGGGAAAGCTGCTCGACGTCGGCGCGCATCTCCTCGTTGACCAGCGGAACACAAGCCCCCGTCTGCACCGCGATCGTGTCGCGGTAGACCGAGAGCATGTCCATCAGACACCTGTCGATCACGTCGAGGGTCCGTCGCCGCGCTCGCTGCTTCTGCGTGTGGGCGAGGTCCTTCAGAGCGGCCTGGTACGTCCGAGAGCGACGCGATCTCGGGTCCGACCCGTAGGTGGCCTCGACGTCGACCCTCTCCCGGGCGTCGCTGGCCTCACCGACCGCCTCCGTCTCGCTCTTCGCGATGTCAACCAAGTTCGAGGCGGCGTTCATGCATGCGCCGAGGGAGGTCAGCTTCGGGGGGATCGCGGTGACCTCGCGCCTTCTGTTGCGGGTGCCTTCGTCCTGCGCGAGGGCGCGGGCGCGTCCGATGTGTCCTTGGCTGGCTCGGGCCGCGAACCAGGCGATTCCCTCGGCGACGCCGTCACGCTCTTTGAGGTAGCCGGCGACCTCCGCCTCGGTCGGCGTGCTCAGCACGGTGCTGCGGCACCGCGAGCGGATCGTGGGCAGCACATCCTCGACAGTCGGCGCGCAGAGCAGCCAGACTGTGCGCGGGGTGGGCTCCTCGATGGCCTTCAGCAACGCGTTGGCAGCCCGCTCGTGCAGCCGGTCGGCATCCTCGATGACCATGACCTGCCAGCGGTGCCCGACCGGCGCCAGTGCGGACCTGAACACCAGCTCGCGCATGTCCTCCGTAGCGATCTGCGCGGTCTCTGTCCGGGTCACGCTCACGTCGGAGTGGGTCCCGGCCAGCGCGGTCTGGCATGCCTGGCACCGGCCGCACCCACCTTGTTCACACAACAGTGCGGCAGCGAACGCCATGGCCGCGTTGGAGCGGCCCGAGCCGGGCGGGCCGGTGAACAACCAGGCATGGCTCATCCCGTAGCCGGCTGCGGCCCGGCTCAGCGTCTCGACCAACGGGCGTTGGCCCACCAGCGAAGACCACACCGTCGTCGGCGCGCTCGTCGGGGCATCGGCAGAAGCGGTCATGGCCCGGTCGCCGTGTGCTTGCCCTCAAGCTGAGCCGGGGCAGGGTCCGCGGAGCGTCCTACGGCCTGTGCCAGCAACGGCTCCACCCGTGCACGGACAGTCTCCGCGATCGTGTCGACCAACCCTCGCGCGTCGACCACCAGGTAGTGCTCAGGCTGCGCCGAGGCGAGCCGGAGGAACGCCTGTCGGACCCGGTCGTGGAAGTCGACGGACTCTCCTTCGATCCGGTCTCTGCCCTCGAACCGGGTCAGCCCGGTGTCCGGCGGGATATCGAGCAGCACGGTCAGGTGCGGGCGCAGGTCAGCGGTCGCCCAGCGGGCGACCCTCTCCAGCTCACCGTCGGCGAGGTTGCGGCCGGCTCCCTGGTAGGCCAGCGTCGAGTCGACGTACCTGTCGGTGATCACCACGGCTCCGCGTTCGAGGGCAGGCACGACGACGCGCTCGACGTGCTCGGCCTTGTCGGCGGCGTACAGCAGCGCCTCGGTGCGACCCGAGATTGCCCCGGTCGACGGGTCGAGCACGATCCGGCGCAGCTCCTGCCCGACCCCGGTGTCTCCAGGCTCATGGGTGAGGACCGCGTCGTATCCCTCGTCGGCCAGCCACTGGGCCAGCAGTCTTGCCTGGGTGGACTTTCCGGACCCTTCGCCTCCCTCGAGCGCGACGAAGACTCCAGTGGAGGTGTAGACGCCCTGCTCGCCGGTGAACGCGTTGCGGAGGTCTTTGGTCAACGGGACTCCTTTCCGGTCGTCCATCTGACGATAGGCCGCGACACCGACGGCCGTCATGAGGACGGCAGCGATCAGGAACGTGAACGCCGCACCGTTGTAGACCAGCTCGCGGCCGAGCACCTCGCGGCTGTGCGTACCGATCAGGCCGGCGACGAGCGGTGCGGTGGCGAGTACGAGCGCGAGTGAGAGCCGGATCATCGAACCCACGAAGGCGAAGGTGCGCCCGCGTAAGGCGTCGGGCACCTCGAGACCGAGCAGGGTGTTGCCGGTGATCCATGCGACGCCTGACAGGAAGCCGAGCAGCAGCGTGAGCGCGGTGACGACCTCCAGCTGCTGCGCGAGGGCCAGGGGGAACAAGAAGAGGCCCACGCCGGTGAGCGAGAGCCCGAAGAGGCGCCGGCGGGTCAGTCCCCTGAGCAGCCGGGGGCCGCGCCACATGCCCAGCCCGAGCCCCAGGAACACCGTTCCGAAAAGCACGCCGTATCCGGGCTCACCACCGCCGAGGTCGCTCACGTAGGTGCGGGCCAGTCCGATCACCACTCCGCCGGCGGAGAAAGCCCCGATGATGCCGACCACGAGTCCCCTGACGACGGGCGTGCGCCCGACGTACTTCCATCCGTCGAGGACGACCTTGACCACGCTGCCCTCATGCTCGCCTCCTGCCGCCGCCGGGCCGCGTGGAATGTGGGCGAGAGTGGCGATCACGATGCCCGAGACCACGAAGGAGATGGCGTTGAGGTACAGCGCCAGATCGATGGCGTTGGGAACCCAGTCGAACAGATGCCGGTAGAGCTTCTCGACGAGCGTCAGCACGGTGAAGATGGCAGCGGCCGGAAGAGCCGAGCCGTACGTCGTGGCCAGACTGACCTGGTTCGCCGCCTCGAGCCGGTGCCGGGGGACCAGGTTCGGGATCGTCGCGTCCTTGGCCGGCAGCCACACCAGGCTGACCGCCTCGATCAGGATGGTGGCCACGAAGACCCACCACAAGGTGCCGACGATCGGGATGGTCAGGAACAGCGCGCCGCGCAGGTAGTCGCCCCAGATCAGCGTGCGACGCCGGTCGAGCCGGTCTGCGATGTAGCCGGCGATGGGGCCGATCACCAGCGCCGGGAGGACGCGGAGGAAAAGAACACCCGCGATCGCGAAGTTCTTCATCGCGTACGACGGTCCGGCGATCTCGTTCGCCAGGGCGGTCAAGGCCAACAGCCCGATCCAGTCACCGAGGCTCGAGAGCCCGAGGCCGACCCACAGGCGCCGGAAGTCACGGATCCGTAGAACCGCTAGCAACGAGTGAGCGGGCGCGTGCGGCATCTCGCCGGACGACGAGCGCGGATCGACCTGCTCACTCACGAGCCAACCCTAGTCGCGGCCACCCGATCCAGCGAGAATCACCATGCCAGACAGCGCAGGCATCCCAGCCGGCGCAATGCCAGAACGACTCCTCAGGAGCTGCTTGCCGTGAACTTCTTCGCGGGCTTCTTGGCCGTGGACTTCTTCGCGGGCTTCTTCGCCGACTTCTTCGCCGGGGACTTCTTCGCGGACTTCTTCGGCGCAGGACCCTTGGCGCGCTTGTCCGCGAGCAGCTCCGCCGCGCGCTCCAGCGACAGGGTGGTCTCGTCGTCACCTTGCCGCAGGGTGGCGTTGTACTCCCCGTCGGTCACATACGGACCGAAGCGACCGCTCTTCACGGTGATCCTCGTCCCGGTCGCCGGGTCCTCACCGATCTCCCGGCCCGGGTTGGCAGCAGCACGTCCCCGCGCCTTCGGCTGCGCGTAGATCGCCGTCGCCTCGTCGAGGGTGATCGTGAGCAGCTTCTCCTCGTCCTCGATCGATCGCGAGTCGGTGCCCTTCTTGAGATACGGACCGTAGCGACCGTTCTGAGCGGTGACCTCGTCACCGGACTCGGGGTCCACACCCACCACGCGTGGGAGGGTCAGCAGCCGCAACGCGTCCTCGAGCCTGAGGGTGTCCAGCGTCATCGACTTGAACAGCGACGAGGTGCGGGGCTTCCTGCTCTTGGGTGTGCCCTCGGGAAGAACCTCGGTGACGTAGGGACCGAAGCGGCCGTTCTTGGCCACGACCACGTTGCCGGTCCCCGGGTCGGTTCCGAGCTCGTGCTCGGCGCCGGCCGGGTTGGCCAGCAGCTCCCTGGCCTTCCCGACAGTCAGCTCGTCCGGCGGAAGGTCCTCGGGCACGTTGGCGCGGGTCTCGTCAGTGCTCGAGGCGTCCTCGAGGTAGGGCCCGTAACGTCCGACCCGCAGAGCGATCCCCTCACCGATCGGAAAAGTCGCCAGCTCGCGGGCGTCGATCTCGCCGAGCTCGGTGACCAGGCGTTGCAGTCCCTCGACCTCCCCGCTGCCGAAGTAGAACTCAGCCAGCTCGGTCTCGCGGTCCTTGCGGCCTGCGGCGATCTCGTCGAGCACGTCCTCCATGCCGGCGGTGAACTCGTAGGACACCAGCCGCGTGAAGTGCTCCTCCAGCAGGCGCACCACCGAGAACGCGAGCCATGCGGGCACCAGCGCGGTGCCCTTCTTGTACACGTAACCCCGGTTGAGGATCGTTCCGAGAATCGAGGCGTACGTCGACGGGCGGCCGATCTCGCGCTCTTCCAGCTCACGGATCAACGTGGCCTCGGTGTAGCGAGCCGGCGGCTTCGTCACATGGCCCGCAGGTCTCACCGACGCCGCGGAGATCAAGTCGCCCTCTGTGACGGCCGGCAGTCTCGTCTCACGGTCGTCGGACTCGGTGTCCGGGTCGTCCGAACCCTCGACGTACGCCTTGAGGAAGCCGTGGAAGGTGATCACCCGACCTGAGGCGGAGAACACGCAGTCCTCACCCGAGGCCGCGACACCGCCGAGCCGGATCGTCACGCTGCGACCCTCCGCGTCCTTCATCTGCGAGGCAACCGTGCGCATCCAGATCAGCTCGTAGAGGCGGAACTCGTCGCTGGAGAGACCGGTCTGCGCGGGAGTCCTGAAGTTCTCGCCTGCAGGTCGGATCGCCTCGTGTGCCTCCTGGGCGTTCTTCACCTTCGAGTAGTAGACCCGCGTCTTGTCGGGAAGGTAGTCCGCACCGAACAGCTCACGCACTTGCTCGCGGGCGGCGGTGATCGCCGACTGAGACAGCGTCACCGAGTCGGTGCGCATGTAGGTGATGAAGCCGTTCTCGTAGAGCCGCTGCGCCACCGACATCGTCCGCGAGGCGCCGAACCCGAGCTTGCGCGAAGCCTCCTGTTGCAAGGTGGTGGTGCGGAACGGGGCGTACGGCGAGCGCCGGTAGGGCTTGGACTCCACGGACCGGATGTCGAACGAGGTCTCGTGCAGTGACTCGGCGAGCTGCTCGGCTCGTTGCCTTTCCAGGTGAACAACCTTGGCGCCGGCTCTGAGCTCGCCCTGCGCGGTGAAGTCGCTCCCGCGCGCCACCCGGAGGCCGTCGAGGGCGTGCAGCTTGGCCGGGAACATCCGGTCGTCGTGCTTGCTCCCGGCGTCGAAACTGCCTTCGAGGTCCCAGTAGGACGCCGCGCGGAACGCTATCCGGTCCCGCTCGCGGGCTACGACCAGGCGGGTCGCGACCGACTGCACACGGCCCGCGGACAGGCCGGACATGACCTTCTTCCATAGCACCGGTGACACTTCGTAGCCGTAGAGCCGATCGAGGATGCGTCTGGCCTCTTGCGCCTCGACCAGGTTCTCGTCGATGTCACGTGGGTGCTCGACCGCGGCGGCGATGGCCTGCGGGGTGATCTCGTGGAAGACCATCCGCTTGACGGGAACCTTCGGCTTCAGCTCGTCGAACAGGTGCCATGCGATGGCCTCTCCCTCCCGGTCCTCGTCCGTGGCGAGGTAGAGCTCCGAGGCGTCCTTCAGTAGGTTCTTCAGCTTGGTGATGTGCGGCTTCTTGTCCCTTGAAACCACGTAGTAGGGCGTGAACCGGTTGTCCACGTCGACACCGAGGCGTGCCCACTTCTCGCCCTTTATCCTGGCCGGGATGTCGGCGGCGCTCTGTGGAAGGTCGCGGATGTGGCCGATCGAGGACTCGACCACGTAACCCCGACCGAGGTAACCCGCGATGGTGCGCGCCTTGGCCGGCGACTCCACGATCACGAGCTTGTGCCCGGTGCCCCCGCTGTTCTTGCCGGTGGCGGTGGCGCTATTCGATGCCACGTACTTGTGCTCCTAGGACCCGTCGACTTTCCATCTTGGCTGGCGCAGATACCGTAGCGCTTCCCGTCAACCGCGTCCGCTAAGACGTGGCTGGGTGCTCATCCGGAACAGCCGCAGCAGCCACCGCGGGTCTGGTCCGAACGAGATGTTTGGCGCGGCGGCCCAACCTTCAGCCTAGAACTGTATTTTTTTATAATTCAGTTCTAGGCTGAACCATGGCTGAGAAGATGTACACCGTGATCGGAGACCTCGTTGCCTCCCGCGACGTGCCGGACCGGGCGTCCGTGCAAGGAGCGGTGAACGAGTCGCTGGATGCAGTCAACCGCCACCTCGCGCCGGCCCAGCTCTTCGAGCCGACGATCGGTGATGAGTTCCAGGGGGCGTGTGGCACCCTTGCAGACGCCGTCCTGGCAGCGCTCGTAGTGCGGCTGATGCTGCTCCCGGTAGTCGACTCGCGGTGCGGGATCGGGTTCGGGGAGTTCGCGGTCCACGATGCCTCCCGTCGTCCGCTGCTGCAGGACGGTCCGGGATGGTGGGCGGCGCGCGAGGCGATCGTGGCGCTCGGGCGCGGAAAGCCGTTGCGGCGCACGTGGTACGTCGGTCACGACTCCAGCACCGTGAACGCCTTCCTGATCTGTCGGGACCAGATCGTCGAGCGGCTCAACGACCGTGGTGCGCGAATGCTCACCCTCGCCCTGCTCGGCCACTCGCAGAAGGACATCGCCCAGTCCGAGGCAGTCTGGCCGTCCGCGGTGTCGCAACAGTTCGCCCGCGGTGTCGGTGCTGTGATGGATGCTCAGGCTCTGTTCGCCCGGCGGAAGGAGCTCTGATGGCGATCGGTGTCTGGTTGCTGGCCGTCGGCGTCTGCGATCTGCTCCGCGCCACCAGGGACACGACATCGTGGCGCCGCCGGTTCCTGCTCGTCGCCTTGGGTGTCACGTTGTTGATCTTCGCCGCGGTCGGCCTCGACCTGCACGCGACCGACTGGGCACTGGTGGTGCCGGTGTGGGTGCTCGGGCTCGTGTCATGGGTGGTCGGATCTTCCCTTGCCCTCGATCCGTCGACGTCCGTGCGGGGCCGCTGGCGCGCTGCCGCCTTCGCATCCTTCGCGGCTCCACTGGCCGCGCTCGCACTACTCGGTGGCGCCGCCACGACAGATGCACGTCTGCCGGACCTGTTCACCGGGTCGTTGCTCGCCGACGTTGGACCAGTCCGTGTGCTGCTGGTGCTCGGCGTCATCGTCTTCCAGCTGAGCACCGCCAACCTCGTCGTACGCCTGCTGCTCGACGCCATCGGGGTCCCGGCGCTCGCCAACGAGAAGAGGCTCAAGGGCGGTCGGCTCCTCGGCCCGATGGAGCGGCTGTTCATACTCGTGCTGGGCCTGGCGGGTGAGCTCACAGCCGCGGCGGTCGTCGTCGCGGCCAAGGCCCTGCTCCGCTTCCCCGAGCTGCAGCGCACCGCGAGCGAGGAGGGCCCGACAGACGTGTCGGAGTACTTCTTGATCGGCAGCTTCGCCAGCTGGCTGCTCGCCCTGGGCGGGCTGGTGTTGGTGCGACTAGGCTGACATAGTTCAGTGCTGCGCTGAACCTCGTCGCAGTTCAGCGTAGACCTGCACTCGCAGGGCGGCTGGACCGAGCCGCCGAGCTTTCCCAGGACGGTTCCAGAAAACCGTCCGTCAGGAGGTCCCTGACATTGGGCAGGTACTCGCGCCGAAGCTCTGCCCCGTCCCTGCCCACGATCACGGATAGCGCGTCGATGATCCGGCCGAGACTGAGGTCACCGTCGCATGCACCCACGAGTCCCGCCTCGAAGGTGTCGACCTGACGGGCGCGACGCATCCCGCGGGACTGTCGGACCACGATCCGCTCCGGATCCTCGGCGCCCGGCGCTCCGACGGTCTCCTGGCTCACGTCGGGGCGTACGACGAGCCGGTGCCTGAGCAGCGTGACGTCATCGGCCACGCGCCCGAGGTCGACGCGCCGCGCCCAGGCCGCGACCTCCGGACCCATCGGCTGCTCCACCTCGAACGGCCACTGCTCCAGGCGGAGGACCGACTCGCCCGAGACTGTCTCGGAACGCCTCCTGAGGTTGAGCCACCCGAAGCCGACGGCCTCGATCCCCTGCTCCTCGAACCACGCGAGCCATGTGTCGTAACGCTCGAGGTAGTCCGGCGCCCCGTGCACACCGGCGTCCCTGAGCCAGATCTCGACGTACTCGGCCGGGTCGACGACCTCGCGTTGCACCACCCAGGCGTCACATCCGGAGCCGTCCAGCCACCCCGTGAGACGCGCCTCCCATGGTTCGCCCCGGACGTGCGCCCAGTTGGCCAGCACCTGGCACCAGCCCCGTGGCCGCAGATGTCGCGCCGCGTGCCTCACCAGCCGCTGAACGACCTCGTCGCCGGGAAGACCTGAGTCCCGGTAGGCCAGCAGCGGGCCAGTCGCCGGCGAGATGACGAACGGCGGGTTCGTCACGACCAGGTCGAACTTCTCGTCCTGGACCGGCTCGTAGAGGTTCCCCTCCCGCAGGTCGAGGTCGATCCCGTTCATCGCGGCGTTCATGGCAGCCATCCTCAACGCGCGCCTGTTGACGTCGGTGGCCACGAGACGGCCGACGTGGCTCGCGAGATGCAGCGACTGCACGCCACAACCGGTTCCCAGGTCCAGGGCGCATGCCACCGGTTCCCGGACCGTGATCTGGGCAAGCGAGGTAGACGCCGGGCTGACACCGAGCACGTAGTCGGAGCTGACTCGGGCTCCGGCACCGTCCAGCCCGGGGGTCAGGTCACTGACCACCCACCAGTCGCGGTCGTCCTCGGCATAGGGACGCACGTCGAGCACGGCCCGGACGCTGTCGACCGATCGCTCGAGCACACCGAGCGCGCACAACGCTTCCACCTGTTCGGGAAGCGCCCGCTCGACCTCCTCTAGCCGGACGGGTGACTGCAGGAGCCACAACCGGGTCAGGGTGGAGAGCACCGAGCCGTCCCGGGTCGCACGCATGGCGGGGACGGTCTCGTTGCGCGACAACGCCGCGTGCGCGGTCAGTCCGATGCTGCGCGCGACGTCGGCGACCGTGTAGCCGGCCGAGCGCAGCACTTCACCGAGTGATGCCAGCACGAGCTCCGCCGGGCCGGTCTCCGGATCGTTCAGCTGGGCGACTCGTCCTTCTGGTTCGACTCCTCGAACGTGTGCTCCCACTGCTCCGGCGACACGAGGCCGGGAAGCGCCCGCTTGTACTGCTCGGCCAGGCGTGGCCACTCCCTGGTCAGCCGGATATGGATGGCGACCGAACGCCGCATCAGGTCACGGAACATCTCCGGGTCACGCTTGTACCAGGACGCCGAGGTGTTGTCGGCTGAGGAAACCAGGGCGGAGTCGAGCTGCATCAGCTTCCACCACTTGAGGTCCAGATGCGGGACCCCGGCCTCGGGGTACTTGCGCGCGAAGTCGCGAGTCGGCATGGCCTGGCGGACGGCACCCTTGGCCACGGTCTTCAGCTTCCCGACCGGTCCTATCGGTGCCGAGGAGTCCTTTCCCTTGCGCGGCGGCTTGCGACGACGCGGGGCCGGATAGGCATCGAGGTCGGACTGCGAGCTCGAGTCGTCGTACCCCTTGCGCAGATCGCGCAGCTCGGGTAGTCGCTCGAGCACGTCACGGTGCATGCGCTGAGGTCCCTCGAGGATGTCCTCGATGGCCATCAGCCCCATCTCCGCAGGGCTGTACTGCATGGACAGCAGGTGCCGTACCTGCGTCTCGAAGCTCTCCCTGATCAGCTTGCCGCCGCGTTCGTACGGCGAGTGGAGCAGCGCGGTGATCAGGCGGTTGCGCCGGTGGAAGTAGGCCTGCCAGTCGATCGTGTCGTCCTTCTCATGCCACGGCACGTGCCACACGGCGACACCGGGGAGCGTGACGGTCGGGTAGCCCGCCTCACGGGCACGCAGGCCGAACTCGGCGTCGTCCCACTTGATGAACATCGGCAGCGAGAGTCCGACCTCGCGGATCACCTGCGTGGGGATCAGGCACATCCACCAGCCGTTGTAGTCGACGTCGATGCGACGGTGCAGCCAGTCCGTGGCGCGCAGTGAGTGGTTCGCGAAGTTGTGCCCGTGCCAGGTGTTCGGGGCGGCTCCCCAGAACCAGCGGTACTTGTCAACCGTCTCCCCGTAGGCGTGCAGGACCGAGCGGTCGTAGAGGCTGAACATCTGGCCACCGACCATGGTGGGCTGCTTGGCGAGATCAGCGAACGCGACGGCGCGCAGGATGCCCTCCGGCTCACACACCACGTCGTCGTCGAGCAGCAGGACGTAGTCGGCGTCCCCCTTCGACACCGTCTCGCTCATTGCCCGCGAGAAGCCACCGGAACCACCGAGATTGCCCTGCTCGATGATTCGGAGCTTCGGGCCCAGCGCGGCCGCGACCTGAGGATAGAGCTCGTTGTCGGTGACCTTCTCGGTGCCCTGGTCGACCACGTAGATCTCGTCGAGCAGGTCCAGGACTGCGGGCTCCTTGGACAGGGCCACCAGCTGGTCGACACAGAAGTCGGGCCGGTTGAAGGTGGTGATCCCGATGGAGACGCTGCCGGAGCTCAGGTGCTCGGTGTCGAAGCCCCACACGGCTTCGACGACGATGGCTTCTCGGTCACCTGCCTCGACGTCGAACCAGTACCAGCCGCCGTCGATGAACGGCTTTAACGGCAGGTCGAAGGAAGTGGTGTGCACGTCTGGGGAGTCGAAGACCTCGGACGCCGCGCGCTGGACGTGGCCCTTGGCCGTGGATCGGTAGACGCTCAGCGTTCCCTGACCGCGCACACTCGCCTGGAGCCGCACCGAGCCGAACGACGTCCACCGTCGCCAGTAGCTGGCGGGAAAGGCGTTGAAGTAGGTGGCGAAGGTGAGTCGGCGTTCGGGGTAGACCTGCGCGCCGTAGTCAGCGACCCGTCCGAAGCCGCCCATCGACTCCACCTTGTCGAGCCCCTTGTTCGCCGGGTCGTTGTCCGCGCCCTCACCCAGCGACGAGAGGTCGTCGGTCGATCCAGAAGGTCCGGAGGCGCCGGTCGCGGCGCCGAACCCGGAGATGCCGCCGACGTACAACGGCCGGATGTCGAGCTCCTGGTCGGCGCGCATGATGGTGCGCTGGACCACGCGGAACCCGGTGCTCGACGGGACGTCGTCGGGCGTGGCCAGGACGGGCGCCTCAGTCGTTTCAGTCAAGGATCTTCCTCGCACAAAGGGTGGAATTGATGCGGCTCAGGCTACCAGTCAGGAGTCAGCTGCTCCGCAACCGCGCCTTGAGGGAGGCCCGCAGTCCGCGCGCGCGTCCGGCTCCACCGGCGGAGCTCGACGTGCCGCCCATGCCGGGGTCGGCGGCGGTCCTGGGCGCCGGTGGCCGACTCACGTATCCCCTGAGCTGGCCGAGGGCTAGCTCGAGTACGACGCTCTCCGGCACCTCGTCCGGTGTGGTGGGGTCGGGGTCCTTGAACAGCGGCCGGAGGTCTTCGAAGTCACCCACCACCCGGCATCCGAGCTGCTCGAGATGCTCGATGGTCTGGTCGGAGACCAGCTTCACCCGCTCCTGGTAGTCGCGCGGGACGGCCAACCGCTCGCTCGTGGAGCTGACAGCAAGCGTGTCCTCGGCGAACCGACGCTTCACACGTCGAACGTACTGCGGCCAGCTCAGCTCGGAAAGGCCCCCGTTGAGCCGGCGCAGGAGCTCGGACTCGACCACACCGAGTGACCGGTTCCGGCCACCGACGTCGAAGCTGTAGTCCAGCCGGGGAAGGTCCGTGGCCACTGCGAAGCGGTTCCACAGCTCTCGGGGGTCTGCGGCGGACTGGGGCACCGTGACGATCGTGAGACGCTCCCTCCCGACGACTTCTGCCCACCTGCTGGAGATGTCGACCAGGTACTGCATCCGCCAGAAACCGCCCTGGTGCCGACGACCCTTCTCTGATCCGAACAAGGACTCCAGGAAGTCGCGGTAGCGCTCCTGTCCACCGTTCTTGATCCGCTCCTGCCATACGGCCGGGACCTGCCTGCCGAAGTCGCGGGCGGTGACGATGACGCGTACGTCGGAGGTGCCGAAGCTCTCCAGGGCCTCCCCGATCGTCTTCTGAGACATCGGCGCGAACATCTCGTGTGAGATGAGGGTGGATCCGGGAAAGAGGTTCGCCGCGTCCGCGGTGCGCTTCCAGGCCCCGTCGGTGTCCGGTGGGCGGTGGCCGCCGAGGGCCGCGCCGGAGACGTCGAGCGCAGCCATGAAGTGCTCGGACATCTTCGGTCCGGGGAACAGCACACCGTTCTCCTCGAGCAGGCCACGGTTCGCCTGCAGGATGTGCTGGAGGTAGGTCGTGCCGGACTTGGCCAACCCGATGTGCATGTAGACCGTGCGGGACACGACTGGCTCCTGTTCGGGGAGGTGGGGAGAGGATTCTAGCGGCCGAAAGTCACGAGTAGGGCCC
>JALZKI010000019.1 GCA_030859325.1 Actinomycetota bacterium
AACACCTCGTCCCTCTCGGTCACCGAGATCTCCACCGCCACCATGCACCCGGGCCGGGTGATCGGCATCCACTTCTTCAACCCCGCGCCGGTGCAGAACCTCGTCGAGGTCATCCGGACGGTGGTCACCGAACCGTCGGTACTCGAGGACGCCGCGAACCTGGCGCGCTCGCTGGACAAGACGCCGGTCGTGTGTGGGGACCGGGCCGGTTTCATCGCCAACTCGCTGCTGTTCGGCTACCTCAACCACGCGGTGTCGATGTTCGAGAGCAGGTATGCCACTCGCGAGGACATCGATGCCGCGATGCGCTTCGGCTGTGGCTACCCGATGGGTCCGCTCGCGCTGCTCGACCTGATCGGTCTGGACACCGCCTACGAGATCCTGGAGACGATGTACCGCCAGGGTCGGGACAGGCTGCACGCCCCGTCACCGATGCTCAAGCAGATGGTCACCGCGGGCATGCGCGGTCGCAAGACCGGTCGTGGGTTCTACACCTACGAGGGGCCCGACACTCATATGGTGGTCAACGACGCGCTGACCCCGTCCGAGGACGACCGCCCACAGCTGCGGCACGACCTTGCGAAGGTGGGCGTCGTGGGCACCGGCACGATGGCCACCGGGATCGTAGAGGTGTTCGCCAAGGCCGGGTACAACGTCACCTACGTAGGCCGTAGTCAGGACAAGGTGGATGGTGTGCAGAGGGCGGTCGAACGCTCCCTGGACAAGGCAATCCAACGCACAACGATGGAGGCGTCCGTCCGTGATGAGGTGCTCGGCCGGCTCGCGGGCACCACGAAGCTCGACGACCTGGTGGGCGTGGACATCGTCGTGGAGGCGGTCGCCGAGGATCTGAAGGTCAAGACCGTCCTGTTCGAGAACCTCGGCGAGATCTGCAAGCCGGGCACCATCTTGGCCACCACGACCTCGTCGCTGCCGGTCATCTCGCTGGCCACCGTGACCGCGAGGCCGCAGGATGTGGTCGGCATGCACTTCTTCA
The DNA here is from genome assembly GCA_030859325.1 of Actinomycetota bacterium. GTDB lineage: Bacteria > Actinomycetota > Actinomycetes > Propionibacteriales > Nocardioidaceae > Nocardioides_C. Next base: position 998 of record JALZKI010000019.1, read on the forward strand.
ACCCGGCGCCGCTCATGAGGCTGGTGGAAGTGGTCAGCACCGTCAGCACCTCCGATGAAGTCGCCGAGACCGTGCGTGCCCTCTGCGACAAGATCGGCAAGGTGCCCGTCTCGTGCGGTGACCGGGCCGGCTTCGTGGTGAACGCCCTCCTGTTCCCCTATCTCAACGATGCGGTCAAGATGCTCGAGGCGCACTACGCCTCCGCGGACGACATCGACACCGCGATGAAGTATGGCTGTGCGCTGCCGATGGGTCCCTTCGAGCTCCTCGACGTGGTGGGTAACGACGTGTCCCTGGCGATCCAGCGCGAGCTGTACCTGGAGTTCCGCGAGCCCGGTTTCGCCCCGGCGCCGCTGCTTGAGCACCTGGTCACCGCGGGCTACCTCGGCCGCAAGACCAGGCGCGGCTTCCGCGACTACACGAACCGCTGATCTCGAGTCATGGCTTCGATCCGAGGGAACTCCGTCCTGCCGGCCCGGCGGAAGGCGATCACCTTGCACACCGCCGACGGGCTCGAGCTCGTCGGCGAGCTCGCCCTGCCGGTCGACCGCGACCCGGTGGCGACGATCGTCTGCCTGCATCCTCTGCCGACCCATGGCGGGATGATGGACAGTCACCTCTACCGCAAGGCTGCGTTCCGCCTGCCCGCGCTGGCCGGCGTCGCGGTGCTCAGGTTCAACACCCGGGGAACCTCGAGCATGCACGGCACCAGTGGGGGCGAGTTCGACCACGCCAAGGACGAGGCGTACGACGTCGCGGCGGCAATCGAGTACGCCGAGTTCCACGACCTGCCCAACATTTGGCTGGTCGGCTGGTCGTTCGGGACCGACCTGACGCTGATGCACGGCAACGACCCGGCGATCTGTGGTGCCATCCTGCTTTCGCCGCCGCTGCGGTTCTCCGAGGACAAGCACCTTGAGCTCTGGGCTGAGTCCGGGAAGCCCCTGGTCGCCGTGGTGCCCGAGCACGACGACTACCTGCAGCCGCCCGAGGCCAAGCAGCGGTTCGCGCTGGTGCCCCAGGCCGAGGTCATCGGTGTCGCGGGGGCAAAGCACCTGTGGGTCGGAAGCGCGGAGCGGGTGCTCGACGAGATCGTTCTCCGCGTCGCGCCGGAGGTCGACATACCCCTGCCCACCGACTGGGAGGGCGAGATGGAGACTGCTGACTCCAGTGCCTACGCCAACCGCACCGGCAGCGTCTTCAAGAACGAGCCGATGCCGGACGTCGACCCGACGGCGTAGGCGCTTCTACTGTGGAGCGGCTTCCGGCTCGTCGCCGAAGCCGGACACCACATCACGCAGTGCACCGAGCTGCCCAACGATCGCGTCCCGACGCTTCTGCATCCGGTCGACCTCGGCACGGATCGCAGCCAGCTCGCGCTCGGCGTCCTGGTGTCCTGAGGCCAGCAAGCTGTCGGCCTGGGTCTGGGCCGAGGCAACCATCTGCTCTGCCTCGCGCCGCGCACGGGAGAGCAGGCGATCGGCCTCCTCGTTGGCGTGCTGTCGCTGGGCGGTCGACTGCGACATCGCCTCACGTGCCCGCTCCTCGGCGGCCCGGGAGCGCTCCTCAGCCTCGCCGACGATGCGGTTGGTGTCCGCGGTGGCGTTGCTGTGATGCTCGGCGGCCTCACGGGTCAGGCGCTCCTTCTCGACTGCGAGGGTACGACGCGCTTCCTGGACCTCCCGCTCTGCGGCTGCGCGTGCCTGCTCGGCCTCGCGGCGTGCGCCGGTGCGCTGCGTGTTGGTCTCCTGCTCGGCGGCCAGCCTGACCTGCTCGGCCTCACGCCTGGCCGAGGCCAGCAGGTCCGCGGCCTCGCTGTTTGCCAGTCCGCGTTCCTGCTCGGAATCGGCCTGCGTCCGGCTGCGCATCTCGTCGAGCTCCTTGAGCTGGACCATGCGCATGTCCTCGGCGTCACGTGCAGCCTGCGCCCGCATCGCCTGGGACTCGCGGGTCGCCTGGCCACGCATCTCCTGTGCCTGTGCGTTGGCCTGTATGAGCACGTCGTCGGCCTGCTCCTCGGCAAGTCTCAACATCTCGCTGGCCCGTCCTCCGAGACCGGCGTACGACGGGGTCTCGTTCTCGGCGAGCTGCTGGGTGAGCGCGGCCACCTGCTTCTCGAGGGCGCCGATCCTCGATCTCGCCTCGTTCAGGCTCGAGCCGAGGCCGGCCTTCTCCCGGTTGAGGGTGCGCAGCGCATGGTCGACGGCTGCCTTGTCGTAGCCACGGCGGACGACGGGAAAGCCGTCGTCACCGGCCGTGGAGGTCGTCTCGCGCGCGCTGCCGACAGGGGCGATGACCTGGGTCTCGTCGTTCCCCGAGCCGTTCCGCGGCTCGTCGTCGAAGATGGACAGGCCCGATCGGTCGCTCATTCGATCCCCTCACTCCGTTGCTTCGTTTCAAGACTAAGTCTTGCCGATGGGAGCGAGGAATCCGGGCAGGCGCGTGCAACGACACGCTAGACGCCGCGGAAGCGGTTGATCGGGCCGAGGTGCTGGTCGCGCAGCTCGTGATTGCGCACGCCCAGCCCCACCTCCGGGGCCAGGCAGAGCACTCCGACCTTGCCCTGGTGCTGATTCCTGTGCACCTCGTAGGCGGCCTGCCCGACGTCCCGCATCGCATACGCTTTGGACAGCGTCGGGTGGATCCGGCCCTTCGCGACGAGACGGTTGGCCTCCCACGCCTCGCGGTAGTTGGCGAAGTGGGAGCCAACGATGTGCTTGAGGTTCATCCAGAGGTAGCGGTTGTCGTACTGGTGCAGATAGCCGCTGGTCGACGCGCAGGTCACGATCGTGCCGCCCTTGCGCGCTGCGAAGACGGAGGCACCAAAGGTCTCCCGGCCGGGATGTTCGAGGACGATGTCGGGGTCCTCGCCGCCGGTGAGCTCACGGATTCGCCTCCCGAAGCGGCGCCACTCCTTCGGGTCCTGGGTGTTCTCGTCCTTCCAGAACTGGTAGTTCTCCCCAGTGTCTCGACTGCGGTCGATGATGAGCTCCGCGCCCATCGAGCGGCAGATCTCGGCCTTCTCCGGTGAGGAGACCACGCAGATCGGAATCGCCCCACCGTTGAGGGCGAACTGGGTGGCGTACCCGCCCAGACCACCGCTCGCCCCCCAGACCAGCACGTTGTCGCCCTGCTTCATGCCGGCACCGTTACCGCTGACGAGCTGCCGGTAGGCGGTGGAGTTGACCAGCCCGGGTGCGGCCGCCTCCTCCCAGGTGAGATGGGCAGCCTTGGGCATCAGCTGGTTGGACTTGACCAGAGCGACGTGGGCGAGCCCGCCGAAGTTGGTCTCGAACCCCCAGATCCGCTGCTCCGGATCCAGCATCGTGTCATTGTGGCCGTCCGGGCTCTCCAGCTCGACGGAGAGGCAGTGTGCGACGACCTCGTCCCCGGGGCTCCACGTGTGCACGCCGGCCCCGGTCCTCAGCACGACTCCCGCCAGGTCGGAGCCGACGACGTGGTAGGGGAGGTCGTGCCGCTTGCCGAGAGGGGAGACTTTCCCGTAACGCTCGAGGAAGCCGAAGGTCGAGACCGGCTCGAAGATCGAGGTCCACACCGTGTTGTAGTTGATCGCGCTCGCCATCACCGCGACAAACGCCTCGCCCGGACCGAGCTCGGGCAGCGGCACCTCGTCGAGGTGCAGCGACTTGCGGGGGTCCTTGTCGCGGCTGGCGAGGCCCTCGAACATGTCGGTCTCGTCCTTGCGGACCGTGACCGCAAGGTAGGACCCAGGAACGTCGAGCGCTGCGAAGTCATCGGCGGAGGTGTCGCCGGCGAGGATTGCGTCGAGGATCTTCTGCACGAGAGCTCCTGGGGGAAGATGGAACGACCTGCGCCGGCGGCGGCCGGCACCAGACCCATCTTGCGCTACGGACCGGGAGGTTCGACGAGCTCGACGAGCACCCCGCCGGCGTCCTTGGGGTGCACGAAGTTGATCCGTGAGTTCGCGGTCCCGCGGCGCGGCTCGTCGTACAGCAGCCGCAGACCACGCTCGCGCAGGACCGAGCAGACGTGGTCGACGTCGCTGACCCGGTACGCGATCTGCTGCAGCCCTGGTCCGGACCGCTCGAGGAACGTGGCGATCGCGGACAAGTCGTCGAGGGGGGCGAGCAGCTGGATCGTGGAGGCTCGATCGTCGGCGTCGCCGACGCACAGCATCGCCTCACGCACCCCCTGCTCCTGGTTGGTCTCCTCGTGGGTGACTTGCATGCCGAACGTGTCGCGGTAGAACGCGATCGCCTCGTCGAGATCTGGAACGGCGACACCGACATGGTCGATGCGGTCGAACAGGTGGGCGCTGATCGCCGGATCGGTCATGACTCACATCGTCGTACGCCTTGCCCTCGACCGCGAGCGAGTGTGACTCGTTCGACACCGTCGTTCGTGGATCCGGCACTCCCGCCGTGGCGCATGGGTGGGTATCGTCCTGTCATCGTCGCACCATTGCTCGCTCAGCCCTTTCCGCAGGAGGCGTCATGTCCGGATCCGTAATCGTCGCTGGCGCCCGCACACCGATCGGCCGGTTGCTGGGCGGACTCAAGGACCAGTCCGCGGCCGAGCTGGGCGGTGCCGCGATCAAGGGCGCGCTGGCGAAGGCGGCAATCTCCGGCGACCAGGTGGAGTACGTCATCCTCGGACAGGTGATCCAGGCCGGTGCCGGTCAGATCACGGCTCGCCAGGCCGCGGCCAAGGGCGGCATCCCAATGAGCATCCCGTCCCTGACCATCAACAAGGTCTGCCTCTCCGGCATCAACGCCATCGCGCTGGCCGACCAGCTGATCCGTGCCGGTGAGCACGACGTCATCGTGGCTGGGGGCATGGAGTCGATGACCCGCGCCCCGCATCTGCTCCCTGGCTCACGCGAGGGGTTCAAGTACGGCGACACGAAGCTGGTCGACTCGATGGCCTACGACGCCTTGTGGGACATCTTCACCGAGCAGGCCATGGGTGCGCTGACCGAGTCATGCAACACCGAGGGCGTCTGTCTGACCCGGCATGAGCAGGACGCGTTCGCGGCCCGCTCGCACCAGAGGGCGGCCGAGGCCTGGAAGAACGGCATCTTCGACGACGAGGTGGTACCCGTGGAGATTCCGCAGCGCCGTGGAGAGCCGGTCGTGTTCTCCGAGGACGAGGGCATCCGTGGCGACACCACTGCGGAGTCGTTGGGCAAGCTGCGCCCTGCCTTCGACAAGGACGGGTCTATCACCGCGGGCACGTCATCCCAGATCTCCGACGGTGCCTGCGCCGTCGTCGTGATGAGCAAAGCCAAGGCCGAGGAGCTCGGCATCGAGTGGTTGGCCGAGATCGGCGCGTCCGGCCAGGTCGCCGGCCCGGACTCCACCCTGCAGCTGCAGCCCGCGCGCGCCATCGCCAAGGCGTGCGAGAAGGACGGGATCAAGACCGACGAGCTCGACCTGCTCGAGATCAACGAGGCCTTCGCGGCGGTCGGCATCGCCTCCTCGCGTGAGCTCGGCCTCGCCGACGACAAGGTGAACGTGAACGGCGGCGCGATCGCGCTCGGCCACCCCGTCGGCATGTCCGGCGCCCGGATCGTGCTGCACCTCGCTCTGGAGCTCAAACGTCGCGGTGGAGGCACCGGTGCCGCTGCGCTCTGCGGGGGCGGTGGCCAGGGTGACGCGTTGATCATCCGAGTGCCCCGTTAGCCCGTCCGTGGGTCGTCGGATGGCGGGCTCGGTCCCCGATCTGGTCGACCGCGCCCGCTCCGGCGACGCGCGTGCGGTGGCCCGGCTCATCTCGCTGGTCGAGGACGCCTCCCCGCTTCTTCGCGAGGTCATGGCCGGGTTGGCGCCGTACACCGGTAATGCCCAGGTCGTCGGCATCACTGGTTCCCCCGGCGTCGGCAAGTCGACCTCGACCTCGCACGTGGTCAAGGCCCTGCGCGCGCACGGCAAAAGAGTCGGTGTGCTCGCGGTCGACCCGTCCTCCCCGTTCTCGGGGGGTGCGCTGCTCGGTGACCGTGTCCGGATGCAGGACCACGCCACCGACCCGGACGTCTACATCCGCTCGATGGCCTCGCGGGGTCACCTCGGAGGGCTGTCCTGGTCGACCCCCCAGGCCCTCCGGGTCCTCGACGCGGCCGGATGTGACATGGTCCTGGTCGAGACGGTGGGCGTCGGCCAGAGCGAGGTCGAGGTGGCCGGGCTCGCCGACACCACGGTGGTGCTGCTGGCGCCCGGCATGGGTGACGCCATCCAGGCTGCCAAGGCGGGCATCCTCGAGATCGGCGACGTGTACGTCGTCAACAAGGCCGACCGTGACGGCGCGGACGCCGTGCGTCGCGATCTGCGCAACATGATCGCACTGGCCGACCGTGGCGGCGAGCCCGGTGACCAGTGGAAGCCTCCCATCGTGAAGACGGTCGCGCAGACCGGTCAGGGCGTGGACGAGGTCGTGGAGAAGATCGAGGAGCACCGTCGATGGATGGAGTCCTGTGGAGAGCTCGGACGTAGACGGGTACGCCGGGCGCGCGACGAGATCGAGGCAATCGCAGTGACCGCGCTGCGTGAGCGCTGGGGCGACGTGCACGCACGCACCGAGCTCGACGACCTGGCCGCCCAGGTCGTGTCAGGAGACTCCGATCCATATCGCGCCGCGGACCAGCTTTTGGAGTCCTACGCCGATCGCGCTGGCTGACCCGCGCGCCTCCCTTACTCTCATATGATGCCCTGCTATCAATGGGAAGGGCGGCAGCTACTCGGGACGGAGATGTGAGCATGAAGAAGGTACTGGCGGGGCTCGCGATCCTGTTTGTCGTGTTCTTCGTGTTCACCCAGCCGCAAGCCGCGGCCGACGTCGTCAAGGCCACCTTCGAGCTGGTCAGCAACGTCTTCGACACCGTCATCGAGTTCCTCAACGCTCTCTTCTCCTGACGTCGTCATGGTCGGGTGGTTGTGGCGTGCCTTCGCCGAGCCGAACGTCGGTCGGCGCCTTCTGCGTCGGGAGAACGAGGTCGTCGTCGACGAGGTCCGTCATCACTGGGTCGTCTACACGCAACCGGTGCTTGAGCTGTTCCTCGGCCTTGCCCTGATCGCGATGGGCGTGTTTTCCTCCCTGGAGGCGGCATGGTTGCCCTGGGTGATCGCCATCGGACTCTTCCTCCATGCCGGATGGCGCGCTCTGAACGAGCACGTGGACCGGTTCGTCATCACCAACATGCGCGTCTTCCGGGTCCGTGGGGTCTTCTCCCAGTCCTCGGCCACGATGCCGCTGCGCCGTATCCTCGACATCACCGTGGAGAAACCCTTCGCCGGAAGGCTGCTGGGCTACGGCCACTTCATCTTCGAGTCCGCCGCTCAGGAGCAGGGGCTTCGTGAGATCAAGTACGTCTCCCGGCCCGACCAGCGGGACCTCACGATCCAGGAGGTCGTGCAGCGGTCCGGCCTGCGTGGTCGGGCGAACTAAGGTCTGTGGCCATGGCCAGCCGCAGCAAGTTACCGTTCGACCCCATCGACGAGGCAGCGCGCCAGTGGGGCCTGCGATGGGAGGCCGTGGAGCAGATGCACGCGGTGACCTCGTTGATGCGGGTCCAGCAGCTCGTTCTCGGTCAGCTCGACGCCCTGCTGAAGCCGCACGGCCTCACCTTCGCGCGTTACGAGGCGCTGGTGCTGTTGACCTTCTCACGCGCTGGTTCGCTGCCTCTGGGCAAGATGGGGGAGCGGCTCCAGGTCCATCCCACGTCGATCAGCTCGATCATCGACCGGCTCGAATCGTCCGGGCTCGTCGTACGCCGACGACACCCGCAGGACGGCCGGGCGGTCCTTGCCGAGATCACCGACCGGGGACGTTGCGTCGTGGAGGCTGCCACCGTGGACCTGGTCGAGGCTCGCTTCGCGATCGCGGACATGCGCCCGGCGGAACTGCGGCAGCTGTCGGAGCTGCTGGCGCCGGTACGGCGGAACGCAGGCGACTTCTGAACCGGTCCTCACCGGTTTACGGCGGCGAGCCCACGCTCGTCGTAACGCTCTCCGGAGGCGACCCCGTGTGGTGCCAGCGCGTCGATGGCAGCGAGCTCCTCCTCGTTGAGCGCGATGCCGCTGGCGCCGACGTTCTCCTCGAGATAGGTGCGCCGTTTGGTGCCCGGGATCGCTGTGAGGTCGTCGCCACGGGAGAGCACCCACGCAATGGCCAGCTGTGAGGGGGTGATCTCCTTCTGCTCGGCCAGCTCGGTGACCTTGTCGACCACGTCGAGGTTCTTGGCGAAGCTCTCGCCGGCGAAGCGGGGGGAGCTCCGCCTCCAGTCGTCCTCGGGCAGGTCGTCGAGGCTTCGAATCGACCCGGACAGGAAGCCTCTTCCGATGGGCGAGTAGGCCACGAAACCGATGCCGAGCTCGCGAACGGTGTCGAGCACTCCGTTCTCCTCCACGTCACGGGAGAACAGGGAGTACTCGGTCTGCAGCGCGGTCAGCGGGTGGGTCTGATGCGCTCTGCGGATCGTGTCCGGGGCGGCCTCGGAGATCCCGAGGAAGCGCACCTTCCCCGCGGAGACCAGCTCGCCGAGGGCGCCGAAGGTCTCCTCGACCGGCACCTGGGGGTCGACCCGGTGCTGGTAGTAGAGGTCGATGTGGTCGACCCCGAGCCGCTGCAACGACCCGTCGACCGCTCGGCGCACGTAGTCGGGGTGGCCGTTGACCTGTCCTGTGAGCTTCCCCTGGTCGTCGATCTCGTTGCCGAACTTGCTCGCGAGCACAACCTCGTCCCGCCGGCCGGCAATCGCCTTGCCCACGAGCTGTTCGTTGGTCCAGGGGCCGTACATGTCCGCGGTGTCGAGGTGGGTGACGCCGAGGTCGAGAGCACGGTGGATCGTGGAGGTGGACTCCTCGTCGTTTCCGCCGGTGTAGGCGAAGGACATACCCATGCACCCGAGCCCCTGCTCGGCGACAACCAGCCCCTGGCTGCCCAGTTCTCGGTTCTGCATCTCGTCCTCCATGTCTCCAGGCATGCGGCAGACCCGCACGCGCGCTCACGTTGATGCCGGTGCCCGGTCCGCGGGAAATGCAAACGGTTCTCCAAGGTATTGCCGTCCTAGAACTTGGCAGGCGGACGGTGTGACCCCCGGCATCAACGCATGCGCTGGATCCTGGGACCCGGGCACCGACAAGTCCGACGGCGGAACCGGTTCGACAGAGTTACTAGGACGTCCTAGTATTTGTTTATGAGCCAGGACGCCACGACGCACGACTTCCCCGACCGGGACGGCCTCGGCGAAAGCGCCCGTGCGCGCTGGCAGAAGCGCTATGCGGGGTCGCGCGTGCGCGATGCCGACTTCACCACCCTGTCCGGCATGGAGGTCGACCCGGCGTACGGACCCGACGCCGACGACGCCGCCGAGGGTACCTGGCCCGGTGAGTTCCCCTTCACCCGCGGGCTGTACCCGACCGGTTACCGCGGTCGCACCTGGACGATCCGGCAGTTCGCGGGATTCGGGAACGCCCGGCAGACCAACGAGCGCTACAAGATGATCCTGGGTCGCGGTGGCGGTGGTCTCTCGGTCGCCTTCGACATGCCGACGCTGATGGGCCGAGACTCCGACGATCCGAAGAGCCTCGGCGAGGTGGGCCACTGCGGTGTCGCGGTCGACACCTCGGCCGACATGGAGGCGCTGTTCGACGAGATCCCTCTTGGTGACGTGACCACCTCGATGACGATCTCCGGCCCGGCGGTGCCGATCTTCTGCATGTACCTCGTCGCCGCCGAGCGACAGGGCGTGGACCTGTCCGTGCTTAACGGGACGTTGCAGACCGACATCTTCAAGGAGTACATCGCGCAGAAGGAGTGGCTGTTCACTCCCGAACCACACTTGAGGTTGATCGGCGACCTGATGGAGTACTGCGCCGCCGAGATCCCGGCGTACAAGCCGCTCTCCGTCTCCGGCTACCACATCCGTGAGGCGGGCTCGACCGCCGCGCAGGAGCTCGCCTACACGCTCGCCGACGGGTTCGCCTACGTCGAGCTCGGGCTTTCCCGCGGCCTCGACGTCGACACCTTCGCACCCGGGCTCTCCTTCTTCTTCGACAGCCACCTCGACTTCTTCGAAGAGATCGCGAAGTTCCGTGCCGCCCGACGGATCTGGGCGAAGTGGCTGCGCGACGTCTACGGGGCCAAGACGGACAAGGCGCAGTGGATGCGCTTCCATACCCAGACCGCAGGTGTCTCGCTGACCGCGCAGCAGCCCTACAACAACGTCGTTCGCACGGCGGTCGAGGCGCTGGCCGCCGTACTCGGTGGCACCAACTCCCTGCACACCAACGCCCTCGACGAGACGCTTGCGCTGCCCAGTGAGCAGGCCGCGGAGATCGCGTTGCGGACCCAGCAGGTGATCATGGAGGAGACCGGCGTCGTCAACGTCGCGGACCCGCTCGGCGGTTCGTGGTACGTCGAGGCGCTGACCGACAAGATCGAGGCCGAGGCCGAGGCGATCTTCGACAAGATCCTCGAGATGGGCGGTTCACGACTGCGCGCCACCGACACCGCCGGCCTCGCCGAGGCGGTCCGTAGCAGCGTCGGCCGGCAGAGCCAGGGAGCCGAGGGCTGGCCGATCACCAAAGGCATCCTCCGCGGGATCGAAGACGGCTGGTTCATGTCCGAGATCGCGGAGGCGGCCTTCGTCTACCAGACGGCACTGGAGAAGGGGGACAAGAAGGTCGTCGGCGTCAACTGTCACGAGCAGTCGGTCACCCACGAGCTCGAGATCCTCCGCGTCTCCCACGAGGTCGAGATCGACCAGGTGCGCGAGCTGCGAGCCCGTAGGTCCGGCCGCGACCAGTCGGCCGTGGACGCCGCCCTGGCACGGATGCTGGAGGTCTCGCGCGGGGAGGAGAACATGATCCCGGCCATGCTCGACGCCTGTCGCGCCGAGGCAAGTCTCGGCGAGATCTGTGACGCCCTGCGCGAGGAATGGGGCGAGTACCGCGAGCCGGCCCGCTTCTAGGCCTCTACCGGCCGGGATTTGCCAGCACCAGCCCCGTCAGCGTCTTCTTCGAGAACGCGATCAGGTAGGCGCCGTGCGTCGGGTGCCGTTCGCCCGGAGGACAGGCGATTCGCTTGACCGCGGGACATCGGCCAAAATGGGTGCATGAGCACGCCCCAGTTCTCGCGCCCCGGCGCCATCGACCTGTCCGCCCTCAAGCGCCCTGCCGTCCCGCCGCCGGGCTCGGTCTCTGCTCCGGCTGCCGGAGGCGGTACGGCGGGCACCGGGGCGTACTCCGTCGCGCTGGACCAGCAGAACTTCCAGGCCGAGCTCGAGGGCTCCGTCAACGCACCCGTCGTACTTGTCTTCTACTCACCGTCCCAGGCTCCCGACAGCTCACGGCTTGCCGCGGATCTCGAGACGTTGTCCGAGCAGTTCCAAGGCCGCTTCCTGCTGGGCAAGATCAACATCGACGCGGCCCCGGAGATTGCACAGGCGTTGCAGATTCCCTCGGTGCCATTGGTGGCGCTGGTGATGAACGGTCAGCTTGCCCCGTTGTTGCAAGATGCGCCGCCGCTGGACCAGTTGCGCGACATCCTCGAGCAGGTGCTTCAGGCGGCAGCGGCCCAGGGGGTCACCGGGCGTCATCAGCCCCGTGGCGTCCCCCCCGAGGCGGAGGCTGAAGAGGACCAGGTCGACCCACGCTACGTCCCGGCCGAGGACGCCCTCGCGGCTGGCGACATCGACGGTGCGGTCTTGGAGTACCAGAAGCTCGTCGATGCCAACCCCGCCGACGTCGAGGCGTCCGGGGGACTGGCGATGGCGCAGGTGCTGCAGCGCACCGCGACCGTGGACGCGGCGGCGGCTCGAGCGGCAGCCGCCGACAAGCCGGACGACGTCGAGGCGCAGACGCTCGCAGCCGACCTCGACTTGCTCGGTGGACATGTCGAGGACGCTTTCGGCCGGTTGACCGAGCTGATCCGGCGTAGCTCGGGAGAGGAGCGCAACGCCGCGCGCACGCACCTGATCGGCCTCTTCGCTGCGGTCGGGAATGACGACCCCCGCGTTCTCAAGGGCCGACAGAACCTGGCGTCCGCCCTGTTCTAGTGCGGCGTTGCGAGCGCGACGGCGTCGAGTCCGCATAACCTGGCTGGATGTCACCCCTACCTCTCGCTGGACGTGTCGCCGTCATCACTGGCGTGAGTCGGCGGCAAGGGATCGGCTACGCGATAGCGTCACGTCTAGCAGCCATGGGCGCGAGCCTCTTCGTTCAGCACTACCGCCCGCACGATGCTGACCAGCCATGGGGCGCCGACAGTATCGACGACGTGGTGGTCGAGCTGCGCTCGGCTCTCGTCGCGGGTTCCAGCCTCGTTGATACCAGCCTCGACCTCGGCGATGCCGACGGAGCGGACGTGCTCATCGACGCAGCCAGATCGGCCTTCGGGCACCTGGACATCCTCGTGTGCAACCACGCGCAGAGCGGCTCCGACGGTTCCTTGACGCAGTTGACGGCCGAGATGCTGGACCGACATTGGCGCGTCAACGCCCGCTCGACACTGTTGGCTACCCGGGCGTTCGCCAAGCAGTACGACGGTCACGAGGGAGGTCGCGTCGTCTGGATGACATCGGGTCAGGGGCAGGGGCCCATGAACGACGAAATCGCGTACGCCATGTCCAAGGCTGCCTTGGCCGGCCTCACGGCATCCGTGGCTGATGACCTCATCGACCGGGGGATCGTCCTCAACACCGTCAACCCCGGACCGGTCAACACCGGCTACCTGGCAGAGATGACCGCTGACAACGAGGCGATCCGGAAACAGTTCCCGTCCAGGCGCTTCGGTGAGCCGGACGACCCCGCGCGTCTGATCGCCTGGCTTGTCAGCGACGAAGGCCGCTGGGTCGTGGGCCAGGTGCTCAACAGCGAGGGCGGCTTCCGCCGCTGGTAGCCCGGAAGGCCAGCACAACATTCACGCCGTTGTCCTTGGCTGGGTGGCTCTCCAGTGCCCTGAACTGAGTTCCTAACGGGAGTCAAGCCACTTCGGTGGTTCGTATGCTGGCGGTGGTGGGCCGGGGTGTTGGAGCGCTCTGCGACTTCTGTGACTTCCGGTCCGCCGCCTGAATGTGTCGTTGATTCATCCGGCGGTGTGCTGCTGCGTCGCGGTGCTTGCGGTCGACTTTGTAGCGA
>JALZKI010000050.1 GCA_030859325.1 Actinomycetota bacterium
TAGAACGCGATCGCGGTCAGCAGCGACAGGAACGAACCCACGACGCGACCTCGGACGCCGAAGTGGGCACCGGAGCTGACCGCGTTGTTGGTGCCGGTGGTCGGGCCGAACAGGCCCATCGGCATCAGGATCAGCGCGCCGACCAGCACTCCGAGAACGGTCGCGGCTGCCGCCTCCCAGAACGACAGCCCGAGCAGGATCGGGAACGTCCCCAGGATCACGGTGGCGAACGTGTTGGCCCCGCCGAACTGGATGCGGAACAGGTCGAGCGGTCGCGAGTGCCGGTGCTCCCGGGGGATGGTGTCGATCCCGTGCTGCTCCACCTCGGTCGCCCTCGGGCGGCGGATGGCCGGCGTGCCACCCCGTCCGACGTCGTACTGCTGCTCGCCGGTCATCGGGGGCGCCTTCCGTCGGAATCGAACTGTCCAGGAAACGCTAGTGGACGAGTTGCATGTCATGCAATAGTTGTTGCCCATGAGGATCACGCGCCTGGTCGACCTGTCGGTCCCGGTTGGAGCTGCGACGGTCGTCTACCCCGGCGACCCCGAACTGGAGCTGACCACGCACAGCACCGTGGCACGTGACGGCTTCAATTTGCTGAGCGTGCACATGGGGTCGCAGTCGGGCACGCACGTCGACGCGCCCTACCACTTCGAGGACGACGCCCTACGAATCGACGAGGTGCCCCTGGAGCGCTTCCTAGGCCCGGCGCTGGTGGTGGACGCGAGGGCGGCAGGGGCACGGGGGAGGATTACCTGGGAGTACGTCGAGCCGGTGGCCGACCGGCTTCGGGAGGGCGTCGTCGTACTCCTGCACACGGGCTGGTCCGAGCACTACGGGTCGCCTGAGTACTTCGCGAACCCGTTCCTGGACGCCGAGGCATGCAGACGGCTGCTCGAGCGCGGCGCGCGGACGATCTGCATCGACGCCATCAACCTCGACGAGACACCGGACGTCGAGCACCCCGGCGAGGGCTTCCCGGTGCACCATCTCATCGCCCGGGCCGGCGGCGTGATCGGCGAGAACTTCCGAAACCTCGCGCAGGTCGACTGGGACGAGCCGTTCGTCATGTGCCTCCCGATCGCCCTGGAGGCGGCCGACGGCGCCCCCGTGCGTGCAGTCGCCGTCGAGATGCAGCCGTGACGTCCTCGCGAACCGCCGTCGCGCGGACACCGCGGGGATCGGGGCAGATCAGAATCGGGGCGCGGCTGCGCGTGGCGCGGCTCTCGCAGAAGATGACGATCGAAGCGGTCGCGGATGCCACCGGGCTCACCAAGGGGTTCATCAGCCGGCTCGAGCGCGACGCCGCCTCGCCGTCCGTGGCGTCGCTGGTGGCGGTGTGCGAGGCGATCGGCTTGCGGGTCGGTGCGCTCTTCGACCCGCCGGAGACCGCCATCGTCCGCGCCGGCAAGGGGCGGCCGATCAGCTTCGGCGCCAACGGCGCGCAAGAGAGCCTGCTGACCCCGGGCACCCAGCAGCAGATCGAGGTGATCCACAGCCTTCTCGACGGCAACGGGCACGGCGGTGAGGAGCTGTACGCACTCGACTGCGAGAGCGAGTTCGTCTACGTCGTCGACGGGGAGCTCGAGCTGGTGCTGGAGGAGGGGACCGTCCCGCTGGGAGCCGGTGACGCGATGACCTTTCCCGGCCGCACCCGGCACACCTGGCGCAACCGCTCCGCCACGGAGCCGTGTGAGGTGCTGTGGATCCTGTCACCCGCCCCGTGATGTCATTGCGTGTCCGGCAGCGTATACGGCTGCGTGTCGAAACGTGTCGACTCCGTTCGACGTAGTAGTGACAACGACCGTTCGAGAGGGAAAGCAGCATGCGCTACATGGTTTCGTGAAGATGGCCGAGGACGTCGGGGACGCCCCCGCCGAGCTGCACGAGGTGATGGCTCGGGAGATGGGGGAGGCCTTCGCCGGGCGGGAAGAGCCCGACATACATGCGTAACGCGCAGGCCGCCATCGCGGATGCGGTGCCCCGGGCGCGACTCGAGACGCTGGCGGGCCAGACGCACATGATCAAGCCGAGGGTAGTTGCACCTTTCGTCGAGGAGTTCCTCGGCCACTGACCCGGGTGGTCGTCAGGCGCGCTCATCCGCCAGCAGGGCGGCACCGACGATGCCCGCGGTGTTCTTCAGGGTCGCGGGCACGATCGGTGTCTCGATCCGGACCAGGGGCAGGAACCTGTCGGCGTGCTTGCTCACCCCGCCTCCGACCACGAACAGGTCGGGGGAGAACAGCTTCTCGACGGTCCGGTAGTACGTCGTCAGCGCCTCGGCCCATTCCTGCCACGACAGGTCGTACTGCTCGCGCACGCTGTTCGCCGCCCGGGTCTCCGCGTCATGACCGTCAATCTCGAGGTGACCGATCTCGGAGTTCGGCACCAGCACCCCGTCGAAGACCAGCGCCGACCCGATGCCGGTGCCGAGTGTGGTGACGATGACCAGGCCCGACTGACCGGCCGCGGCGCCGTACCGTGCCTCGGCGAAGCCGGCGGCATCCGCATCGTTCATCACCGTGACGGGGCGGCCGAGCCTCTGGGTGAACACTGCGTCGGCGTCCACGTCGATCCAGGCCTGGTCGATGTTGGCCGCCGACCGCACGACGCCGTGCTTCACCACGCCCGGCACGGTGATGCCCACCGGCGCGTCGGATGCAGCCTCCGCGCGCACGAGCAGCGCCTCGACGATTGCCGCGACGTTGGCGGGTGTGGCCTGCTCGGGGGTCGGGATGCGGATCCGCTCCGCGGCGAACTGGCCCGTTCCTAGGTCGACCGGCGCGCCCTTGATTCCGCTGCCGCCAAAGTCGACCCCGAACGGCTGGGCTTGTCTGGTGTCCATGTCGGCAACCTACCCATCTCTCGACCAAGGTCTCCACACCAGGAGCGGAGGCACGGATCCGGTCAGCTGTCCGGCTGGTCCGCGCGCACGATGAACGGCGGGTCGAGGACGTCGTTGTGCGGGCTGAGCGCCGTCATCAGATGCGGCTCCCCGTCGTGGTGCAGGCCGGCGACTGGTGTCAGGCGGGCCTCGTCGCCATCGAGCTCGACGAGGAGCAGGTGCGCCTGGGCCGCCCAGGCCGTCGTACCCGCGTCGACGAACCCTTCCGGCACGTCCTCACGAAGCTTGGCACCGGAACCGGAGACGACGTAGGTCCGCCCGTGCATCTCGCTGATCTGGAAGTTGTGCTCATGCCCGGCGAGCACGAGGCTTACGCCGGCGCGGTCGAACAGCGGCAGGAACGTCTCGATCATCTCGTCGTCGTTGTGGTGCGACGGCCCAGCGCAGTACATGGGGTGGTGCGAGAACGGAATCTGCCAGCGCACCTCTGTCTTGTCGAACGTGCTTCCCAGCCATTCCTGGTGCTCGGGAGCCTGGAAGAACCGGTGGACGCCTTCGTCGCTGCTGTCGAGGGAGGTGTCCAGACAGACCAGCTCCAGGTCGCGCCCGTACAGAAGCCGGTAGAACAGCCCCGGAACGACGGACGAGCGGTCGCTTCCGTCGTTGAAGCGCTCCTCGAGATGGAAGTTGTCCAGCAGCTGTGCCCGGTCGTCGCTTCCCTCGGTGTCCGTCGCGTCGTGGTTGCCGATCGCGGGGAAGAACGGGACCCGGGCGAGGACGTAGCGGTAAGGCTGGAAGAAGCTGGAGTACCAGTCGTCGTCCTCCCCGCCGCTCTCGTCGTCGACCTGCCCCTGTTCGCCCTGGTAGATGTTGTCCCCGAGCGAGATCACGAACCTCACGTCGTCGTGGCTCACCAGTCGGTCGAGGACCTCGGCCACCCGGCGCTGTCGGCGGCTGGACTCCGAGTCCGACCTGATCCCGACCCCGTAGTCGCCCAGTGCGACGAACCGCACCGCCGGCGTCTCGGCGTCGGGATGCGGCCATGTGTGGAAGCGGAGGTCGTAGCTGCGTCCGGACGGCGCGAGGTCGTAGCCGCCGCGCCGGCTCGGCAGCCAGTCCCATCGCTCGCCGGCCGCCCAGTCCTCCCCGCCCACCACGAGCCGGTACGTGTAGTCGGTGTCGGGTTCGAGGCCTTCGACCCACGTCCAGGCGCGGTCGGACGTCTCGGCCTCCGCGACCAGCGACCCGTCGGCGTCGAGCACGTAGACGGCGGCGTGGCCAAACGGCTCGGCGCTGCTACCGATGCAGGTATGCCGCCCGACGACCTGCGCCAGCTGCTCGTCGTCGACGATCTCCCAACGCCGGTCCGGGTCGTCACGGGTGAAGCAGAACGCACCCCAGGCGACGAGCACCCTGTCGTGGGAGAGGTCGACCAGATGGACGAACTGCTCGCTGTGGACCTCGCGCGGCGACATCGTTACGCGCTGCCGGGCAGACTGAACTGGCTCATCGGCTCAGGATAGGCCGGTCACCTGCGCAGAACCCCTCCGTAGGCTGGCATTCGTTGTCGAACCGGCGCAGGGTGTCCTCACCGCCGCATACGATCATCGGCGTGAAGCCCTTTCTGCTGTTGGCCTCACGCGCCGAGGACGAGGCGGCGAACGACGAGTACGCAGCGTTCTTGCGGGTGACCGGCCTGGACGCCGAGCGGCTGCATCGAGTGCGGATGGAGGCAGCGCCGCTCCCGCCGGTCGATCTCGACGACTACGCCGGTGTCCTCGTCGGTGGCGGACCGTTCGACTCGAGTGACCCACCGGAGACGAAGTCGCCGACCCAGCTCCGGGTCGAAGCAGAGCTGATGGCGCTCCTGGACGAGATCGTCGCTCGCGACTTCCCGTTCCTCGGCGCCTGCTACGGGATCGGCACCTTGGGAGTGCACCAGGGCGGGAAAGTCGACCGGACGTACGCCGAGCCAGTCGGCGCTGTTCCCGTCTCGCTCACCGCCGCGGGCCTCGCCGACCCGGTCCTCGGGGGGATGCCCCAGACTTTCCACGCGTTCGTCGGTCACAAGGAGGCGTGTCGGGCGCTTCCCCCGGATGCGGTGCTGTTGGCCGGGTCGGCGGACTGTCCGGTGCAGATGTTCCGGGTCAGGACGAACCTGTACGCCACGCAGTTCCACCCCGAGCTCGACCGGGTCGGGATCGTGACCCGGGTTCGCATCTACCGGAACGCTGGTTACTTCCCGCCTTCCGAGCTCGAGGTGCTCATCGGCCGGCTCAACACAGCAGTCGTGACCGAACCGCCGAGGATCCTCGCGAACTTCGTGGCGCGCTACGCCCGGAGCTGAGATCGCGGCTACCACGGCCACTTCTCGTGTCTCCGGTAGCGTGCCGTCAGTGAGCGACTTCCCTCCGGGCTGGGAGACCGACCTCGCCGTCCTTCAGCACACCGGCTCCATCATCGAAGAGCGTGGCGACCATCTGCTCGTCCGCAGCCCGGGCAACCCCGACTTCCACTGGGGCAACATCGTGTTCGTCACCGACGAGGACGCCGTGGGTGACGCGGAAAGGTGGGTGGAGACGTTCCAGTCGGTCTTTCCCGAGGCAACCTGGGTCGCGATCGGTCTGATCCGAATGCCCCGCGCCCAGAGCGACCAGGACGCCTGGGCAGCCCAGGGACTCGACCTGGAGCTGGACGAGGTGCTCACGACGAGCGCACTGCCGAGGCAGACGCCGCTGTCGGAGGGATATACGGTGCGTCGCCTCGACGGAGGAGACTGGGCGCAGTCCGTGGCCCGGTCCGTGGCGGAAAACGACCGGACGGGTGAGCACGACCCACTGTCCTTCGGGCGCTTCGCCCGGAGACGAGCACAGGCGCGGCGTGAGCTGTCCGAGCGTGGCATGGCCGCCTTCTTCGGTGCGTTCGCAGGCGAGGTGCTGGTCGCTGACCTGGGCATCGTCCGGTGCGGTACGACGGCGCGCTACCAGGCCGTCGGCACCGACGCGGAGCACCGGAGGCGCGGACTGGCCGCCCACCTCCTCGGCACGGCTGCGCGCTGGTCCGCGGGTCGCGGCTGTGACCGATGGGTCATCATCACCGAGGCCACCAACCCCGCAGGACGCGTCTACCGCAGCGTGGGGTTCGAGCCGGACACTGGCAACGCCCAGGCGTACCGTAAGCCGCCGCGCTGACCCCAGACTCACTTTCGATCCGGGTCCTCGGCCGGCGCGCGCAGCTTCTCGAGGCGGGCCTGCAGGAGCGGCACTCGGTGCGCATTGCCGTGCAGCTTCACGTAGCGGCTTCCGAAGATGGACAGGAGGGCGTCATCGAGACGTCGTACGGCGCCGGCTGGATATCGGTAGCCCATGTGCGCGTTGATCGTCGTGCTGTCGACCGAGAGCAGGAGCCCGGCGAGCTCGTCGAGTGAGGTGATTCCCAGCTCGAGCAGCAGGCCTGAGACCCATGCGTAGTGGTCGGTGCGAGACCAGCCGGCGTCGGCGTACTGGTTGGCGAGGAACGTCGCGAGGTCCTGGGCGCTGATCCGCGGGTCGCCGACGTCGGGCTCGGGGCGCTGGTCGGTCAAGGTGGCCTGCAGCCGGTCGCGGATCAGGGTGAACTCGCGGTCGGCGAGCTCCAGGAGGCCCGCGGCCAGGGTGAATCTCCGGTCGAGGTCCGGCACGTGCTCCTCGGGAATCGTGCCCTTGTAGCGGATGGCGTGCTCGAACTCCGCCCAGGCGTGCTGGAGCACGGTGCGCACCTGCACCTGGGCGCGCCGACCATACAGCGACTCGTGCGCCACGGGCGTGTTGCGGGTGGCATCGATCGCAACGAGCAGATGCCTGCTCGCATACCCGAACCGACCCTCGCTTGCCGTCTCCTGGCCCATGTCCCGGTCGTCGAGAACCGCGAGCTGGTCACCGAGCAGGTCCGCGACCGCCGTGACGTCGCTGTGCAGGTAGGTGATCACGCGAATGCCGATGAGGTCAGTGATCTCCTCCAGCGGATCGGCGAAGAGCGGCCGACCTGCCACCGTTCGGTCAGCCTTGGCCGCGAAGGAAGCCACGCTCTTCGTCCGTCCGGTGACGCTGAGGTAGTTGATGCCCGCGTCGTCGAGGAGTGTGGTGACCAGGGCGACGAATCCGTCGGTCGAGTTCCGGAGCTCGGGCTGCATGGCCGCGAATGTCTGCACCGCCGAACGAACGGGGTCCTCCTCGACCACGGACGGCTCTTCAGGTTCTTCGACGACCCGCGGTTGCCGTGGTGACGGCCGGTGTCCATCCGGGAGAGTTGGCGTCACGATGTAGCCGGAGGCGAAGTCGCCGTAGGTCGTGGTCAGGTCGGGCCGGCGTACGGCGTACAGCGCGACGTAGGCGCACACCACCGCGTCGACCTGGTCCTCGACCCGGCGCAGGTCGCTCTTGCGCTCTGCGGACGCGACCAGCGCAACCAGCCCCTTCCATTGATCGTGGTCGGCGACGTGCAGCGGGACAGCCGAGTCTGCGAGGCCCTCGAGCAGCCCCATCAGCCGCAGCAGCTCGGACCGGAGCGCAGGCAGGGGCCGGCCGGGCTTGGTCTTGTACTTCAGCGTCCGTCCGAGTCGGAAAAGCGCCACGGTCGCAGGATGTGGGTAGACCTCGATCGCTCGCCGGCGTGAAGGCGACGACGGGTCCATGTCGAGGCCGAGCACGGTCGCCAACCGCGCCCCTCGCGGGATGCCCGCGAGTTCCGGTTTGCCGGTGTTCGAGGGGTGTGCTCCGGCATCGAACCGTGCGAAGTCGCGGTTCAGCGCGGCTTCGCACGGCCGGTTGCCCGTGGCGTTCTTCACCACCAGCGGGGCGTCGATCGCGACCAGGGCGTCACTGTCGACGTACGGCGTCAGCGCGGCCACGATGGTCTCATAGGGCCCGTGCGCGGACACAAGCACAAGGCGTCCGTCGGTGTCCAGCACCGCGAGACCGGTGGGCTTGCTCTCACCCCACGCGAGGTCGAGACCGGCGAAGTACATGGGATCACCCTGCCCTGCCCGCGCCTCCAGCGCACGCCGCCGCCCGGAAGGAGGTCAGACGCGGCGGCCGTCCGGACCGCACACGTCGCCTTGGTGGCCTGTGTGGTCGGTGTACGCCGCCATCAGGGCTTCCTTTGAGCTCCTCCCTGCAGCCGGCTCCCGCCGGCTCCGCGCGGAGGTGCTGTAGCAGGGCACGCTCGAGGCGGCGTTCGCCCATGTAGCACCAGGGACAGACGACCTTGGACGAGATGTCGATACGCATACCCCGCGGCAGCCGTTTCGAGTGGCGCGTTGTTTGGTTAGCGATCCTGTCGGCGTATCGCGATCGCGCGAACGTCTGGCAACCTGTGGTACAGGTACTTGCCGGGACAAAGGGTCTGGCCGCCATCGCGGTGCCCGCTGACGGCGCGGAACCGGTTGTCTTCCAGCCAGCGGAACCGGCCTCCCACGCGGATGCCGTGCAGGCCCAGCTTCCATCCCAACACCCGACCGATCGCCCGTCTCATCTCCCGCGTCGGCCTGTCGGTCTCGAAGTTGCCGATCGCTGCTACTCCGGTCGAGACGTGGTTGTAGCCATAGACCTGTGCGCCGATGACGGCCCGGCGCTTGCCGCCGAAGCGGCCCGTCCACGCGCGGCCGAAGCGGTCGACGAGGAAGTTGTAGCCGATGTCGCTCCAGCCGAGGCTTTGGGTGTGGTAGGCGTAGATCCCGCGGATGATCGCAGGCACGTCGGAGCGCGAGTAGTCGTTGGTGTTGACGGTGTGGTGCACGAACCCCGCCTCGACCCGGCCGTACTGAGGGGTGCCGGAGCGCATACTGCGGTCCGCACCCCATGCCGCCCGCGAGCGAATCCGGGGCCTGGGCGCACGCACTCCAGGCGCCTTGTCCCTCACCTGGGGAGCCACCTTGGTGGTCGACCCGAACACAGCCGGTTGTGCCGGAACCGCGGAACCACCCGTGGCACCGGCACCGGCACCGGCGCTCGGCACGGCATCCGGGTCGTCGTCGTAGACGCTGGTGCCGGGATCGATCACGCTCAGCTCGAGGCCACGAGGCGCCTTCCCGCTCGCGCTGGTGGCGCGTAGCTGGACGGTGTCGACCTCACCCACACCCAGCGCGTCTGTTCCCACGCGGGCCTGCTGGGCCTCCGAGCTCCCGGTGTTGGGACCGTGCCCGCCGAAGCCGGTGGCCTGCGCGGCCACACGGGCCGCGGTGCAGGCCGCGCACGGGCAGCTACCTCCGTGCAGCTCGGTCCACGACGACCAGCTACCGCGGGTCTGGGTGCGTACCGCGAGCCGCAGCCCGGTAGGTGGCTTCCCCAGCCAGGTCGCGCCGACCATGCCGAATCCCTCGACTGGCTGCGGCGTGCTCTTCGCCGCCAACCTCGGTTCCTCGGGTTGGCTGACATCGGGAACCGGAACCTCCTCAACCTCAGGTGTCACCGACGTGGCCAAGGCCGCCTCGGCTCCTGCGGACGCCGGGTCGGAGGCCACTCCCGCGGCCGGAAGAACGGCCAGCAACGGCGCCACCACCAGGCAGGAACCGACGACCACGGTGGAGGACCTAACCCGACACGGCATAGCAGAACGCATGAGACGCCTCCATCAATAGATTCACTGCTGCCCCACAGTTCACACCCGTAACAGGCCGAGGACCAGCCCTACCGGTGAACTACAACAATGGAACTCGCGAGTCCAGTCCTGGAGGGCTGCCGGTGAGACGGCGACGGGGAACGGTTTCGTGGTCACGAACCCCTCGACGCCGGTCACATGGGCCACCTCGACGTACCCTCCGTCCCGCAGTTCCCAGGCGGTGAAAGCCGGTTCATCGGGGTCGACGGCCCAGTACGACGGACAGCCGGCCGCCTCGAGCCGGGCAACCAGCAAGTCAGGCTGCATCACGGTGTCGTCGGCAAGCGCCACGTCGAACGGTGAGAGGAGCACCTTCATATCGGCTGGACAGCTGCTGGTGAGCAGAATGTGTCCGACGGGTACTGGTGGCGGTACGACGGCGCGGGTGTCACGACCAGTGTCCCGTCGATGAGCTCGTATCGGTGCCCGTCATCAGGCATCGACTCGAGATCCTCGCGAGTGAACGCGCGTCCGCGCGGCAGCGTCGTCACAGTCCCATGGTGCCCCTGATCGTCACCCTCACCGAGCATGGATCAGATTCGCCAATGCCGTCGCCGGCCCTGCTCGCGGCAGCGGTGCTGGGGTTCCGGCTGCGTGCAAGGAAGTCGGTGAGTGGTCGTAGGACAAGCGGGCGGTTGGGGCACACTGGATGTCATGCCCGACGACTTCGTGGTGGCCCGGAACCCCGAGCCGGACTCGAAATTGCCGTACTTGCTACGCGTTCCGCTCGGTCGCGACGGGATCATCCTGAAGGCGCGAGAGACCTGGCCGCGCACGAGCAAGGTCTACTGCCACCGCATCGAGGACTGGCCGCGGGATGCCGAGATCGTCGAGAGGGTGGCCACGAGGTCGTGCGTGCGGCGCGGCGCCTCGATCGACCTGGTGCTCGACCGGGGCCGGGAGAACAGGTCACAGCTGGTGTTCGCCCGGATCCGCGGTGGCCGGCAGGCAATCTTCTGGCAGACCGCCCGCACCAACAAGCAGGCCCGCCCGGCGGTCAACGTGCCCAGCGCCCGAGCGGCCGGGATCGTCGGCCTTGAGGTCGTGGTGGACAGCCACGAGCGGTATCCCTTCGCGTTCAAGGACCAGCAGGTGGTGACCCGGCGAGCGGGGCTCGCCGCCGGCGACTACGGGGTCCTGCTCGACGGCTCACTGCTCGCGAGTGTCGAGCGCAAGAGTCTGGCCGATCTGGTGTCGTCGCTGACCACTGGCAAGCTGAAGTACCAGCTGGGTGACCTCTCCGCGGTGCCGCGTGCGGCCGTGGTGGTGGAGGACCGCTACTCCCAGGTGTTCAAGTCCGAACACGTGCGGCCCGCCGTGATCGCCGACGGCCTAGCCGAGTGTCAGCTCACCTGGCCCAGTGTGCCGATCCTGTTCCTGGAGACTCGGGCCCTCGCCCAGGAGTGGACCTACCGCTTCCTTGCTGCGGCACGCGCTGCCAGCGAGCGAGAGTACGGCGGGGAGGTGGTGGTCCGCGAGCTCGCACCGGCTCGCCCTCTGCTGCCTGCGGAGCCGTCTCCTGCCGAGGTGCGGGCGTGGGCTCTCAGCCGGGGCATCGCGGTGTCCGACCGAGGCCGGGTGAAGAGGGAGATCGTCGACGCCTTCCGCGCCGCGCGGTTCGAGTAGCTTCTGCTCTTCTGCTCTTCTGCTCTTCTGCTCAGCGGGTCGACGGCCACGGCTCGAGCTGGCGTGCCTTGCGGTCCATCTCGGACCGGTCGGTCTGTCCACAGGTCTGAGAATGCCCCTTGGCGCAAGTACGGCGAAGCGGAGCAACGTCGTGTCATGGCGAACTCGCGTCGACGTACACGCGGCAGCACTCCTCGGCAGAGACGCACGCAGAATCCCCAAGGAGGCACACCGGATGCGCAGCGGTCGCCACGGGGCTGGGCTGCGGCGCGAGGGTCATCGGTCGCATCGTACCGATCGGCACCGAGCCCGGGCTGATGTTCGAGTCCCGACCCTTGGCGGTCGACGAGCAGATGGCGCTCTAGGCGGCGCGGGCTGAGGGACTGGAGTGGCTGACCGCCGTGTACGACGCCGTAGTGGCCGGCCGGCTTCCCGAGGGATACGGCTTGGGCGGAGCGACGCCACTGATGAGCGACGTCGTCCCGGAGGGGCCCGCATCCGACGACGCCGATGACGCCGATGATGAGGAACTGCCCGGTCGAGTCACCGACCTGGTGCACGCCGGACTCACCCTTGACGTCGCGAACGCGATTGTCACGTGCGAGATCGCGTTGGTGGTCGCCGATGTGGCGCCTGACGGCCTTGGTGGCTGCGCCCCGCACGCGGCGCTCGGCCTGATCCACGACGTCGTCTTCGAGGCGGCGCTCGAGCACTGCACGACCCCGGACCGGGAGGGAGCATGGCGACGGGTCGCCCGGTGCATGGCTGAACCGGTGCGGGGCAGGTGCGAGCGGCTGGCCGATGCCTGCCGGCCGGATCCCGCGGCTTGAGCTGGATGTCGGCGGGCCAGATCGTGTCCACACCTCGCGGTGGGAGTGCGTTGTCCACTGTCTCGAACAGCGTTCGAAATATGTCGTCGGTAGGCCCTACCTTGGAACCATGACCAGCTCAAGAGGCCAGCACACTTCCACCGGGGGCTCGGGGTCCGGTGCGCCGCACGAGCTGCTGCGGTTTGCCGAGGCCGTCGATGGTGCCTTCGATCGGGTGGTTGACGGGCAGGTGTGGTCGATGACCCCGCAGGAGCAGCGCGAGACGGCGTTGCTGCTGGACCGGGTGGACGCGCGGCTGGCCGAGCTGCGGATGCGTGTCCTGGTCGGGGCGGACCGCAGCGAGGTCGGCGCGGACAGCGGGGCCACATCGACGGCCACGTGGCTGGCGCAGGCGACGCGACAGACACGGGCGCGTTGTGCGGCGAGTGTCCGGCTGGCCACGGAGCTGGACGAGAGCTTTCTCAGCACCCGGCAGGCTCTGGCGGCTGGTCAGGTCAACCTGGACCAGGCTCGGGTGATCGTGGAAGCGGTCAACCTACTGACCAATGAGTACGACGACCTTCCGTCCGGAACCCCTGGTCGGGCCGAGGAGCACCTGCTGCAGCTTGCCGCGGTGTTCGACGCCGTCACGTTGCGTCGGCTGGGCAAGCGGTTGTTCGAGGTGGTCTGTCCAGAGGCGGCGGACCAGGCCGAGGGCGAACGGCTAGCCCTTGAGGAGGAGCGGGCCCGCCGGCTCGCGATGTTCTCGACCCGCGACAACGGCGACGGGACAGTGGACGGCCGGTTCCGGCTTCCGGTGCTGCACACGGAGCTGTTGAAGAAGGCACTGGAGTCGCTGACCGCTCCCCGTCGCCTCGGGGAGGGGCGGTTCGACCCGGAGACCGGCAAGAAGCTGGACTACCGCACGCTGCTCGGCCACGGGTTCATGGAGCTTCTGGAGAGCCATCTCGCCGTTGATCACCTGCCTAGCCAGGGCGGCATCCCGTTCACACTTGTGGTCACCATCGGCGTGGACGCGCTGATGGACGGGGTCGGCATTGCCTCGCTGGACACGGGCGGTCGGATTAGTGCCGGGGAGGCCCGCCGGTTGGCGTGCAGAGCGGGGCTGATCCCGATGGTCCTGAACGGCGACTCCGTCCCGCTGGACCTAGGCCGTGAGCAGCGTCTGTTCAGCAAGCATCAGAGGATTGCGCTGGCCCATCAGTACGGCGGCTGTGCCGCGGCAAACTGCGATCGGCCTCCTGCGTGGACCGAAGCCCATCACCCCAAGTCGTGGGCGTCGGGTGGAAGGACCGACCTGCGGAACGGTCTCCCGCTCTGTCCACCTCACCACCACATGGCCGACCATCCCGACTCGTGGAACATAAGACGTCTGCCCAGCGGCGGCGTCCGGTTCTCCCGACGCCAATAGGCCGGTTGTGGGCCCAGATACAGCTGCGCAGGCAGAGGAGCAGGCTCGCCGTACGATCGCCAGTGAGCAAGAAGTCGCTGAGCCGTTCGACGCGCTTGAACCGATGTTCTACGAGAAGGTCGCTGACCCGGACATGACCTTCGGGGATGTGGATCCGGCACGGCTGCGGGCTGCAGCGACGGAGGCCATCGACCACGGCGCGATGGTGTTCCTTCCGTTGGAGAGCGACAGCTGGCCGGCGGCCTGGCGCCCCCTGGTGGAGTGGGTGCTGCGCAGGCACCCGGCAGGCGGCGTGCCTCCGGAACGCGGGGAGTGGGAGCGAGGACGATCTGGCCGCGCTGCCCCACGAGTTCCTCGCGTCGCCGCACGCGACCGGCTAAGTGAGGACGAGCGGGCGCTGCTGGAGGACCTGACCTGGTTCGGCAGCGGGTGGGCAGGAGGAGACCCGCTGCGGTGGAGCCCGGTGATTGTCGAGATCGTGCTCACCGACTGGATTCCCCGCAAGATCGTGGCCGTGCGCTGCCGCTCGTGCTCCTTCAGGGCGACGTCCCGGTCCAGGCCCCCCCGGAGTAACTCCTGAGCAGCAAACCTCGCCGGCAAGGCAGTGCACGTCCTCGATCGACTGGCAGGCCCCAAGAAGGCTACCTGACGGACACGCGTAGACCGCGGTCGTTATGGTCATTGAGGACTCTGCAGAAAGTGGGGGAGCGCGTGACACTGGCCCTTCACAGATCTGAGCGCGCCGATGCCCTCGTCGCGGGTCTCGCTGAACTGCTCACCGCCACACCAGGGGACCCCTTCACCCCGGACGTCGTAGCTGTCCCCTCCAAGGGGGTCGAGCGATGGATCTCACAGTCGCTCTCAGTGAATCTCGGCGCTGACGAAGGCCGGGCGAACGGCATCTGTGCGAATGTGGTCTTCCCTTCGCCGGCCCGCCTGGTGCGTGAGGCGGTCGCCGCCACAGCGGGCATCGAGCCGGACGAAGACCCCTGGGCTGAGGACCTCCTGACGTGGTCGATCGTCGAGGTGATCGACGACTGCGCGGGTGAGGACTGGTGCATAACCCTCGGTCGTCACCTCGGGCTCGTAGGCGGAGCGATCGAGCAGGGCCGTCGCATCGGAGTGGCACAGAAGCTCGCGAGCCTTTTCACGTCCTACGGTGCGCAGCGACCGACCATGCTGCGCGATTGGGCGCGTGACGATAGCACCGACGGGTTCGGCAGCCGACTGGACGCGGACCTCGCGTGGCAGGCCGAGCTGTGGCGGCGCGTCCGCGGGGCGATCGGCGTCGACAGTCCCGCAGAGCGGATCGACGCTTCCTGCGGCCGGCTGCGCGACGACCCTGGCCTGGTCGACCTCCCGGAGCGACTCTCCCTGTTCGGCCCCACACGACTGACCACCGACCAGCTCCAGGTTTGCGACGCGCTTGCCGAGCACCGCGACGTGCACCTCTGGCTGCCGCATCCGTCACACGGCTCGTGGGACCGCGTCGGGGCGAGCGACGACCACGTGGGCAGACGCGCGGACGACGACACCGCCGACCTGCCGCAGCATCCGCTGGTCAGCTCGTGTGGTCGCGATGCCCGGGAGATGCAGCTCCGGCTGGCCGAGCACACTCACCCGGCGGTCGACGAGTATCGAGCGCAGCCCATCGAAGCAAGCAGCCTGCTCGCAACCATGCAGCGCGACATCCATGACGACCGGACGCCAGACGCAGGCCTAAGGCTCAGGCGGGACGACCGTTCGGTCCAAGTCCACGCCTGCCACGGCCGACAGCGGCAGGTCGAGGTGCTGCGCGAGGTTCTCCTCGGCATGTTGGAGGACGACCCGATGCTCGAGCTGCGCGACGTGATCGTGATGTGCCCGGACATCGAGTCCTACGCGCCACTGGTCTCGGCTGCCTTCGGGCTCGCGGACGGTGAGGTCGAGGACCTGCACCCAGGGCACAGTCTCAAGGTGAGGCTGGCGGACCGGTCGCTGCGGCAGACAAACCCGGTGCTCACCGTGGTGGCACGGCTGCTCGACCTCGCGGACTCGAGGCTGACCGTCTCCGAGGTGCTCGACCTCGCTGCGATGCCACCGGTCCGCGCACGGTTCGGGTTCGACGACGAGGCGCTCGAACGGGTCGGCGACTGGGTGCGCAGATCCGGGGTGCGCTGGGGTCTCGACGCTGAGGCGCGGGCGCCGTACCAGCTCGAGAAGACACCGCAGAACACCTGGCGTGCCGGGATCGACCGGCTGCTCCTGGGCACCGCCATGGACGAGGACGGACTGCGCACGGTCGGCCTCGTGCTGCCGCTCGACGACGTGGACAGCAACGAGGTCGACCTGGCCGGCCGGCTCGCGGAGTTCGCCGATCGACTGGGCACAGCGGTGAATGCGCTGACGATGCAGAAGCCGCTGACGGCCTGGGTTCGGGCACTGGCATCCGTCGTCGAGGACTTCACCGACGTGTCGCCTCGCGACGAGTGGCAGGTCACGCAGGCGCAGCAACAGCTCACGGGCGCCCTCACTTCCGCCGGCTCCCGGGCGGACACGGTGGCCTTGGGGCTCTCGGACGTGCGCGCCCTGCTCGGCAGCCGTCTGGAAGGTCGGCCCACCCGGGCCAACTTCCGGACCGGCCACCTGACGATGTGCACGATGGTGCCGATGCGCTCGGTGCCGCATCGCGTGCTGTGTCTGCTGGGCCTCGACGACGGCGTCTTTCCGCGCGGATCACATGCGGACGGCGATGACGCACTCGCGCGGTCACCGCGGGTGGGTGAGCGGGACCCCAGGTCCGAGGACCGACAGCTGTTCCTGGACGCGCTCCTGGCCGCGCGCGAACGGCTGGTTGTGTTCTTCACCGGCGCCGACGAGCGGACCGGGGCCGAGCGACCCCCGGCCGTGCCGCTCGGCGAGCTGCTCGACGTCCTCGACCGGACGGCAACGACGCAGAGCGGAACAGTGCGCGACCATGTGCTCGTCCGGCACCCGCTCCAGCCGTTCGACGAGCGCAACTTCGTTGCCGGGAGCCTCGGCGGGGAGGACCCGTTGAGCTTCGACGAGGCGTCGTACGACGGGGCGCTGGCTCTGCGCGGCGAGCAGCCGAAACCTGGTCTGTTCCTCTCTCAGCCGCTTTCCGACAACGAACCGGTCGACCTCGTCGAGCTGGACGCGCTGGTCCGGTTCCTCGAGCACCCGGTCAAGAGCTTCCTGCGCCAGCGACTCGGCATCACCACGCTCGAGGGCGAGGAGGAGCCCGCCGGGGAGCTGCCCGTCGCGCTCGACAAGCTGGAGGAGTGGGCGGTGGGGGACCGGCTGCTCACGGCCGGGCTGTCCGGGATCCACCGGGACCAGGCTGTGCAGGCGGAGTGGTTGCGGGGTGACCTGCCTCCCGGCCAGCTGGGTGCGGCCATCGTCGACCCGATCGCCGACCACGTCGCAAGCCTGGTGCGCGACAGCGCTGGCCTGCGAAGCGGTTTCCCCGAAGCCGTCGACGTCGCCCTCGACCTCGATTCCGGGATCCGGCTGGCCGGCACGGTGCCGGCGGTGTACGGCGACCGCGTGGTTCGGGTCGTCTACTCGAAGCTCGGTGCGAAGCATCGCCTGCGTGCCTGGGTCTACCTCCTGGCTCTCGTGGCCGCGAACCCGGAACGGGACTGGACGGCAGTCACCGTCGGTCGCGCCAGGTCGGGCACCGCCACCGCGACACTGTCCACCCCCACGCACGAGCAGGCCCTCGCGGAGCTGGCCTCGCTGACCGACCTCTACCTGGCGGGGCGACGGGAGCCGTTGCCGTTCGCCGCGAAGACGTCGCACGCCTACGCCAGCAAGCGCCTCAAGGGCAGTGCCGCGATGGCCAGTGAAGGCAGGGCGGCGCTGGAGTGGCGGAAAAGCTTCGACGGGCGGGACATCGGTGACTTCAACGACGCCGAGCACCGTCGGGTCTGGGGTGGTGATGCCCCGTTCTCCGCGCTGCTCGCGGAACCTGCCCGTCCCGGCGAGCCCTGGGCCGAGGAACCGCACCGGTTCGGACAGCTCGCCTGCCGGGTCTGGGCACACCTCTTGGCGTCCGAGACAGTGGTCAGCTGATGCCGCTGACCTTCGACCTGACCGGTCCGCTGCCGGTCGGCACCACTGTGCTCGAAGCCAGTGCCGGCACCGGAAAGACGCACACGATCGCGGCACTCGCTGCCCGCTACGTCGCCGAGGGGGTGGCGCGCGTCGACGAGCTGATGTTGGTCACCTTCGGGAGGGCGGCGACCGTCGAGCTGCGTGAGCGGGTGCGGGAGAGCCTGGTCCGGACACGTGCGGCTCTGGTCGACCCGGCGCAGGCGCGGGCGTCGAAAGATGAGGTGGCGCGGCATCTGGCGACAGGGTCGGATGCGGTGGTCGGCGTACGCCGGCTGCGGCTCGCCAAGGCCGTCGCCAACTTCGACGCGGCAACCATCGCGACCACCCACGGGTTCAGCCACCAGATGCTCGCCGGCCTCGGGATCGCCGCCGACGTTGACCGCGACGTCACGTTCGCCGAGAGCAGCGCCGACCTCGTCACCGAGGTGGTGACCGACCTGTACGTGCGGGCCTACGGACAGCTGGCCAGCGCGGCCCCCGCGTTCGACTTCAAGACGGCCGCGAAGGTCGCGAACGGGGCGTTGGCGGACCGGCAGGCCCGGCTCGAGCCGAGCGCGGCGACGCGGGACTCGGTGGCCGACCTGCGACAACGGCTGGCAACGAGCGCACGCGACCAGGTCGCGCTGCGCAAGCGTGCCAGGCGGGTGATGGACTACGACGACCTGCTGGTCCATCTGCGCGATGCGCTCACCGACCCGGCGACCGGAGGGGACGCCCGGGACAGGATCCGTGGTCGCTACAAGGTCGTGCTCGTCGACGAGTTCCAGGACACCGACCCCGTCCAGTGGGAGATCCTCGAGGCCGCTTTCCACGGGCACCGGACCATGGTGCTGATCGGGGATCCCAAGCAGGCGATCTACGCCTTCCGCGGAGCCGACGTGGTCACCTACCTCCTGGCGACCGAGGCGGCCGAGGCAACGTCGACGCTGGGCACCAACTGGCGCAGCGACGAACCGCTGGTCGACGCGCTGCAGCATGTGATGGTCAATGTCGCGCTCGGCGACGAGCGGATCGTCGTACATCCGGTCGACGCTGCGAACCCTGCACCCCGGCTCACCGGCGCACCCTCGCCCGCGCCGCTGCGGCTGAGAGTGTTGAACCGCGAGGTTCTCAGGCCCGGCAGGGGCGATCTCCTGGCGGTCAAGGATGTCCGGCCCTACATCGCGGCCGACGTGGCCTCCGACATCGTCGCCCTGCTGAGCTCGGGTGCTGCCATTGATATGCACACCGACACGGAAGTCGGCGAGCGGCCGCTGCGTCCAGCCGACATCGCGGTCCTGGTGCAGCGCAACGACGACGGCGCGACGATGCGCGACGCCCTGCGGGCGCTACGGGTCCCGGTCGTGCTCACCGGCACCTCCAGCGTCTTCCTCTCCGACGCTGCCAACGACTGGCTCGCGCTGCTCAGCGCGCTCGAGCAGCCGCACCGACCCGGACTCGCCCGTGGCGCGGCGTTGACCAGCTTCGTCGGATGGGACGCGCAGCAGCTAGCCGCGGACGACGACGCGGTCTTCGACGAGCTCAGCGTGCGGCTGCACGAGTGGGCGCGGGTCCTCTCGACACGCGGGGTCGCCGCGCTCCTCGAGGTGGTGGTCGCGGGCCACGGCCTGGTCGAGCGGGTGCTGGCGGTCGAGAACGGCGAGCGGCACGTCACCGACCTGCGTCACATCGGCCACGCACTGCACGCCGAGGCAACCAGCCAGCAGTCCGGCGTCGCCTCGCTCGTCGAGTGGCTGCAGCGGCGGATGTCGGATGCCGCCGCGGACACCACCGAGGAACGCAGCCGACGGCTGGACTCGGACGCGGCTGCGGTGCAGATCATCACCGTGCACCGCAGCAAGGGGCTCGAGTTCCCGGTCGTCTACGCGCCCTTTCTCTGGGACAAGTGGGCCGACTCCAAACCGGACCCGATGCGGCTACACGACCCGGACGGCGTGCGTATCCTCGACGTCGGCGGACCCGACGGCGACGGCTACGCCGCGCGGCGCTCGGTGTGGGCGCGAGAGGAGGCGGGGGAGTCGCTGCGTCTCGCATACGTCGCCCTCACCCGCGCTCGTTCGCAGGTCGTCACCTACTGGGCTCCGACGAGCAACACGGCTACCGCGCCGTTGCACCGTTTCCTGTTCGGCGACCGGAGCGTGCACGGCGGGCTCTCCGACTCATGCGGCGTGGGCTCTGACGACTTCGTCCGCAGACGGCTCGCGGACCTCGCTACCTCCTCGGCAGGCGCGATCAGCGTCGAAGAGGCGCTCGGCGGCTCCGCGGCGGTGTGGCAGCCGCCCAGTCCGGCGTACGTCGACCTCGCCTTCCGGGACTTCGACCGCTCACTCGACCTGTGGTGGACCCGGACGTCGTACTCGGGTCTGACCGCGGGACTTCACGACGCGGCGCATGCCGGCGAGGTGACCAGCGAGACGGAGGAACCCGGCGTTCTCGACGAGCCCGCGTCCGGGGTGGAGACCAGGTCGAGCGGCCAGCCCAGTGACCAGCAGGGCGTGCCGTCGCCGATGGCGGACCTGCCGGCCGGTGCCGCCTTCGGAACGCTGGTGCACCAGGTGCTGGAGACCGTGGACTTCACCGCACCGGACCTGAGAGTTCACCTCGTCGAGCTGTGCCAGGAGGCTGCGTCGGAGCGCTTCACCGGCGTTCCGGCTGCCGATTTTGCGGACGCCCTCCTTCCGTCGCTGGCGACCCCGCTCGGTCCACTGGCCGGAGGCCGGAGACTGATGGACATCCCGACCCGCGACCGGCTCAACGAGCTCGACTTCGAGCTTCCGCTCCTCGGCGGTGACACGCCCTCGGGAGATGCCCGGGTGGGTCAGATCGCGGCGATCCTGGACGCGCACCTTCCGGCGGACGACCCGCTGCATGCGTACGCCCGCGACCTGGCCGGCCCACTGCTGGCAACTCGACGGCTGCGCGGGTTCCTCGCCGGCAGCATCGACGTCGTGCTCCGCGTCCCCGCCGACGATGGTCAGCCGCGCTACCTGGTCGTCGACTACAAGACCAACTGGCTGGGCGCCGGTGAGACGTTGACCTCGCGGCACTACCGGCCGGAGGCGATGGCTCGCGCGATGCGCGACGCGCACTACCCACTGCAGGCGTTGCTCTACGCGGTGGCATTGCACCGTTTTCTTCGTTGGCGCCAGGCCGGCTACGACCCGTCCGTTCATCTCGGGGGAGTTCTGTACCTCTTCCTGCGCGGCATGTGTGGACCCTCCACTCCGGTGGTGGACGGCGTTCCCACCGGCGTGTTCTCGTGGTCGCCACCCACCTCGCTGGTGGTCGAGCTGTCGAACTTCCTGGACCGGGGCGCGTTGTGACGACCGTGGATCTGCATGACGTCAACCGGGTGCGTCGCGCGACCGGTCTGCTCGCCGCGTTCAACGATGCCGGTGTGCTCGGCGCCGCGGACGTGCATGTGGCGACCCGACTGGGCCAGCTGGTCCGTGAGCAGTCCGAGCCCGTCCTGCTCGCGGTCGCGCTCGCCGTGCGCGCCGTACGCCTGGGGTCGGTCTGTCTCGAGCTCGCAGACGCGCACACCACCACGGCGGTCGAGGGCCTCGCGCAGGAGGACCTTGCCGCTCTCCCGTGGCCTGAGCCCGCTGCGTGGGTGACCGCCCTCGACGACAGCGACCTGGTGGGCGACGGAACGGACGCTGACCCTGATCGGCCGCTGCGGCTGGTGGAGGGGGACCTGTACCTAGACCGGTACTGGCGTCAGGAGCAGATCATCGCGATCGCGGTCGACCATGCGGAGTCCCGCACCGCGCCCGTGCTGGACACCGAACGCCTGCAGGCGGCAGCGTACCGACTGTTTGCGTCCAACCAACCGGACAGGCAACGGCTCGCTGCCATGATCACCGCCCTCCGGTGGGTCAGCATTCTCGCCGGCGGCCCCGGGACCGGGAAGACCACGACGGTGGCGAAGCTGATGGCCCTGCTGCAGGACCAGCCGGGACTGCAGCTTCGGATCGCCCTCGCGGCTCCGACCGGAAAGGCCGCGGCTCGGCTGAGCGAGGCCGTGACGGAGGCGGCCCGTTTCCTGGGCGATGTCGACCGGGACCGGCTCGGGGACCTGAAGGCCTTCACCTTGCATCGGCTGCTCGGCTTCAAGCCCGGCGCACGCACTCGGTTCTGGCACGACCGGGACAACCGGCTGCCCTACGACGTGGTCATCGTCGACGAGGCGTCGATGGTGTCGTTGACGATGATGTCGCGCCTGGTCGATGCGCTGCGCCACGACACACGCCTGGTCCTGGTGGGTGACCCGGACCAGCTCGCGTCCATCGAGGCCGGTGCAGTGCTCGGCGACCTGGTTCAGCGCCCCGCGCCTCCGTCTGTCTCCGAGGATGCGGAGCTCGCGGAGCTGGTGGCGACCGACCTCGCAGACCTGGATGAGGAGGAGAAGTCGCGCACGTTGACGGCGGGTGTGGTCCGGCTTCGACATGTTTTCCGGTTCTCCGACGAGATCAATGCTCTGGCGGGGGCAATCCGCTCCGGGGAGCCGTCGCACGTGCTGGATGTGCTGGCGAGGAAGTCGGCGAGTATCGAGTACGTCGAGGGCGACCCTGCGACGAGCGGTGGCCTCGAAGGCGTGCGCAGCGATGTGGTCGATCCGGGCGAAGCCCTGGTTGGTGCGGCCCGCAGGGGCGATGCCGCCCAGGCACTCGCCGTGTTGAACCGGCATCGGCTGCTCTGCGCGCACCGTGAGGGTCCGTACGGCGTACGCCAATGGAGCCGACTCGCCGAGGAGTGGCTCGGGGAAGTCATCGACGGGTATGCGAGCGATGGGCTCTGGTACGTCGGCCGTCCGTTGCTCGTCACCTCCAACGACTACCAGCTGCGCCTGTTCAACGGCGACACCGGTGTGGTCGTCGACGTCAACGGGTCGCCGCGCGCAGCATTCGTCCGCGACGGCGACCTCGTGCTTCTGCCGACCAGTCGGCTCTCCGACGTCCAGACGGTGCACGCGATGTCGGTGCACCGAAGTCAGGGCAGCCAGTTCGACCGGGTGACGCTGGTACTTCCGCGCGCGGATTCACCGCTGTTGACTCGCGAGCTCTTGTACACCGCGATCACCCGGGCGAAGGAGCACGTACGGATCGTCGGCACCCCTGAGGCGTTGGCGATGGCTGTTCGGCGCTCCATCGTCCGTGCCAGCGGGCTGCGGAAACGTCGGTGAGCTGCATCCGTGCGCCACGGTGCACCTCCCGCGGGTTATCCACAGGCTGCTGAGTCGACCCGCTGTCTTTGGGCTGGCGTTCTTTGACTGGCAATCACCGCACCTCGCTGGCGTTCGCCCGTGCGTCAGGCTGACCTTGTGGGCGGTCATCGGAGCGGTCTGCTGCCCACCGCTTCACTGCGTGGTGCACCCCTCTGTCGCCCTCGCTTTGACGTCGAAGGCGGCCACACGCTCTGTGGAGGACGGTGAGGCGCTCCAGATGCTGTACGACTGGCTGGAGTGCCTGACGTCCCTGCTGGTGCATGGGACGAGACTGATCGCGACGAGGTGCGCATCTTCGCCGCGCAGTCAGAGCGAAGCTGCCCGGACTCGAGAAGCTGCTCAACGAGCCCGTCTGACTCAGGAAGGGAGGCCAGATATTGTCCACATGCTCCTGTGGGAAGCAAGTTATCCACGGTTTCGAACAGCGTTCGAAACTGGTCGATGCCGGAGACTAGTCTTTATGCCATGACCACCTCGAAGTGCACGACGCTCCCACCGGGGGCTCGGGGCCGGTTGCGCCGCATGAGCTTCTTCAGTTCGCCCGGCGCTCGAGGATGCGTTGGACCGGGTCTCGGAGACGGCGGCGTGGTCGATGACCTCGGAGGAGCAGCGCGAGACGCTGCTGCGACTGCATCGGGCGAAGGCTCGTCTGGCCGAGCTCGACATGCGCGTCATGGTCAGCGCAGACCGCAACGGGGTCGGCGCGGCCAGCGGCGCCACGTCGACCGCTGCCTGGTTGTCGAACGCTACTCACCAGACCCGAGCCCGCTGCTCGGCAGGGCTCCGACTGGCGGAGGAACTCGACGTGACCGTTTCCCGCGACCCGCGACGCACTGCGGGACGGCAAAGTCGATGTCGACCAGTCGCGGCTGATCGTCGAGGCGGTCAACCTGCTGAGCGAGGAGTACGACGATCTGCCGCCCGGCACCAGCCGCCGAGCCGAGCACCTTCTCGACCTAGCCCGTGAGTTCGACGCCGTGGCGTTGCGCCGACTCGGGAAGCGGCTCTTCGAGGTGGTGTGTCCCGAGGCTGCCGACAAGGCTGAAGGGGAGCGCTTGGCTCGGGAGGAGGAGCGGGCTCGCCGACTCGCTTCGGTGTGGACCCGGGACAACGGCGACGGCACCGTCGATGGACGGTTCCGCCTCCCGGTCTTGCACGCAGAGCTTTTGCAGAAGGCACTGGAGTCGCTCACCTCCCCGCGCCGCCTCGGCGAGGACCGCTTCGATCGCAAGACCGGCAAGAAGCTCGACTATGGCACGCTACTGGGCCACGGATTCATGGAGCTGCTCGAGAACCACATCGCAATCGACCGGATGCCGACCCAAGGTGGCAGCACATTCACGCTCTTGGTCACGATCGGGCTTGAGGCGCTCATGTCCGGCATCGGCGCGGCATCGCTGGACACGGGGGCGCGGATCAGCGCCGGCGCAGCCCGGAGGCTGGCCTGCAAGGCCGGCATCATCGCGATGGTTCTGAACGGTGACTCCATCCCCCTGGACATGGGGCGCGAGGAGAGGTTGTTCAGCAAGCACCAAAGGATCGCGCTCGGTGTCCAGTACGGCGGATGCGCTGCGGTGAACTGTGACCGCCCGCCCGCGTGGACCGAGGCCCACCATCCCCATTCGTGGGCCAAAGGCGGCCGCACCGACCTGAAGAACGGTCTCCCCCTGTGCCCACCGCACCACCACATGGCCGACCACCCGGACTCGTGGAACATGTGTCGCCTCCCGGGCGGCGGCGTCCGATTCTCTCGACGCCAATAGCGACGCAGCTCCGCTCTGATGCGTGCGCCAGACGTTGTGGGACGGTTACGCGGATCTCGTCACCCGTTACGCAGCAGCGACGTAGCGCTGGAAGCGCAGGGTTAATCCACGCGAGAGCGCGCCGTCACGGTGCGGACCCACGGTGCCCAGCGGCGTCGTACTCCGCTAGTTCTCCCGTAAGGCCAAAGGTCTTATCTCCACCATTTAGGATGAATCAGACATACCGGTGTTAGGGATGGGACCAGGCAATGCGCAAAGACGAGGCCTCCTTCCAGGAGGCCGCTGCCTTCGGCAGTGCGGCGTCGTTACTTCGGGTGGCCGAGACGAGCATGCCTCGGGTGGCCGTCGAGCCCACCGGCTCGCCCCGCCTCGCCGCCGGTTGCGTCCCCGTGGTTTCCTACCACTCCGGACGCGTCCGGCTGGCACACATCGTACTGATCCTCGGTGGGTGGTTCCTGTTCGGCTGGTTGTGGTCGCGCGTGTTGCAGCGCCCCGAGGCGATGGATGATGTGCGCTCGAGCGCGTCCTTGCTGATCGTCCTCGTGGTAGTGACCGTAGTGGTGACGTGGGCCTGGATTGTGCACAACGTGGCACTTGCCCGTCGACGCGGGGGTCGCCGCTCCGGGGCGCCGCCATTGAACCTTCCGCAGCGCGACCTTCTCGGCCGTGACCTGGTCGTGGAAGCCGACGTGTCGCACGCCGCGCTCATCTTCGTCACTGCCGACGAGGCCTCCAAGCGGTTCACTGTCCGGCAGCACGTCCATGCGTGAGGTGCTGGTCGACGTGCTCGTCAGCATGGAGCACTGGAGCCTCTACCGAGCGGCTCTTCTCTTCGTCGCCGGCTACCCGCTTTTGGCCGCGGTGGTGTGGGTCGTCACGGCGCTGCTCTTCTACGTACGCCGGGAGCGGCGTGGTTCCGAGGTCGCCCTTCCGGCGGAGCCCGCAGACCTGCCCACGGTGACCGTGCTCGTCCCGGCGTACAACGAGCAGACGAACATCCTCGAGACGGTCGAGACCTGCCTCGAGATCGACTATCCCGACTTCGAGGTGTTGGTCGTCGATGACGGCTCGAGTGACGCGACCCGTGAGCTGTTGGAGCCGTCGGTCGCTGCGGGGCGCATCCGGCTACTCGCCAAGGAGGTCAACGAGGGCAAGGCGCTCGCCCTGAACGACGGCCTTCTCGTCGCCCACGGCGAGATCGCGGTCATCATCGACGCAGACGCTCGCCCCGACCCGCAGGTGCTACGAGTGATGATCGGCCACTTCACGAGCTCGCCGAGGGTGGCGGCGGTCACCGGCAACCCTCGCGTCGTGGAGCGTCATAACTTTCTGACGCGCCTGCAGACTGTCGAGTTCACCGCGATCGTCAGCCTGCTTCGTCGTGCGCAGCGGGTCTGGGGACGGATCGTGACCGTCTCGGGTGTGGTGACAGCCGTCCGCGTGTCCGCCGTCTTCGACGTGGGGGGATTCTCTCACGACATGGACACCGAGGACATCGATCTCACTTGGAAGCTCCAGCGGCGCTTCTACGACGTCCGGTACGAGCCCCGCGCCCTGGTCTGGATGCGCGTCCCCACCACTCTGAGGGGCCTTTGGCGGCAACGGTCGCGATGGGCTCGAGGACTCGCCCAGGTGCTGCGCGTCCATGGTCCAAGCGTCATCGGTAGCTATCGTGCTCGCCGCCTGTGGCCAACCCTGATCGAGGCCGTGTGCTCGGTGCTGTGGGCCTACATGTTCACCGTGCTGACGTTGATCTGGGTCGCCGCGTTGGTTCTCGGAGCGCCGCTGGAGGCCGTATCACCGTTCCCCGCGCTCTGGGGGATGGTGATCGCCACGGTCGCGATCGTGCAGCTCAGCGTCGGCGCGCTGCTCGACTCGCACTACGAGCGGTCGATCTACGCGTCGCTGGGATACGTGGTGTTCTACCCACTCGTGTACTGGATCCTGATGTCGGTCGTCACCGTGGTGAACACACCACGCGCGCTGCTCGGCCGCCGCGCCGAGGTGGCTCGCTGGCACACGGTTCGCGGAACCTGACAGCTCACCACGGCGGGCGGGTCCCGTCGTGTCCCGTGGCGCCTCTCATGAAGTGCGTCGGCCTTTCGCGTGCTCGCGATCAGCTCGTCGTGGTCGGCGACCCGGCCTTCGTGGAAGGGGTCGGCGGAGCAGCGGTGCTGCGGAACCTCCGGGACGGGTGAACGCTTGCTGACATGACGCCACGGGCCGCCGACCGGGCCAGAGCGCCGTCGCACATGGTCTGAGGAGGCCACCTCGCGGTAGGTTCGTCTGCAGTCGACGCGGGAAAGCTGAGGGGTTCGATCGCGGGCAGACGACGAGGATGAGGAGGCTGAATGCCGGAGCTCTATATCGACGCTTCCTGGCGAGACGCCTCGGACGGGCGGACCCGCGAGATCCGTTGCCCCGCCGACGGAAGCCTCGTGGCAACGGTCTCCGAGGCCGGACCCGAGGACGCCAAGGATGCAGTCCTCGCCGCGCGACGGGCCTTCGACGACGGTCCCTGGCCAGGCACACCGGCATCCGAACGCGCGAAGGTCCTGGACAACGTCGCCGACCAGCTCGAGCAGCAGAAGGACCTCGTCGCACGGCTCGAGTCGCTCGACACCGGCAAGCGCTTCGTGGAGTCCCAGATGGACGTGGACGACATCGTCTCGGTCTTCCGGCACTTCGGATCCCTCGCGAACGCCGAGGCGGGTCGCGTCGTCGACGCCGGACTGCCGCACGTGGTCAGTCGTGTCGTTCACGAGCCGGTCGGTGTCTGCTCGCTGATCACACCGTGGAACTATCCGCTACTGCAGACGTCCTGGAAGGTCGCGCCTGCACTCGCGGCGGGCAACACCTTCGTGCTCAAGCCCAGCGAGCTCACCCCGTCCACGTCGGTCTGGCTGATGAACGCGCTGACCGAGGCAGGCCTACCTCCCGGTGTCGCAAACCTGGTCCTCGGCACCGGCGCCGATGTCGGTGCGCACCTGACCGACGCTCCCGAGGTGGACCTCGTCTCCTTCACCGGTGGCGTCGAGACCGGTCGGCGGATCATGGCGGCCGCGGCGCCGACGGTGAAGAAGATCGCGCTGGAACTCGGTGGCAAGAACCCCAACGTGGTGTTCGCCGACGCGGACCTGGAGACCGCACTCGACTTCGCGCTGACCGCGATCTTCCTCGACTCCGGCCAGGTCTGCTCGGCAGGTGCCCGGCTGGTCATCGAGGAGTCGATCCACGCCGAGTTCGTCGACGAGCTGGTACGGCGTACGAAAAAGATCCGGCTCGGTGGGCCCTTCGACCCCGACGCCGAGACCGGTCCGCTGATCAGCGCGCAGCACCGTGACAAAGTTGAGAAGTACGTCACCACCGGTCTCGCCGAGGGAGCGACCCTCAGAGCCGGGGGAGCACGTCCCGACGATGCGGAGCTGGACAAGGGCGCCTTCTACCTGCCGACGATCCTCGATGACTGCAACACCAAGATGACCGTCGTACAGGAGGAGTCGTTCGGGCCGGTCCTGACCGTGGAGACCTTCGGCGGCCGGAACGACGAGGAGCGCGAGAACAACGCGGTCGAGCTGGCCAACGACACCATCTACGGTCTTGCTGGCGCAGTGTGGACCCAGAACGCCGGACGCGCCGAGCGGGTGGCGGCCCGCCTGCGCCACGGCACGATCTGGATCAACGACTACCACCCCTACGTCCCCCAGTCCGAGTGGGGCGGCTACAAGCAGTCCGGGATCGGACGCGAGCTCGGTTTGGCGGGCCTGGAGGAGTACCGCGAGACCAAGCACATCTGGCACAACATCAAGCCGGAACCGCAGCGCTGGTTCGGTGCGCCGACGAAGGG
The DNA here is from genome assembly GCA_030859325.1 of Actinomycetota bacterium. Taxonomy (GTDB): domain Bacteria; phylum Actinomycetota; class Actinomycetes; order Propionibacteriales; family Nocardioidaceae; genus Nocardioides_C. The sequence goes on from JALZKI010000050.1 coordinate 28,302, forward strand.
AGACGCGCAATGAGCAAGCGGTACGACTTCGTCATCGTGGGAGGAGGCTCGGCCGGATCGGCGCTGGGCAACCGGCTCAGTGCAGACCCCGGCACCAGCGTCCTGGTCCTCGAGGCAGGTCGAAGCGACTTCAAGATCGACCCGTTCATCCACATGCCGGCGGCGCTGCCCTACCCGATCGGCAACCGGCTCTACGACTGGAAGTACGAGTCCGAACCCGAACCTGACCTGGGCGGGCGCCGGATCTTCCACGCACGCGGCAAAGTGCTCGGCGGCTCCAGCAGCATCAACGGGATGATCTTCCAGCGCGGCAACCCCTTGGACTACGAGCGCTGGGCAGAGGACCCCGGTATGCAGGACTGGGACTACGCCCACTGCCTCCCGTACTTCAAGCGTATGGAGACCTGTCCTGCCGGCGCAGATGCCTGGCGCGGTGGCTCGGGACCACTGGTCCTGGAGCGCGGACCTGCCAACAGCCCCCTGTTCGGGGCGTTCTTCGAGGCCGTGCAGCAGGCTGGGCACCCACTCACCGACGACGTCAACGGCTACCGGCAGGAGGGCTTCGCGAAATTCGACCGCAACGTGCACCGCGGTCGCCGGCTGAGCGCCTCACGGGCCTACCTACACCCTGTGATGAAGCGCCCCAACCTCGACGTCGAGACACTGGCACATGTGACGGCCCTGCAGATGCAGGGCAAGAAGGTCGTCGGCGTCGACTACATGCGGGGCTGGAAGCTGAAGCGAAGCGCACAGGCCGGAGAGGTGATTCTGTGCGGCGGCGCGATCAACTCCCCCCAGCTGCTCCAGCTCTCCGGCATCGGCGCCGCGCAGGGCCTGGAGAAGCTCGCCATCACTCCCGTCGTCGACCTCCCGGGTGTGGGAGAGAACCTCCAGGACCATCTGGAGGTCTACATCCAGCACGCGAGCAAGCAACCGGTCTCCATCGGCCCCTGGCTCAAGCACCGTCACAAGCCACGGATCGGCGCCGAGTGGATGTTCCTGCGCCGTGGCGTCGGCGCGAGCAACCACTTCGAGGCGGGCGGGTTCGCCCGCAGCAACGACCGGGTCGACTACCCGAACCTCATGTTCCACTTCCTCCCGATCGCCATCCGGTACGACGGCTCGCGGCCGGCCGCCGAACATGGGTACCAGGTGCACATCGGGCCGATGTACTCCGACGTGCGCGGGACCGTGAGGATCAAGTCGGCCGATCCCTTCGAGCACCCAGCACTGCGCTTCAACTACCTGTCCACCGAGAACGACCGACATGAGTGGATCGAGATGGTCCGGGCTGCCCGCACCATCCTCGAGCAGCCCGGGTTCGCAGCCTTCAGCGCTGGTGAGATCTCGCCTGGACCATCGGTCGAGACAGACGACGAGATCCTCGACTGGGTGGCCAAGGACGCGGAGACGGCCCTGCACCCGTCCTGCACCGCGCGGATGGGTACCGATGAGATGAGCGTGGTCGACCCGGCCACCATGCGGGTGCACGGCGTCGAAGGACTGCGGGTGGTCGACGCCTCCGTGATGCCCTACGTTCCCAACGGCAACATCTATGCGCCGGTCATGATGGTCGCCGAAAAGGCCGCCGACCTGATCATCGGCAACAGTTTGCTCGCGCCGCTCGACGTCCCCTTCTACCGTTACCGCGACGACATGGCGCTCTACCCACCCGGTGACCCGCGCAACACCCTGCAGACAGGAGCAGCGTCATGACGGCGACGATCGATCCTCCCGAGGAGTCTTGCAAGTCCGAGCCACCCTCCCGGATCAACCCCGTGGTCTTCTATGGGTCGGCGGCCGGTGTGCTCGCCATCGCGGTGTGGGCGATGTTCGCCCCGGCGCAGGCATCCGAGGCGATCGGGACACTGGTCGGATGGACCTCGGAGTGGTTCGGCTGGTTCTACATCCTGCTGTCCACGGCCGTGCTGGTGTTCGTGATCTATCTCGGAATCTCCCGCTATGGAAAGACGAAGCTCGGACCGGAGCACTCACAGCCCGAGTTCAGCACGTTCGCGTGGGCGTCGATGTTGTTCGCCGCCGGCATCGGAACAGACCTGATGTTCTTCGCCGTCGCCGAGCCGGTCACCCAGTACCTCGCCCCTCCGGTAGGCCAGGGAGAGACCGTGGGTGCTGCGCGCGAGGCGACGGTATGGACGCTGTTCCACTACGGCATCAACGGCTGGGGGATGTATGCGTTGATGGGGATGGCCCTGGCCTACTTCGCCTACCGGATGAACCTCCCGCTGGCCATCCGCTCGTCGCTGTACCCGATCATCGGCAAGCGGATCTACGGACCGATCGGTCACGGCGTCGACCTGGCCGCCGTACTCGGCACCATCTTCGGGGTTGCCACGTCGTTGGGGATCGGCGTCGTCCAGCTGAATTTCGGACTGTACCTGCTCTTCGGCATACCGGAGGGGATCGCGGCGCAGGTGGGGTTGGTCGTGCTCGCGGTCGTCATCGCCACACTTTCGGCCGTCAGCGGCGTCGACAAGGGCATCAAGCGGCTCTCGCAGCTCAACGTGCTGCTCGCGATCGGGCTGGCCGCCTTCATCCTCGTCACCGGTAAGACGGTGTTCCTGCTCAACGGGCTCGTGCTCAACATCGGCGACTACGCCAGTGGGTTCGCGGGCCTCACCTTGCAGACCTTCGCCTTCGACCGGCCGGTCGACTGGCTCAACGGCTGGACGTTGTTCTTCTGGGCATGGTGGATCGCCTGGGCGTCGTTCGTGGGGCTCTTCCTTGCGCGGATCTCCCGCGGTCGGACGATCCGCCAGTTCGTGGCCGGCACGATGATCATTCCGTTCACCTACATCTTGATGTGGGTCTCGATCTTCGGTAACAGCGCCATCGACATCGTGCGCAGCGGCAACGCCAAGTTCGGCGACCTCGCCGTGAACACCCCGGAACGCGGCTTCTACACGATGCTCATGGAGTATCCGTGGTTCACCTTCATCGCTGGGATCGCCACGTTCGTCGGCCTTCTCTTCTACGTGACCTCCGCGGACTCTGCCGCGCTGGTGATGGGCAACCTGACCTCGCGCCTGAGAAGCCCTCAGGACGACTCCTCGGCGAGCGCGCGAATCTTCTGGGCCGTCGCGACGGGCCTGCTCACCATCGCGATGCTGGTCGTTGGCGGTGTCCCGGCACTGCAGAACGCAACGATCATCATGGGCCTACCGTTCGGATTCGTGATGATCCTGGTGATGGTCGGTCTCTACAAGGCTCTTCGGGTCGAGGCCTACCGCGAGGAGAGTCACCTTCACAGCCTGCCGGGAGTGCTGTCCGGGCGAAGCAGCCTTGGGGACCGCAGCCTCGCGCGGAGCTGGCGGCACCGGCTGAGCCGCGCTCTTGCGTATCCGGAGCCGGCGCGGGCGACCGAGTTCCTGGGGGAGGTGGCGCTGCCCGCTCTGGAGGAGGTAGCCGCCGAGCTCCGAAGCCAGGGCGTGGAGGCGCACGCGGAACGGTTCACCGAAGAAGGCGCGGTGGGCTGTGTGCAGCTCGCCACCGATCCTTCGGCTCGGCATCCCTTCCGGTACCGGATCTGTCCCCGCGAGCTCCCCATCCCGGCCTACGGTGGTCGGACTCCGCGGGGAGATGACGTCTATGCGCGGCTCGAGGTCCATCTGCCCGAGGGGGGTCAGGGGTACGACGTGATGGGGTACACGCACAGCCAGCTCATCGACGACGTGCTCGACCAGTACGAGCGGCACCTCGAGTTCCTGCGGCTCAGCGAGTCAACCGTGCCGTGATCACCGGCGTCTCCTGAGCCAGCGCGTGGTGAGTGAAGGTGCAACGGTGCCGACTACGACGCCCACTTGTGGTGAGCAGCCGCGCCGTTTTCCGCTCGACCAGCCGGACTGCCGGACTACCTGGAACACTATCCTGAGCATGGCCGACGGTCAGGCCCCTGAGTCGATCCGTGCGACGGTCATGCCGGCTGACACGGCCGGTCGGCTCATCGCCGCAAGCGCGGCGCCCGCCTGCTCGAGGCCGATCACCTCGCCGACTAGCCGGTCCGGACGGAGCGCGCCGGAGGAGATCAGCTCGAGAAGCGGCGGGTAGTCGCCAGCGGCCATGCCGTGCGAGCCGTAGATCTCCAGCTCCTTGGCGACGACCCTGTCCATCGGCAACGGGGGAGTGGAGTCGGCATCGAGCAGCAGCCCGACCTGGACGTGCCGGCCACGCGGTCGCAAGCAGCCGACGGAGGCCAGCGCGGTGACGGTGGAGCCGACGGCGTCGAGCGAGACGTTGGCGCCGCCACCGGTCACCTCGACGATCCTTGACACGGCGTCCTCACCGGCGACGACGAGGACCTCGGCGCCCAGCTCACCTGCGAAAGCGAGCGCCACCGCGGACACGTCGGCCGCAATCACCCGGGCTCCCAAAGTGGTCGCGATCATCACCGCGGACAAGCCCACCCCGCCGCATCCGTGCACCGCCACCCAGTCGCCGTGGCGCACCCTGCCGTGAGCGGTGAGCGCCCGGTAGGCCGTCGCGAAGCGGCATCCGAGCGAGGCCGCCGTCACGAAGTCGACGGAGTCGGGAAGAGGTACGACGTTCAGGTCGGCGGCGTGCACGGCTACCATCTCCGCGAACGACCCCGGACCGGTGAAACCCGGCTGGGTCTGCTCAGGACACACCTGGGCATTCCCGCCGGAGCAGTACCCGCAGTGTCCACAGCCGCACACGAACGGCACCGTGACCCGTTCACCGACCTGCCGTGTCCGCACGGATGTTGCCACCTCGGCGATCACGCCAGCGAACTCGTGGCCAGGCACGTGCGGCAACCGCACCGGGTCGTGGCCCTGCCAGGCGTGCCAGTCCGACCGGCACACGCCGGTTGCTGCGACCCGGATCAGCACGCCGTCCTCAGGACAGGTCGGCTCCTCGACCGACACGACGGCCGGGGTCTGGCCATACTGCTCGTAGCGGACCGCCTTCATGCCGCTCATCGTAGGAAGGCGACAGGTCGGGGCTCGCAGGTGGCCGGCGTCACCCCCAGGCGCTCCGGTCGCCGAGGCCGACGTAGCCGAGCTCGCCACGGGTCAGCGAGGTATCGGACAGGGACACCGGGCCGACGTCGACCAGCACCCCGTGCTCGAAGGCAGGGTCGACCTCCAGCCTCAAGGAGGCCCGGGGTGCCAGCGAGATCTCGGCGCCGAGCAGCGGGGTGAAGGTGGGAACAGGTGAGGTGTCGCCTGCGAGCGACCCGAGGAACACCCGAGCCGTGCCTCCCGTTAGCGGCACCTTGTCGGGCACATGGTGGGAGAAGTCGCGCGGGGTGTCGCGCGCGCGGTCGGGAAGCGCGACCCAGAGCTGGACTCCGTGCAGGGTCGTCGTCGCCGGTGTGGACACCTCGGAGTGCGCGACGCCGTGGCCAGCGGTCATCAGGTTGAGCTCGCCGGGTCGCACCATCGCGTGCACACCTGAGGCGTCCCGGTGCTCGACCTCACCTGCGAACAGCCAGCTCACCGTCTGGAGTCCCGTGTGTGGGTGGGGTGGCACGTCCATGCCTCCACGTCGTGCGGCGTCGTCCGGACCGTAGTGGTCGGCGAAGCACCAGGCGCCGACAAGTGAGCGCTGACGTTGCGGGAGGGTACGTCGCACGCTCATCGCGCGCGGACCGCCGAGCGGCACCTCGCGTGAGCTGATCGCCTGCACATTTGCTCACGGGGCACAGACGCGCAGCGTCCACCAGGCGGTGTGCTCCCCACCCGGCTCCAGGATCACGACGTCCTCGCCGGAGTTGAAGGCATCCGGTGGGCAGGTCATCGGTTCCAGCGCCAGCCCCCTGCGCGACTGCGCCGGGTCAGGCAGGTCGGCGGTGTGGACCTGCACCCAAGGCAGGACGCCGGGGTCCCACTCGCACTCCACACCGATCCGTTCGTCGTGTGTCAGCCGCGCCCGCACCAGCCCGTCCGGGTCGGGAGTGAGGCGCGTGAAGGCATGGTCGATCTGGGCACCCTCGAGACGACGACGGCTGCGAAAGTCCATGCCGACGTCCGCGACCGGAGCTCGGCCGGTGGGCAGCAGCCGGTCCGGCGTCACCTGGAGCACCTCCTCGGCGGGAAGCCGCAGCGCCCAGTCGTCGACTCCGCCGCCGTCGGCTCGCAGGTAGGGGTGCGGGGCCGTGCCGTACGGCGCCGGCTGTCCGCCGACGTTGTGGGCTGTCACCGCGCAGGTGAGCCCGGACGCGCGAAGCGAGTAGCGCGCGGACAGCTCGACCTGGAACGGGTAGCCCTGCTGCGGGACGAGGCGATGCCGCAGGGTCACCGCCGACTCGTTCTGCTCCACGACGTCGAACCGCACCCACGAGATCAGCCCGTGCAGCGCGGTGTTGCGCTCCGGCTCGTTGAGCGAGAGCTGGAGCTCCTCCCCGCCGAAGGAGTAGCGGCCGTCGGCGATCCGGTTGGGCCATGGAGCTACCAGAGCACCCCGGAAGCGCGGACGAACCTGCTCGGCTGGGTAGTCGAGGATCAGGTCCCGCTTGCCGTGACGCAGCCTCCGGATGCCCGCCCCGACCTGGGTGATGATCGCGGTGTAGTCGCCCGAGCGAAGAACGTACTCATCGCCGCCAGTGCTCACTGCTACCCCTTTCGGAGGAAGGCATGTCGTACTCGTCTGCTCCCTGGAGAGGGTAACGGCTTGCCTGCGGCAGCGGGCACGTCAGCCGGGTTGGTCCTTCGTGCGGTGGAGGAGCCAGTCCCGGTTCGTCCGGATCAGCGCATAGCGAACCGACTCCGATCGCCCGTGAAGGGTGAACAGGAGGCGACGGTCTGAGCGGTCCTCGTTCTCCCACCACCCGCTGTCGGCAATGGACTTGTCGGCGTCCTCGTAGCGGAGATGGTCAAGGGCATGGTCGGGTACGGCGATCGCCAGCCGGTCTTGTCGAGCATCGGTCGGAACTCCCTTGGGCAGCGCCCATGACCGAAGCACTCCGTCCTCCTCCAGGCGCAGGTCGAAGTGGTGCTGTGGCTTGCGGTGCTCGTGCAGCACGAAGGCGGGCTGCACAGGCTCAGGCCCGTTCCTCGGCTATGGAGTTCCCGCCGTCGACGACCAGGCACTGACCGGTGACGTACGACGCGCCGGGTGAGCAGAAGAACGCGACTGCTGCTGCCACCTCGTCGGGTACGGCGCTGCGCTCCATGGGTGTACGGCGACCCTGCCGCTGCTCGTCCTCGCTCTGGCTGGACGTCGCGACCCACCCGGGCGCGACCGAGTTGACCGTGATCCCCTGGCTCGCGGAATCCACCGCCACCGAGCGGGCGAGACCGACCATTCCCGCCTTGGCCGCCGCGTAGGCCGCTTGTCCCCGCATAGCCATCACCGGTCCGGTCACCGAGGTGACCATCACGACCCGGCCCCATCCTGCGGCGGTCATGCCCGCCAGCACGGCGCGGGTGACGAGGAAGGCCGTGTCGAGGTTGCGAGCCAATGAGCCCTGCCACTGCTCGAAGCTCGTCTCGCCCAGCGAACCGGAGTCCGTCGACGTCGCGGGGGATGAGACGCTCGACATCCCGGCGTTGTTGACCAGCACGGTCGGTGTGCCCAGCGAAGAGACGACCTCTCTGATGAGCCCGCGGACGCACGCCGGGTCTGTGAGGTCACCGACGACACCGACCGCCTCCACGCCGTGCGTCCGGAGCTCTGCGGCACGTTCGTGCGCGCGGCCGCTGGTCGCGGCAACTGCCACCGAGGCCCCGAGCGCTCCCAGCAGACGGGCGGTGGCGAAACCGATGCCCTCAGGTGACCCGGCTCCGGTGACGAGGGCAACCCGACCGGCGAGGGAGAACGGCGACGAAGGCATGGCTGGCAGACTCGACCGTAGCCGCCTGTGCCGTCAAGCGCCTCTGCGGATGCGACCATGCCAAACATGTGATTCGAACATGTGATGCGCGCCGCCGGGTCGGGTAGCGCCCCTGGGCGAGGGGGGATACGAAGCCCTTCTCAGGCCTGAATGAGAATGGGGCTGTTGACTGTCCCGTCGCACGATGGCTACCTTATAACCGGTTACGGCAAACGATTACAACGGAGACCGGATGAGCTCCTGGGGGGCGCCGGGCACAGCTTCGCCGGAGAACCTCGACGGCCTGCCGGAGGACGACAACCTGAACGTCGCCATGCTCGCACTCGACGTGCTCGAGAATCACGGCCGTGTCTTGGCCACCGAGGCCGTCCCCGGCGCCTGGCTGGCCGGTTTGCCCGGCAGGCGTGTCTTCACCGCAAGGCAGCCTGTCTGCCGCAACCTCCTCCTGGGCGACTGCGCGTCGCGCACAGCGCTGAAGTACAACCCGTTCCGCGAGTGGATCGGAGCCCAGATCAGGACCGACGGCTACGGTTGGGTTTTTCCGGGTCAGCCGGCCGACGCTGCCCGGCCCGCCTGGCGGACTTCCGGCTCAGCCACGTGCGCAACGGCATCTACGGTGGGATGTTCGTCGGCTCCAGGTGCGCCCAAGACGTGGTCAGCGACGACGTCGACGATGTCCTCGAAGTGGGACTCGCGGTGGTCCCTCCGCGATCCGGTACGCCGAGGCGGTCCGGTTCGGAGTGGACCTCGGCCGTTCGGAGCGCGACCCGGAGGCATGCCTGGAGTAGTTCTACGTGCGCTACGGTGACCTGCACTGGGTCCACGTGCTCAACAACGCGGCGGCTTTGGCACTGGCCCGTAGCGACGATGCCTTCACGGAGGCAGTCTGCACCGCCGTCACCGGCGGCTGGGACACAGACTCCGTCGGAGCCACGGTGGGCTCCGTCCTGACGCGTCGCACGGCCGTGCTGGTGCATCCATGACCCGGGGCCACGACGTCACGGTGCTCGGCAGCGCCAACCTGGACCTGGTCTCGGCGGTGCCGAGAATTCCGTCGCCGGGCGAGACCGTGCTCTCGACCGCACGTGTCCCGCGACCCGGCGGCAAGGGGCTCAACCAGGCCGTCGCCGCGGCACGCGCGGGAGCGCACACCTTGATGCTCGGGGCCGTGGGCGAGGATGAGGCGGCGCAGACGTTGCTGGATGTTGCCGACGGGGCGGGGATAGACACCCGCCTGCTGCGGCGTGTTGCCGGCCCGAGCGGCAACGCATGGATCATGGTCCAGCCAGACGGGGAGAACGCGATCGTCGTCGACGGCGCGGCGAACACGACGGTGACGGTGCTCGACGGCAAGGAGCGCGAGGCCGTCGCCGCGGGCAAGGTCTTCGTGGCCCAGCTGGAGACCCCGCTCAACGCGGTCGGTGAGGCGGCCCGGCTCGCTCACGAGACCGAGGTGCGAGTCGTCCTCAACGCGGCACCCGCCCAGACGCTACCCACAGACGTTCTTGCATTCGTCGACGTGCTGGTCGTCAACCAGCACGAGGCCCGCCAGCTCTCCGGACGGACCGACCCGGTGGCCGCCGCGGCAGAGCTGCTCGCGCTCGTCGGGGCAGTGGTCGTCACGCTCGGCGCCGACGGTGCGCTCGTCGTGGACACCACCGGCACGCGCGGTGTTCCGGGCGAGCCGGCTGACGTCGTGGACACCACCGGCGCGGGCGACACGTTCACCGGTGTGCTTGCAGCGACCCTGGCGAGTGGGAGTTCGCTGGACGAGGCAGCCGCCCGCGCCGTACTGGCCGGCGCACTGTGCGTAGAAGCCGCCGGCGCCGTGCCCTCGATCCCGACCGCTGCCCAGATCGAGGAAAGGGCTCGACGGTGACGGCGCCCGAGCGCGTGCCGACCGGTGGTGAGCCGAGGCTCGCGCGAGTCGCCTACGACCGTCGCTCTACGACCGGGGATTGCGGTTCGACCACCATGCCCTGACCACCACCATGTCCTCGCCGAAGTGAGGTCCGGTGCCCTCGTTCAGGACAGGCCCAAGATCCTGCCGTCGTCGGTCAGGTCGATGTGCGCCGACGCGAGTTGCCTCGGGAGACCTGGCATCGTCATCACGTCGCCGCACACCACGACGACGAATCCTGCCCCTGCCGAGAGTCGCACCTCGCGCACGTGCAGCTCGTGGCCCGACGGTGCGCCGCGCAACGCGGCGTCGGTGGAGAAGGAGTACTGCGTCTTGGCGATGCAGACCGGCAGGTCGCCGTACCCGTCCGCCTCGATCCGCAGCAGCCGCCGCCTCGCCTTCCCGTCCCACGTGACCTCGGCGGCGCCGTACAGCCGGCTCGCGACCGTCTCGACCTTGGCGGTCAACGACAGGTCGTTCTCGTAGGTGTAGGAGAAGGAGTACGGCGACGGCTCGTCCAGCGCCTCGAGCACGCCCTTGGCGAGTGCCTCCGCTCCGACACCGCCATCGGCGAAGTGGGTCGCGGGGAAGGCTCGGACCCCCTCGCGCGCGACCAGGTCCACGACCGCCGCGACCTCGTCGTCGGTGTCGGTGGGGAAGCGGTTGACCGCGACGACGCAGGGGATGCCGTAGACCTCGCGGACGTTGCGCAGATGACGCGACAGGTTTGCCATGCCGGCCTCGAGCGCCGCCGGGTTCTCCCGGGCCACGTCGGCCACCGCCACGCCGCCGTGGTACTTCAGGGCACGCACCGTGGCCACCACCACCGCCACGTCGGGTCGCAGCCCGGACTTGCGGCACTTGATGTCCACGAACTTCTCCGCACCCAGATCAGCGCCGAAGCCGGCCTCGGTCACCACGTAGTCGGCCAGCCGGAGGCCGGCCCGGGTCGCGATGACCGACGAGCAACCGTGCGCGATGTTGGCGAATGGGCCGCCGTGCACGAAGGCAGGTGCGTGCTCGAGGGTCTGTACGAGGTTCGGTGCCAGCGCGTCACGCAGGAGCACCGTCATCGCACCATCTGCCTTGAGGTCGCGCGCGGTCACCGGTCTCTTCGCTCGCGTGTACCCGACGACGATGTCGCCGATCCTGCGCTTGAGGTCGGCCCAGGACTCGGTGAGGCAGAAGATCGCCATCAGCTCCGAAGCCACGACGATGTCGAAGCCGTCCTCGCGCGGGAACCCGTTGGCGACACCACCGAGCCCGGTGACGACCTCGCGCAGTGCCCGGTCGTTGAGGTCGAGCACTCGCTTCCAGGTCACGCTGCGGACGTCGATGTCGAGCTCGTTGCCGTGGTGGACGTGGTTGTCGAGAAGGGCGGACAGCAGGTTGTGTGCCGCGGCGAGCGCGGCGAAGTCGCCGGTGAAGTGAAGGTTGATGTCGGTCATCGGCACCACTTGCGCGTAGCCCCCACCTGCGGCGCCGCCCTTCATCCCGAACACCGGCCCCATCGACGGCTCGCGCAGGCAGGCGATCGCACGCCGCCCGAGCCCGTGCAGGGCGTCCGTGAGACCGACCGTGGTGGTGGTCTTCCCTTCACCAGCGGGGGTGGGAGAGACTGCGGTCATCAGGATCAGCCGGCCCAGGGGACGGTCCGCCAGCGTCGCGAGGTGGCGCAGGTCGACCTTCGCCTTGGAGTGCCCATATGGCACCAGGTGCTCCGGGTCGATCCCGAGGGTGTCGCTGGCAACTTGGGTGATCGGCAGGAGGGTCGCGGCGTTGGCGATCTCGATGTCGGACAGCATGGCCTCGGACTTTCTTTGTTCAGTGGATCGGCGTGTGCATCATGCGGGTCACACAGTACGTCGGGTCCACCGGCCACATCGATCTGCCTTGCCGCCGCTCTATCGCTCGGCGGGCACCTTGATCGCCACCACCGCCACGTCGTCGCGGGGGTTGCCCCGCTGAAATGCGAGCACGTCCTCGAGCACCGCCTCGACGACCGTCGCTGTGGACGCGTCGTGTCGCTGCACGCACGTGTGCAGGCGTTGCTCGCCGTAGAAGTACCCGTCCCGTCGAGCCTCGGTCACGCCGTCGGTGAAAAGCACGAGCGTGTCGCCAGAATCGAGCAGAAGCTGGTGGTCGCGGAACTCCGCCTGCTTCAGAACGCCGACCAAGGGACCCTCCCCAGTGTGCACCGTCAGGGGTTGTCCGGGCCGGATCAGCAACGGGGCGGGGTGCCCGCCGGACCCCAGGGTGGCTTCCCATCCACGCTCCCGCCGTTGCAGGCGTACCACCACGACGGTGCAGAACCTCTCGGTCTCGTGGTCGAGCAGCACGTCGTTCAGCACCTGGAGCACCTGGCTCGGCGCATGGAGGCCGACCACCACAGCGCGCAACGTGTGCCGGACCAAGGAGGTCACCACTGCAGCCTCGACGCCTTTCCCACAGACGTCACCCAGAACCACGACCCAGTCGTCCAGTCCTACCTGGAAGGCGTCGTAGAAGTCCCCGCCCACCTCCGTACCCCGTCCAGCAGGGTGGAACGCGGCGGCGAACTCAAGCCCGGGGATTCTCGGTGTGCTCGGCGGCAGCAGCGTCTGCTGCAGGGTCTTCGCGAGCTCGCTGGCGCGCTGCTCCGAGACCTCCGCGCTCTGCTTGGCCCGCAGCAGTTCGCGCTCGTACGCGCGACGCTCCGTGGCGTCGAAGACGGCGATCCGGATGAGGCGAGCGGTGCCGGAGTCGTCCCGCTCCAGCACGGCGTTGACCAGCACCGGAAGCCGGGCGCCGTCGGCCCTGATCACCTCCAGCGCGACCTCGCGGACCTGCCCCTGCATCTGCAGCAGCGGGGCGTAGTGGGTCTCGTGGTAGAGGCGGCCGCCGGGGCTGAGCAGGCTGACGAAGCTGCGCAGGCCGACCAGGTCGCCGCGCTGGAAGCCGGTCCAGGTCAGGAACGTGTCGTTGACCTTGACGATCTCTCCTCTCGGCAACGTGGAGAGGTAGCCGCACGGCGCCCGCTGGTAGAGCTCCTCGGGGTCGTCGAGAGGAGCGTCACGGAACGCCCGCTGCTCTGTCTCCTTCCGGGTCACCGGCCGGCCGGAGTCCGGTCGTGGAGGAAGTCGGTCATCGCCTCGATCGTCTCCGCGGGGGCACTGAGGTTCGGGCAGTGCCCGGTGGCATCCAGCATGCGCAGTGAGCTGCCCGGGATGGCCTTCTGGACGAAGTGCCCCACCTCGATCGGCGCGATGACGTCATTGCTGCACTGCAGCACGAGCGTGGGAGTGGACACCTGGGACAGGTCGGCTCGCGAGTCGGACCGGAACGTCACCCGCGCGAACTGACGGGCGATATGGGGATCTGCGCGACAGAAGCTCGCGGTGAGCTCGTGAGCGAGCTCGGGGCGGTCAGGGTTGCCCATGATCGCCGGCGCCATGGCGCTCGACCATCCCAGATAGTTGCTGTCGAGTGAGCTTAGGAGCTCGTCGATGTCCTCCCCGGTGAAACCTCCGACGTACTCGCCGTCATCGATGTAGCACGGTGACGGGCTGACCAGCACGAGCTGCGCGAACCGGTCCGGCTCGGCGAGCTCCGCCAGGACCCCGATCATCGCCGAGACGGAATGTCCGACGAAGACCACCTCTCGCAGATCGAGCGCCTCGCAGATCTGCAGGATGTCGTCGGCGTAGCCCTGCAGCGAGGCGTAGCGGTCGGCGTCATAGGAGGTCAGGTCCGAGCCGCCGACGCCCATATGGTCGAAGAGCACGATCCGGAACTCTTCGACGAAGGCCGGGGTGACGAAGCGCCACATGCTCTGGTCACAGCCGAACCCGTGCGCGAACAGCATCGGCTGCCCGTCCGCCGGGCCGAGCACCGTGACGTTGTGTCGCGCCGGAACGTCCATGCCGGAAGGCTAGCCGAACCTCGCGGCATCAGCCGACCCGGAAGCAACCGGTCGTCTCAGGCGGTGCGGCGACGACGCAGGAACGGGTCCTGCAGCGCGGGCGGCACGTACCCGCGGTCCGCGCTGGACAAGGTCACCCCCGGCGGCACGATCTCGTCGATCCGGTCGAGGACCTCGGCCGGCAGGCGAACGTCGACGGCGCCGAGCTGTGACTCCAGATGCTCCATCGTGCGTGGTCCGATGATCGGCGAGGTGACCGCCGGGTGCTGCAGGGTGAAGGCCAGCGCGAGGTGCACGAGAGACAACCCGGCTTCCTGGGCCAGGACGGCCAGCGCGTCGGCCGCCTCGAGCTTCTTCTGGTTGCCCGGCTCGGAGAGGTCATAGCGAGCGGGCATGCGCTCGGCTCGGTGCGAGGCCGGAGCGTCCTGGTCCTTGCGGTACCTGCCGGTGAGCCATCCACCGGCCAGCGGGCTCCAAGGCAGGACACCCATGCCGTACTGCTCGGCGACGGGCAGCAGGTCGGCCTCGATGCCGCGGGTGAGGATGCTGTACGGCGGCTGCTCGGTGGCGAAGTGACCGAGCCCTCGCCGCGTCGAGATCCAATGTGACTCGACGACCTGGTGGGCAGGGAAAGTCGAGCAGCCGAACGCGCGGATCTTTCCCTGACGCTGGAGGTCCGTCAGGGCCGCAAGGGTCTCCTCGAGGTCGGTGTCCCGGTCGGGCCGGTGCACCTGGTAGAGGTCGATCCAGTCGGTCCGCAGACGGCGGAGGCTGTGCTCGACCTCCTGGATAATCCAGCGACGGGAGTTTCCTCGCCTGTTCGGGTCCCCTCCGGACTCGCCCATGGCCACGTCCATCGGGCCGTGGAACTTGGTGGCGAGGATGACGTCGTCGCGACGGCCGCCCTCGAGTGCCTTGCCGACGACCTCCTCGGACTCACCCTGGGAGTACACGTCCGCGGTGTCGACGAAGTTGACGCCGGCGTCGAGTGCGCGGTGGATGATCCCGATCGAGACATCGTGGTCGGGCTCTCCCCACGCCCCGAACATCATCGCTCCCAGGCAGAGCGGGCTGACCTGCATTCCGGTGCGTCCGAGACTGCGGTGCTCCATGTTCTGAACCTAGGACCCTCTCCCAAACAGCGGTCGAGGTCAGGGAAGCCAGTGTCTCGCACGGGAGCCTGTGGCTGGACTCCCGGGGGCCGCCGCGCAGCAGCAGGCTCGCCCCCGGCCTTGGTTATGATGGCCGCCCGTTCACTTAGTTGAAGGTGCGGTGAGGTCGCGGTGGCAGCACATTCCGAGATGGACCTCGTGGCGCTCGGACGCACGCTGCGCGCAGCGCGCAAGGCACAGTCGCTCACCGTCGGAGCGCTCTCTGAACGTGCGAAGGTCAGCTCGGGACTGATCAGCCAGCTCGAGCGTGGCCACGGGAACCCGGCCTTCCTGACCCTGAGCCGCCTTGCAGAGGCACTGCGGGTGCCGCTCGGCCACTTCCTCCAGGGGGCGAACGACACCGACCAGATGGTGGTTCGGGCCGACCGGCGCAAGAAGCTGGTGCTGCCCGAGGACCATCTGGTCTACGAGCTGCTCACGCCCGGCCTCGGCGGTGCGCTGGAGGTGCTCCGGACCCAGGTGCCGGCCGGCTGGACGAACCAGGAGCGACCGTTCAGCCACCACGGCGAGGAGTGCGTGCATCTGCTGGAGGGCAGCCTCGAGGTGACCGTCGGAACGGCCTTCTTCGTGCTCGGTGAGGGCGACTCCATCACCTATGACTCCTCGGTTCCGCACTGGTGGCACAACACCGCGGAGACCGACGCGCTGATCATCGGATCCGTGACCCCGCCCTCGTTCTGAGGTGTCACGATCGCGTTGCACCCCTGTAAAGCCCGGAGCTACCCCTTGACCCGGCGACCGGTGTCGTACCTAGGATGAACGATCTTCATTGAAGTGATGTTTCCATGTGATGCTCGGAGAAAGGGAACCACCATGCGCGCTTCGCGTTGGTTGGCCGGAGTCGCCGCACTCATCATGATGACCGCGACGGCGTGCAGCAGCGGCGGTGAAAGTGTCGATGTCGGCGGAAGCGGCGGTGGGAGCGGAGAAGGCGGCGGCGGCGCCGGCATCGTCGTGGCGATCAGCGCCGAACCGGACCAGCTCGACCCGCACAAGACCACGGCGTACGCCAGCTTCCAGGTCCTGGAGAACGTCTACGACACTCTCGTGCAGCCGAACGTGGACCTGGAGATGGAGCCGGCTCTGGCGAAGAGCTGGGAGACCAGCGACGACCAGCTCACCTGGACGTTCGCGCTCGAGGAGGGTGTGAAGTTCCACGACGGCGAGGACTTCACCGCTGACGACGTCGTCTACTCCTATGAGCGGATCATCGACGAGGAGCTCTCCAACTCCTACCGGTTCGACTCGGTCAAGAGCGTGAAGGCCGTCGACGACAGCACGGTCGAGATCAGCCTCAAGCAGCCCACACCGAACCTCCTCGCGCTGATCGGCGGGTTCAAGGGCATGGCGATCGTCAGCGAGAAGAACGTCAAGAGCGGTGACATCGGCAGGAAACCGGTCGGCACCGGGCCGTTCGTGCTCGACGAGTACGTCTCCGGCGACTCGATCACCCTCACCGCGAACAAGGACTATTGGGGTGGAGCCCCGAAGCTGGGTTCGGTGCAGTACACCTTCGTCTCCGAACCGACGGTCGCACTGGCCAACCTGCAGAGCGGCGAGGTGCAGTGGACCGACAACCTGCCCCCACAGCAGGTGGAGTCCCTGAAGTCCGACGACACGCTCGAGACCGGCGTGGTCCCGAGCAACGACTACTGGTACTTCGCCGCGAACCAGGCCAAGGCGCCCTTCGACGACCCCAAGGTGCGTCAGGCGCTGGCCTACGGCATCGACCGGGAGGCGATCACCGAGGCCGCGAAGTTCGGCCTGGCGACGGTCAACCAGACCGCCATCCCGGAGACCAGCAAGTGGTACTACGACTACGCCCCCTACTCCTACGACCCGGACAAGGCCGAGCAGCTGCTCGAGGAGGCCGGCGTCGACGACCTGAGCATCGACATGATGGTCACCAACGAGTACCCGGAGACCATCCAGGCCGCCCAGGTGATGGCCTCCCAGCTCGGTGAGATCGGTGTGGACCTCAAGATCCGCACCGAGGACTTCGCCACCTGGCTCGACGACGAGGCGAAGGGCAACTTCGACGTCTTCATGCTCGGCTGGCTCGGCAACATCGACCCCCAGGACTTCTACTACGGCCAGCACCACTCCAAGGGTGCCAACAACTACCAGAAGTACTCCAACCCCGAGGTCGACAGGCTGCTCGACCAGGCGAACAAGGAGACCGACGAGACTGCACGCAAGGACCTCTACGACCAGGCCGTCAAGATGATCGTCGACGACGCCAGCTACACCTACCTCTACAACCCCGACGTCGTGCAGGGCTGGGCACCCGAGCTGGAGGGCTACACCGTGCGTCCGGACCGTGCGATCCGTTTCAGCGAAGCCTCATTGAGCGACTGACCGATGGCGCGGTACATCCTGCGCCGCGTCGGCCAGGCGGCGGTGGTGCTGCTCGGGGTGAGCGTCATCGTGTTCGCGCTGATGCAGCTGGTGCCCGGCGACCCGGTCCGGGTGGCGCTGGGTACCCGGTTCGACCAGGAGACGTACGACGCGCTGCGAGCACGCTCGGGTCTCGACCAACCCCTGCTCGTCCAGTACGTCCAGTACCTCGGCAACGCCCTCAGGGGTGATCTGGGGGTGAGCTTCCGCAGCGGTCAGCCGGTCACTCAGGACCTGGTCGAGCGGCTGCCCGCGACGCTGTCCCTTGCTGGCGTCTCGCTGCTGCTCGCGCTGCTCATCGCCGTACCGCTGGGGCTGGTCTCCGCCACCCGGTCGGGAAAGCTGTCGGACTACGTCGCCACGATCTTCAGCCAGATCGGTGTCTCGATTCCGGACTTCTGGATGGCGATCCTGCTCATCCTGCTGTTCACCAGCACCCTCGGATGGCTGCCACCGTCTGGCTACATCCCCTTCACCGAGGCCCCGCTCGGCTGGGCCGAGCACATCGCGATGCCGGCGATCACGGTCGGTGTCGTCTCCGGCTCCATCCTGACTCGTTTCGTCCGATCGGCGGTCCTGGAGTCCATGGGGCAGGAGCATGTGCGCACTGCCACGTCCAAAGGGCTTCCCGGTGGCCTGGTGCTTCGTCGCCACGTCCTGCGTGGCGCGCTCGTGCCGATCCTCACCATCACCGGCATCCAGCTCGCCACCCTGCTCGGTGGTGTCGTGGTGGTCGAGGTGATCTTCGCGTGGCCCGGTCTCGGCCGGCTGACCTACGACGCGGTGGAGGCCCGTGACTACCCGCTCATGCAGGGGGCCGTGCTGATGTTCGCCGCGATCTTCCTGCTGGTGAACCTGGTCGTGGACCTGCTCTATGCCGCGCTCGACCCGAGGATCGGTCACCGATGAGCCACGTCCGGCCCAGCTCTGCCGGCGCCGACGACGGGCGGGAGCCCACAGAGGCACGTCAGCTGCCGAGCGAGGAGCAGAGGTTTCAGACTCTGCGCGCGGTTCTGGCGAACCGGCTGGCCGTGGTCGGCCTCGTGGTGCTCGCACTGTTGGTCGTCGCCGCAGCGTTCGGCCCCCAGCTGGCGCCGTACGGCATCAACGCGATCGACGTTGGGAACCGCTTCCAGTCCCCGAGCCTCGACCACCTGTTCGGGACTGACGAGCTGGGACGTGACGTCTTCAGCCGGGTGCTGGTCGCGGCGAGAGTCTCCCTCCAGGTCGGCGCCATCGCGGTGGGGATCTCGCTCGTCGCCGGAGTCACCCTGGGTCTGGTCGCCGGCTTCTACGGTGGACTGATCGACGACATCATCATGCGCGTGATGGACATGCTCTTCGCGTTCCCCGCGATCCTGCTGGCGATCGCGATCCTGGCGGTGCTCGGCCCGGGCCTCACGAATGCGATGATCGCCATCGGCATCGTCTACACACCGATCTTCGCCCGGATCTGCCGAGCCAGCGTGCTCAGCGTCCGGGAAGAGGTGTTCGTGCGCGCCGCGCGTTCCCTCGGTGCCAGTGACTTCCGGCTGATCCGGCTGCACATCCTGCCCAACGTGCTCGCCCCGATCATCGTGCAGACCTCGCTGAGCCTGGCGTTCGCGATCCTCTCCGAGGCGGCATTGTCCTTCCTCGGCCTCGGCGTGCAACCGCCGGCGCCCTCCTGGGGCCGGATGCTCTTCGACGGCCGCGGCTTCATCGAGCAGGGCTGGTGGATGGGCGTCTTTCCGGGTCTGGCGATCTTCGTGACCGTCCTCTCCTTCAACATCGTCGGCGACGCCATGCGCGACGCCCTCGACCCCAAGCAGCGCTCCGTCATCGAGTCCCGGGGGCAGTCATGACCGCCGAAGCGTCCGCGGCTACCGAGACGGTGCTGTCGGTGCGGGACCTCAGCGTCCAGTTCGGCACCCGTCGCGGCACGGCGACCGTCGTGGACAAGGTGAGCTGGGAGGTGGCCCGGGGCGAGACGTTGGCCATCGTCGGTGAGTCGGGCAGTGGCAAGAGTGTCACCGCGCTTGCCGTGATGGGTCTGCTGCCCACCCCCCCTGCCCGGGTGGACGGTGAGGTGTGGCTGGCAGGACAGGACCTGATGCGCGCCTCGAAGCACGAGCGCAGGAAGACGCGGGGACGCGAGATCGGCATGGTCTTCCAGAACCCGATGACCTCACTGAACCCCTTCCTCACCATCGGTCGGCAGGTCACCGAAGGGCTCGAGTACCACCTCGGGCTGCGCGGGTCGCAGCTGCGCGACCGGGCGGAGGAGCTGCTGACCCTGGTGGGGATACCCGCCCCCGGGGACCGGCTCGAGGAGTACCCGCACCAGTTCTCCGGCGGTATGCGCCAGCGCGTGATGATCGCGATCGCGCTGGCGTGTGAGCCGAAGGTGCTCATCGCGGACGAGGCCACCACCGCGCTCGACGTCACCACACAGGCGCAGATCATCGAGCTGCTCGCGCGTCTGCAGGAGGAGTTCGGCATGGCGGTCGTGTGGATCACCCACGACCTCGGTGTCGTGGCCGGCATCGCGGACCGGGTCTCGGTGATGTACGCCGGCCAGACCGTCGAGGAGGCTCCGGTCGACGACCTCTACGCGGACCCGCGCCATCCCTACACACAGGGCCTGCTGGGTGCGCTGCCGGTGATCGGTGGGCACGGGCGGGAGCTCGCCACGATCAGCGGCCTCCCACCGGACCCGCTCCGGATGCCGGAGGGATGCCGGTTCTGGCCGCGTTGCACCCGTCGCCTGGACGCCCGCTGCGAGGACGAGCCGCCACCGATGTGGGAGGTCAGCCCCGGCCACCGGGTGCGCACCTTCTACGACACCGCGCAGGAGACCAGGGCATGAACCAGGACCTCCTCACCGTCGAGGACCTCCAGGTCTGGTTCCCCACCAGGACCGGCACCGGGGTACGCCGCGCTGTCCGGCACGTCAAGGCGGTCGACGGTGTGGACCTGCGGGTACGACGGGGCGAGACCCTCGGTGTCGTGGGGGAGTCCGGGTGCGGCAAGTCCACCACCGGTCTCGCGCTGCTGAGACTCGTGGAGCCCACCGGCGGCCGGGTCCGGCTAGGAGACGTCGACGTGACGAAGGCGGGCCGACGCGAGCTGCGTGCGCTGCGCCAGAAGATCACCATGGTCTTCCAGGACCCCTACGCCTCGCTGAACCCGCGGCGGACCATCGCCGACAGCATCGAGGAGCCTCTCGAGGTGCACGGCCTGCACTCAGGACGCCAGACCCGCACCCGACGGGTGGCGGACCTGATCGAGATGGTGGGGCTCGGCCCGCAGTTCCTCCGCCGGCACCCGCACGAGCTCTCCGGGGGCCAGCGGCAACGTGTCTCGATCGCCCGCGCGCTCGCCGTGGAGCCGGAGCTGATCGTGCTCGACGAACCCATCGCCTCCCTCGACGTGTCCGTGCAGGCCCAGGTGATGAACCTGCTGAGCCGCCTCCAGCGTGAGCTCGGGCTCACCTACCTGTTCATCGCCCACGACCTCGCCGCGGTGCAGCACGTCAGCGACCGGGTCGCGGTGATGTACCTGGGCCGAGTCGTCGAGGAGGGCACGCGCGACCAGATCTACGAGCACCCGCAGCACCCTTACACGCGGGCGCTGCTGTCCGCCGTACCCCTGCCGGACCCACCGAAGGAGCGGGCGCGGCGCCGGATCGTGCTCACCGGAGAGGTGCCGAGCCCGCTGTCACCGCCGAGCGGGTGCAACTTCCGGACCAGGTGTCCCGACGTGTTCGAGCCGTGCAGCGAGGTGGATCCCGTGCTTCAACCCGTCGAGCACGGGTCGGTGGCCGCGTGCCACCTGCACGGTGTGGCTGGTCGTTCCTGAACCCGGGCCCGGGAACGCACGGCCCAGGGCGCTCCGAGGGCCCTGCCCAAGTTGCCCGGCCTGCGCGAGCAGGGGAGACCGGTGTGGCTGATCGACTACGGCGCCTACTACGTCGGCATCGGCCGCAGCCCTACCCCTCGGTCGCCGACCTCGCCTACCTGTCGTTCTACCCCTTCACCTACGCCGGGCTCCTCTTCCTCATGCGACGACGACTTCGACGCCTGATGCCACGGCGTCGGCGCTGGTGCGGTCCACGGGTCTCGTTGGCACACTCGTTGGGCCTGACGATGGTCGGCGAAGGCATCGAGCCCGAAGGTGTGCTGCGTCAGCTCGAAGCCTTCGGCTGCGACCAGGCCCAGGGTTTACATCTCGCCCGACCGATGCCCGCAGCC
>JALZKI010000057.1 GCA_030859325.1 Actinomycetota bacterium
GCAGGTGTGCGAACAATGCCCTGGGCCTGTGGAAACGCCTCGATACCATCCTGCGCGTCTCGCCCGTCCCGACAACCGTTGGGCTGGGCCTCCGGCAACTGCCCGTGAGCGGGCGACGTTGCGGATGAGTCCGCCGGGTCCCTGTAGGCCGAGGACCTCCTGCCCGGCTCCCGGAGGGGAAGGTTGAGGCGGCCGAGCGACTGGCCCCCGACGCTGCTGTGACATATCCATGACACACACGGTGTCGTGCACAGGCTTAGCGCGGTCACGTCGCTGACCTGCGGATCTAGGCGGGGGTACACCTCGGAAAAGGGTCTCTGACCTGCACGAAACGCTAAACGGCGGTACAGCGGAGGAGCGTGAAAACGGATGGGTGGGGCCCGAACCCCGCCTACAGACCAGCTCATCCGCCCCACTGCAGTCGGGAATCAACCGCATGCGCGCGAGGTTTCCACCCCGTGAGGAAAGATTGCGTGAGCGACGAACACGGCCCGGTCAGGGCGAACCATCCCGCCGACGCATACCACGAGGCGTGGCGGCTTCTCGAGGAGAAGAGTCCGAAGCGAGCGATCGAGATCCTCGACCCCGCGGTCGCGCAGGAGCCGCAGTCCACGGGCCTGCGCACGCTGCGTGCCTGGGCCTACTTCCAGAGCGCCCAGCTTCTGAGGGCCGAGCACGAGCTCGAGGTGCTCGTCGAGGAGTGCCCCAGCGACGTGTGGGCGCGCTTCGCGCTGGCACGCGTGCTGGAGAGGCAGTCGCGGTACGCCGACGCGCTGCCGCACATGCGACTTGCGGCCGTCATGTCGGGCGACCCCGAGCATGAAGCAGGCGTCCTGCGCGTCGAGCGGCTGGCCGGCCAGATCTCCTAGCGCGACCCCCCCGTTCTGCTGGATCGGCACGAGCAACCTCGCATTTCGACGGGCACAACCCGCCTTCGCGGCCTCATCGGCCACCCAAATCAGGTTGTGCCCGTTGACCTGCGCACTAGGGGAGCGTGAGCACCTCGGCGCCGGCGTCGGTGACCAGGAGGGTGTGCTCGAACTGGGCACTTCGCCTTCTGTCCTTGGTCACCACCGTCCAGTTGTCGGGCCACATGTCCCAGTCGTAGGTGCCGAGGCACAGCATCGGTTCGATGGTGAACGTCATGCCGGTTTCGATCACGGTGTCGTAGTGGGGCTCGTCGTAGTGCGGCACGATCAGCCCCGAGTGGAACGAGGTCCCGATCCCGTGCCCGGTGAAGTCGCGCACCACGCCGTACCCGAAGCGCTTGGCATAGGACTCGATAACGCGGCCGATCACGTTGATCCGGCGACCCGGTCTGACCGCCTTGATGGCCCGGCGCAGCGACTCCTCCGTGCGTTCGACCAGCAGCCGGCTCTCCTCATCGACGTCGCCGGCGAGGAAGGTGGCGTTGGTGTCGCCGTGCACCCCGCCGATGTACCCGGTGATGTCGACGTTGACGATGTCGCCGTCCTCGACGACCCTGCTGTCCGGGATGCCGTGGCAGATTACCTCGTTGACGCTCGTGCACAGCGACTTGGGAAAGCGCCGGTAGCCGAGTGGGGAGGGGTAGGCGCCGTTGTCACACAGGAACTCGTGGCCGACCCGGTCGAGCTCGTCGCTGGTGATACCGGGCGCAACGTGCTTCCCCACGAGCTGGAGGGCCTGCGCCGCGATCCGGCCGGCTACCCGCATCTTCTCGATGGTCTCGGCGTCCTTCACCTCCCGACCGGTGTACGGCGTCGGGGCATCCTTGTCGACGTACTCGGGACGCTCGATGTGCGCGGGAACGGGGCGGCGGGCGGAAACCGTGGCGGGGGCGATAGCGGACACAGACCCGAGTGTAGGTTCTCCACGCAGGGGCATCATCTCGTTCACCGCAGCACGTCCTGGCGAAGAAGGGGAGTGACACGGATTGGCCGACGAATACTGGTTCTGCCTCAAGCACCACACTGTCGAGGGGGCCGACGGCTGCAAGAGCGCCGACCGCCT
Organism: Actinomycetota bacterium; assembly: GCA_030859325.1. Classification (GTDB taxonomy): domain Bacteria; phylum Actinomycetota; class Actinomycetes; order Propionibacteriales; family Nocardioidaceae; genus Nocardioides_C. The sequence goes on from JALZKI010000057.1 coordinate 1,993, forward strand.
CGGCCCGTACCCGTCCCAAGCCGAGGCTTCGCGTGCGCTCGAGAAGGTGGAGGAGCGCAACGAAAGCTGGGACAACGACCCGGACTGGAACGACAACAAGCTCGAGGACTGATTCGTCCGTTGTCAGGCTGTGGCGTTCGCAGTGGTGGCGGGCGCAGTCCCCGAGTCGGAAGGCTCGACCAGCCGGCCGCGAGGGCTCTCCCAATCGGCGCGGGCGAGCTCTTCACCGCTCGGGAGTTCGCTCGCGCCACTGGTTAGTGATCGGCAGGCGGCGGTCGCGACCGAAGTTGCGCACCGAGACCTTGGGGCCAGGGGGGTACTGCCGGCGCTTGTACTCTGCACGGTCCACGAGCCGCAGCACCTTCTCCACGGTCTCCTTGTCGAAACCGTCCGCGACCAGCCGTGCCGACCCGTGGTCCTTCTCTATGTAGTCGTCGAGGATGTCGTCGAGCAGGTGGTACGGCGGCAGGAAGTCGCTGTCCAGCTGCCCTGGAGAGAGCTCCGCGCTGGGTTCCTTCGTGATCACGTTCTCCGGGATGGGAGGAGTCTCACCGCGTAGCTCCGCGGCTGCGTTGCGCCACCTCGCCAGCTCCCACACCTGCGTCTTGAGCACGTCCTTGATCGGCGCGAAGCCACCGACCGCATCGCCGTAGATCGTGGAGTAGCCAACCGCGAGCTCGCTCTTGTTGCCGCACGCGAGCACCAGGTGGTCGTGCTGGTTGGACAGGCCCATCCAGATGACCGCGCGGATGCGCGCCTGCAGGTTCTCCGCCGCGAGACCGTCGAAATGCAACGAGCCCTGGAAGGCCTCGACCATGGCGGCGATCGGCACCGTGCCGAGGTGGAGGCCGGTGCGCCGAGCCTGTTCGGCAGCGTCGGTCTTGGAGTGCTCGCTGGAGTACTCACTCGGGTTCGAGACGCCGTACACGTTCTCCGCACCGACCGCGTCACAGGCGACAGCAGCGACCAGGGTGGAGTCGATCCCACCGGACATGCCGAACAGCACGCTGCGGAAGCCGTTCTTGTTCACGTAGTCGCGCAGGCCCACCACGATCGCCTGGTACACCTCGGCGTGGTGGTGGAGGCGTTCGGGCAGCGCACTCGGGAGCGGGTCGTACGACGGGAGCGCTTCCGCGCTGATGATCTCACGCGACACCTTCAGCCCGATGTTCTCCTCGGAGCCCGCGGGCATGTCCGGGGTGGCCGCAGGCAGGTCGAGGTCGATCACGAGCAGCTCCTCGTCGAACTGGGCGGCTCTGGCGAGCGGCGTGCCGGCGGAGTCGACGACGATCGAGTCGCCGTCGTAGACCAGCTCGTCCTGCCCGCCGACCATGTTGACGTAGGCCAGCGCACACTTCCCCTCCACGGCGCGACGTGACACGAGCTCGAGTCGGACATCATCCTTGTCGGCCTCGAAGGGCGAGCCGTTGATCACCAGCAGGAGACCGACGTTCGCGGCCTTGGCGTTCGCAGACGGGCCGTCCTGCCAGAGGTCCTCGCAGATGCAGATGGCTACGTCTACGCCGTGCACCTGCACGACCTGCGTCGTGTCTCCTGGAACGAAGTAACGCGCCTCGTCGAAGACCCCGTAGTTGGGGAGGTGGTGCTTGGCGTAGCTGGTGACGACCTTGCCGCCATGGATCACCGCCGCGCAGTTCTGTGGCGACCCCTTGGGCATTCCCAGCCGGTCCACGGTCTCGGCGCACTTGTCCATGTAGCCGACCACGCATACAAGCTCTTCCAGCCCGGCTCCGGAGAGGTCGGAAGCCAGCTTGTCCACGGCCTGCCGCGAGGCCTCGACGAAGGACGAACGCAACGCCAGGTCCTCGACGGGGTAGCCGTTGAGCACCAGCTCGGGAAACGCCACGACGTGAGCCCCCGAGTCGGCGGCTTGTCTGGCCCAGTCGAGCACCAGGTCGCTGTTACCGGCGAGGTCTCCGACGGTCGGGTTCACCTGGGCAAGGGCCAGTCGGAGCTGAGGCACACGAGCAGCGTAACCCGACGTCACGGCGTGTGGAGGGCTGGTCCTGCGGGATCGTCGGCCCTGGTCCGCACCCTCTGGTCAGTCCTTCGGTCGACAGCGTTGCGCTCCTGTGTAACCAGGCAGAAACATGGATGCGGTATGACAGGGTCTCGACAAGGCTCGACCACCGCAGACGGCGACCACCGCAGACGGCGACCACCGCAGAGATCAGGAAGGCTCGCATGGGCAAGCAGGAGGACTTCGTGCTCCGCGCACTCGAAGAACGTGACGTCCGCTTCGTGCGGCTGTGGTTCACCGACGTCCTCGGCTACCTGAAGTCGGTCGCAGTCGCTCCCGCAGAGCTCGAGGGCGCCTTCACCGAGGGCATCGGTTTCGACGGGTCGGCGATCGAGGGCTTCGCTCGTGTCTACGAGGCGGACATGCTCGCCAAGCCCGACCCGTCCACCTTCCAGATTCTGCCGTGGCGAGGTGAGGGGCCGAGCACGGCTCGGATGTTCTGCGACATCTCGATGCCGGACGGCAGCCCGTCGTACGCCGATCCCCGTTATGTGCTCAAGCGCACCCTGTCCAAGGCGGCTGAGAACGGCTTCACGTTCTACACCCACCCGGAGATCGAGTTCTACCTCTTCAGGGACTCGCCCGAGCCGGGGGCCGAACCCATCCCGGTGGACCGCAGTGGCTACTTCGACCACACCGCGCAGAGCATGGGCTCGGACTTCCGCCGTGAGGCGATCACAGTGCTGGAGGCGATGGGTATCTCGGTCGAGTTCAGCCACCACGAGGGTGGGCCAGGGCAGCAGGAGATCGACCTGAGGTACGCCGACGCGCTGTCCACCGCGGACAACATCATGACCTTCCGGACGGTGGTCCGTGAGGTGGCTCTGTCCCAAGGTATCTGGGCGACGTTCATGCCCAAGCCGTTCACCTCCCACCCGGGCTCGGGGATGCACACGCACGTGTCGCTGTTCGAGGGCGACACCAACGCGTTCTTCGCCGCGGGTGAGGAGTACCAGCTGTCGAAGACCGGTCGCCGGTTCATCGCCGGGATCCTGCACCATGCGGCGGAGATCGCAGTCGTCACGAACCAGTGGGTGAACTCCTACAAGCGGCTGATGTGGGGAGGCGAGGCGCCGTCCTACATCTGCTGGGGGCACAACAACCGCTCGGCGATGATCCGGGTGCCGATGTACAAGCCGAAGAAGGGGCAGTCGACCCGCATGGAGCTGCGCACGGTCGACTCGGCGTGCAACCCCTATCTCGCCTTCGCGGTGATGCTCGCCGCGGGCATGAAGGGTATCGAGGAGGACTACGTGCTGCCGCGTGAGGCGGAGGACGACGTCTGGTCCCTGACCGAACGCGAGCGGAAGTCGCTCGGCATCGACCCACTGCCGAGGAGCCTGCAGGATGCGATCAGCGTGGCGGAGGGCTCCGAGCTGCTCGCGGAGACGCTCGGTGAGCACGTGTTCGACTTCTTCCTCCGCAACAAGCGGGCGGAGTGGGAGGAGTACCGCGTCCAGGTCTCCGCGTTCGAGCGGAACCGGATGCTGCCGCTGATCTGAGCCGAACAGGCGGTGGGGATAGGTTTCCCGGGTGAGCACGCAACAGCTGTTGGTCGTCGAGCACGAGGACCAGTGCCCTCCGGGATGGATGGGGGAGTGGCTGACCGAGGCGGGCGTCGGTCTCGACGTACGTCGTCCCTATGCGGGTGATGTGCTGCCCGCCGACCTCTCCGGGCACGCCGGAATGCTGGTGCTCGGCGGGGACATGGGGGCCAACGACGACGCGGCCTACCCCTGGCTCGCGGATGTGAAGCGCCTGGTGGTCGGTGCGATGGCCGGCCCCACGCCCGTCCTCGGTGTGTGCCTGGGACACCAGCTCGTCGGCGTGGCCCTCGGCGGCGAGGCGGGGCCCAACCCGCATGGTCAGCAGATCGGGGTGCTCGACGTGGGTTGGACACGGGCGGGGTACGTCGACCGGCTGCTCGGCTCGTTGGCCCGCGAAGGGAGTGCCGTGCCTGCGGTGCACTGGAACAACGACGTCGTCACCCGGCTCCCGACGGGGGCGACTGTCCTTGCTCGGACGTCGCGCGGTGAGGTGCAGGCAGTCCGGTTCGCACCCGTCGTGTGGGGTGTGCAGTGGCATCCCGAGGCAGGCGAGGAGATCATCGGGCCGTGGGCCGATCACGACCGCGACGACGCGCTCGAGCGCGGGGTCGACGTGGACGGTTACCTCGCCGACGTCATCGCCGCGCGAGAACCGCTGCGGACGGCCTGGCGTGAGCTGACCGAGAACTTCGTCACTGTGTGCCGCGAGCGGGGACCGGTCGAGGGGGAAGGATGACCGACGGTCGGGTGGCGACCGAGTCGGGGCAGCTGGCACGGCTCGGCTTCATCGACGCGGAAACCTCCGCGCGGGCACTCGACAGGCTCGGCCCGGCTGCCTGGAAGCTGGTGCACCTGGTGGGCGCCACCGCCGACCCCGACCAGGCGGCGGCCTACCTCGCCGACCTCGCCGACCGGGTGGGAGAACGGGACTGCCTGCTGGAGGAGCTGGCTGACGACGAGGGCACGGCGATGCGGCTGCTTTCGGTGATGGGAGCGAGTGCCGCGCTCGGGGACCACCTGCTGCGATATCCGGAGCACTGGCGCGACCTGACCGACCCGTTTCTGGGCTCCACCCGGCCAACGGCCGCGGCCGTGCGCGCGGAGCTGCTCACCGCCGTGGGAGCAGACCATGCCGCGGAGGCCCCGGTGTCCACGGGGGACGATGCGCGCTGCGTCGACGCCCTGAGGGTCGGCTACCGGCGGCTTCTGCTCCGGCTGGCCGCACGCGACCTTTCCCACGACGTCGGGGTCGACGACGTCGCGGCCGAGCTCGCCGACCTGGCCGCAGGAACGCTGGACGCGGCCCTGGCCGTCGCCCGGGCACGCGTCGGCGAGTCGGCGGCCGACGCTCGGCTCTGCGTCGTCGCGATGGGCAAGTGCGGCGGCCACGAGCTGAACTACGTCAGCGATGTGGACGTGATCTTCGTGGCCGAGCCTGGCGGGGGGTGCGAGGAGTCCGTGGCGCTGCGCACCGCGACACAGCTGGCGTCGAACCTGATGCGGATCTGTGCCGACCACACCGCCGAGGGCACCATCTGGCCCGTCGACGCAGCGCTGCGCCCCGAGGGCAGGTCCGGGCCGCTGGTGCGGACCCTTGCCGGGCACGAGGGGTACTACACGAAGTGGGCGAAGACCTGGGAGTTCCAGGCGTTGCTCAAGGCTCGGCCGGTCGCGGGTGATCTTGAGCTCGGACAGGAGTACTGCGACCGGATCGCGCCGCTGGTGTGGTCCGCCTCCGAGCGGGAGGGCTTCGTTACCGAGGTGCAGGCGATGCGTCGTCGCGTCCTCGACCATATCCCTGCCGGGCAGGCGACCCGGCAGATCAAGCTCGGTCCCGGCGGGCTGCGCGACGTGGAGTTCGCGGTGCAGCTTCTACAGATGGTGCACGGTCGGGCCGACGAGGCGGTGCGGGCGCCGGCGACGCTGTCCGCGCTCGCGAGCCTGACCCGCGGTGGGTACGTCGGCCGCCAGGACGGGGCAGCGCTCGACGCGGCGTACCGTTTCCTTCGTCGCCTCGAGCACCGCATCCAGCTCAGCCAGCTGCGTCGCACGCACGTGCTGCCCGACGCGGAGTCCGAGCTGCGCCGGCTGGGCCGGTCGATGGGGATGACGCGGGACCCGGTCGTGCAGCTGAACAGCCAGTGGCGCCGGCACAGCCACGAGGTGCGCCGACTGCACGAGAAGCTCTTCTACAGGCCCGTGCTGGCAGCGGTGGCGAAGCTGCGCACCGACGAGGCACGGCTTTCTCCCGACGCCGCCACCAAGCAGCTCGCCGCCCTCGGGTTTGGAGACCCGAAGGCGGCGTTGCGTCACATCGAGGCGCTCACCGGGGGGGTCTCGCGGACGGCGAACATCCAGCGCGCGCTGTTGCCTGCGATGCTCGGCTGGTTCGCGGACGCACCGAACCCGGATGCCGGCCTGTTCGGTTTCCGGCGGGTCTCCGAGGCACTCGGCTCCACACACTGGTATCTCCAGACCCTGCGCGACGAGGGGCAGGTGGCCCAGCGGCTGGCCGCCCTGCTCGCGTCCAGCCGGTACGCCACCGACCTCCTGCTGCGCGCTCCGGAGGGGGTGAAGATGCTCGCCTCCGACCAAGCGCTGACACCTCTGGGCCGGGTGGCGCTGCAGAAGGAGACGACCGCTGCGGCACAGCGGCAACTGGACCCGGTGGAGGCGGTGAAGGCCGTCCGTGCCATCCGGCGCCGCGAGCTGTTCCGGATCGCCACGGCAGACCTGCTCGGCCTGGTCGACGTCGTCGCGGTCGGTCGCGCGCTCACCGACGTGATGAGCGCGACCCTGGAAGGCGCTCTGACCGCCGCCCGGTCGGCGATCGAGGCGGAGCGTCGTCGAGGACCGCTACCGATGCAGATGGCACTCGTGGCGATGGGTCGGTTCGGCGGTCACGAGCTGGCCTTCGGCAGCGACGCCGACGTGATGTTCGTCTACGACCCGCTGCCGGACGCCTCCGGCGAGGACGCCGCGCGCACCGCCCATGAGGTGGCGAACGAGCTGCGAAGGTTGCTGGCACTGCCCGGAAGCGACCCGGCGATCATCGTCGATGCCGACCTGCGCCCCGAAGGCAAACAGGGCCCGTTGGTGCGCACGTTGGCCTCCTACGCACGCTACTACGCGAACTGGTCGGTGGTGTGGGAGGCACAGGCCCTGCTGCGCGCGAGTGCGATGGTCGGCGACGAAGACCTGTGTCGTCGGTTCACCGAGCTCATCGACCCGCTCCGTTTTCCCGAGGTGGGCGTGAGCGAGGACGACATCGGTGAGATCCGGCGGATCAAGGCGCGTGTGGAGTCCGAGCGTCTTCCTCGCGGAGCCGACCCCGCAGCCCACATCAAGCTGGGGCGAGGCGGTCTCGCCGACGTCGAGTGGACCATCCAGCTCCTGCAGATGCGGCACGCCGGGGCGGTCGAGGCGATGCGTACGACCCGCACGCTGGATGCGCTTGCGGCGGCCGTCGCCGCCGACCTGATCTCCGCAGACGACGCCGATGCCCTCCGTACCGCATGGTCGATGGCGAGCCGGCTGCGCAACGCCGTCACCCAGGTCCGCGGGCGACCCTCGGACTCACTACCACGAGACACCCGGGAGAAGGCCGCGGTGGCCCACATCTGTGGATACGGCCCGGGGGAGTCCGACGAGTTGGTCAACGACTACCTGCGCAGCACCCGCCGCGCCCGTCAGGTGGTCGACCGGGTCTTCTGGGGTTGAAGGCTCCGCTCAGTCTGCGCGGCCCTTTTGGCCGGGCTTGGTGGGCTAGCCTTTCACGGCCTTGCCGACGAGCTGACCGGCCAGGACAGAACTGTAGGACCGGCTGCCTCACCGGACAACCAGCTCAAGTACGACATAGCGTTTCGACTGGGACAATAGGACGGGCTCCCGAGTGAAAGTTGGCCTCTTGCGGAGTCCCCAGTCATGCGACCGGACCCGACTGGGGCCCAGAGGCGTACCAGCCGGCAAGGCGGACGAACCCTTCGTCGAGACCGACGTGTGGTGACCACCTGAGTGCCGAACGGGTGTGCCGCTGGTCGAACCAGTGAGCGGTCGCGAGCTGTTCTGCCAGGAAACGGGTCAGAGGAGGGGCATCGCGTCTGCGCGACAGTGCCCACGCTCCTTCGGCAGCGGCACCGGCCGACCATGCCACCGGGAACGGCACCCTCCTCGTCGGCTCCGGAGCACCTGCCGCCAGACATAGGCGGGCCAACACCTCGCGGACTGGGCGCGGCTCACCGTTGGAGATGACGAGCGCTTCGCCGTGCGTGTGTCCGCACGCGTCGAGGGCGGCGACCATGGCGGCCGAGGCGTTGTCGACGTAGGTGGTGTCGATAAGTGCCGTTCCGGGGCCGATGACGGGCAGCCTTCCCGATCGAGCCTTCGCCACGACTGGTTCCACGAGCTGGGTGTCGCCCGGTCCCCAGACAAGATGTGGACGCACGACGAGCACCGCCAACTCGGGCGAGTCGGCGGCCAGCGCGTCCAGCTCCGCCACGGCCTTGGAGCGCGAGTAGTGCCCGCGCGCGGTCGACGGATCGGCGGGCTGCGCCGAGACACCGACCAGCGCCCTTCCGGTGTGCGCCACCGACGGCGACGAGACGTGCACGAGTCGGGACACGCCGCTGGACGTGCAGGCAGTCACGATGTTGCGGGTCCCGTCGATGTTGACGCGCGAGAAGTCCGTCCAGCGACCCCACACGCCGACCTTCGCCGCCAGGTGAACGATCGCTTCCTGGCCGCCCACCGCGCGGTCCACGGCGCCCGGGTCGGCGATGTCACCGAGGACTTCTCTGCAGTCGAGGCCCGACGGTCGGCGTTGGAGAACGGTGACCTCGTTCCCGCGGGTGATGAGCAGCTCTGCGGTCGATCTGCCAAGCATCCCGGTGGCACCGGTCACGAGCACTTTCATGTGGTCGAAACGGGGCGAGACCGCCCGTGCACCGGGAAGCCGGCCAGCGCTCTGGTGGCCCAGCGGCTGACTTCATGCCGGTCGATCTTCGATGCGTGACGGATGTCGAGCGGCAGGCCGGGCGCCACGAGCACCGCGGCCACGTCCACCGCCGCTGCCTGGCGCACGGCGTCGGTCAGGGTCGTTTCGGCCACTGCCAGATCGGCGCGCGGCAGTGCAAGCAGCCTGGAAGCAAGCCTGTGCATCCGGGAAACCTCCTCCGGGCTGAGGACGACGACGACGACGACTACCTGAGCCCCGCCAGGACCGACACCGACAACGGCGGCGGCGTCGATCTCTTCGATTCGCTCGACCCGCTGCTCGATCCCGACCGGTGTCACGACGCGTCGGGCGGTCGTGATGACGTGTGGCAGGCGACCCTCCACCCACAGCCGGCCCTCGGTGTCGAGATGTCCGACATCGCCGGTGCGGTGCCAACCAGTCTCCCGGGAGCTCGCGCGCTCGGTCGCCCATAAGGCGTCGTAGCGATCCTTGACGTGCCCTGCACGCACGCATATCTCGCCGGTGCGATCAGCGCTGCGGGTCAAGGCACCGTCGGCAAGGCCGGAGGATGAGAGTGGGCTCACTGCCAGCTCGACGCCGCTCAACGCACGCCCTACGCACACACCATCACCGTCTCCCGCGGCATCGATCTCGGCGAGGGTGACGTCGGTGACGGGAAGCGCCTCGGTCATGCCGTACGGCGTGTGCACCTCGGCATTCGGAAGCACCGCACCAAGTGACTGCAACAACGATGCCGGCACCGGGGCACCGGCAGACATGAGCAACCGGATGCGGCCAAGGGCAGAGCGTTGCTGAGGTGAGAGCTGTCGGTCGCCGGCCGCCACGGTCCGCAACGCGGCTGGAGAGGCGAAGACGACAGTGGCATCCACCGCCGCCGCTGCGTCGGCGAGATCTGAGGCGGTGAGGGTTTCGGGTGCGGTCACGTCGATGCTCGGAACCGCGGAGCCGATCCCCAGCCCTGGTCCAAGGAGCGCGAACGGAGCGAAGGCGGCCACCAGCCGGTCGCCTGCCGTGAGCGAGTACGTCGACCGCAGCATCTCGAGCTGCGCGAGGACCTGTCGGTGTCGGTAGACCACGCCCTTGGCCGGTCCGGTCGCGCCCGAGGTGAAGACGACCGCGCAGTCCTGGTCGCTCGGCGGTGCTTCCGGCGCTGGCGCACGCCTGCCGAGGCGGGCGAGGTCGGCGAGGCTGCGTGTGGCGCCGAGTGCACGCATCGTGGTGCGGTCGACCGGTCCGGCGGCGATCCGTGAGCCGGGCAGGCGCATCAGGCGTGCGGCCGCCAGCCCGAACGCCTCACCGATCACATGGTCGACGCCCGCGCTTCGCAACGCCCGGCGCATCCCTGCAAATCCGAGCCCCTTGTCCGCGACAACGATGACTCCACCGGCACGCCACACCGCGTAGACGGCTGCGGTCAGGTCCGCCGAAGGTCCCACGAGTAGTGCCACTCGGTCCCCGGGGCGCACTCCGGCAGCCACGAGTCCCGCGGCGATCTCCCGCACTCGTCGGGCGAGAAGCGACCAACTGACGCTCACGCCGCCGACCTCGACCACTGCGGGAGACGGGTCGTCGATGCGTTGATCCAGCGCCGACCACAGCGTCGGCTGGCCGGGGGAGGTAGCAGGCGAGGACGACCGCTTGATCCATCCGCTGTCCGGCCTGAGCTCTGCTCCGTCGCCTTCTGCTTCCTGCCCGCCGAGGTCAGAGACCCATTGCGCGACGGCTCCGGCGTACTCCGGTGCGTCCTCGGTGACCAGATGCGACGCGCCTTCATAGCGGTGCAGCTGCGCTTGCGGCAACCGCTCCCGCAGGTCAGCAAGGTACTTCTCGCCGAACACCGGGTCGCGTGGACCCCAGAGCAGCAGTACAGGTACGTCGATCGAGGAGACGCCGCCTGCGATGCTTTCCAAGGTCGGCCGAGACGGATGGTCCTGCGTGAACGGGATGTCGGCCACGAAGTCGCCGATCGACTGGCGACGTACCGCGCAGGAATAAGGCGCCGCGAACCCTCGACGGGTCTCGCGCGACAGGGCGGGGCGTGACAGTGCCGTTGCCGCCCGCACGAAGGCCGGCGTGTGCACGCAGACCACCTCGCGGAACAGCGGCGCGTGCGCCAGCCGGATGAGCGCCGGCCCGAGGTCGCCTTCTGGCTGCGCGATCGCCGTGTTCGTGAGCACGATCCCGCGCAGCTGCTGCGGGTGCTTGAGAGCCCAACCGAGTGAGATGGCTCCACCCCAGTCGTGCGCGAGTGTTACCACCGGCCCGGTGAGACCGAGGACGTCGGTCAGGTCGCCCAGGTCCTCGACGCGTTGGAGAAGTGTCCGCGGCTCCTGGAGCCGGTCGGAGTAGCCCATGCCGAGATGGTCCGGCGCGACGACGCGCCATCCTGGCGGCGCGTCGGTCAGCATCTGACGCCACAGGTAGGACCAGGTGGGGTTGCCGTGAACGCACAGGATGGTGCCGGTGGGATCGGACACCCCGTTGTCGAGCACGTGCCATGTGCGCTTGACGCCCGCTGAGTCAGAGACCGTGACCCACCGGGACCAGGTAGGTTCGAGGCCGGGGATGTCGGGCGGTGCTGTCGACGGTTCGGCTACGGTCACCAGGCGATCTCGAGACACGAGGCGTTCAGCCCCGAGCCGATGCCCATCAGCAGCACGCGGTCGCCGTGCTCGAGGTTGTCGGCCTCCGTGGCCAGGGTGAACGGCACCGACGCCGGACCGATGTTGCCCCGGTCGGGGAACGTGCGCGGCACCAACGTGGGATCGATTCCGAGCCGGTCGCACAACGCGTCGGTGTGCACCTGCGAGACCTGGTGGATGATGTAGCGGCTCATGCCCAGCGACCAGTCGAAGTCGGCCTTTGCGTCACTCCACAGATCCGTCGACAGCTGGAGCCCGGCAGCGAGCAGACCCTTGAGGTCGGTGTTCATCAGGGCGTTGTCTCCCACGCACAGCTCGTGGTGCTCGGTGCCCGCGCGGCTGACCGCAGCAACGATCCGGTGCCCCTCCGGATGCCGGTCGGCGCGCCCGAGCACCATGGCCGCCGCGCCTGACCCGAGAGTGAAGGTGGCGAACTGGGCCAGGACATCCTTGGCCGTCGTCTCGGGCAAGGACATCCGCGCGATCGTGGCGTCCTGCACGGTGCGCGCATCCTCTCCGTTGACGACGAGCGCATAGTCCACGAGACCGGCATCGATCATGGAGCCCGCCAGCTCCATGCCGTTGACGAAACCAAGGCACGCGTTGGTGATGTCGAAGTTCTGGCACGACGTGGGTAGCCCCAGAGCGTGATGCACGGATACGGCAGTCGACGGCTCGAGGAAGCGACGGCTCACGGAGGTGTTCACCATCAAGCCGATGTCGGCAGGGTCGACACCACTCTCACCGATGGCCTTGGCACCCGCGGTCGCGGCACCATCGACGAACGTGACGCCCTCGGGCCACCAACGGCGCTCCCGGATGCCGGCGAGCCGCTCGAGCAAGCCTGGGCGAAGTCCGACCCGCTGGTAGGTGTCCGCGAGGCGCTCGTCGAGTGCCGCGGATGTGATGACGACTGGTGCGTCCGCGATGCTCACGTTCAGAACCGCGGTGTTGGTGAAGCGGTGCGTCGCGTTGCCGCTCATGAGCAGAGTCCTATCCACAGAAAGGCCCCTATGCTTGGCGCCGCCTTCGATTATCTCGTCCCAGCCTAACCGTCTGGTGGTGGCTGCCGACCGTGCGCATGGGCTACGGCTGAGTCAGCAGCCTCGCCCGCGAGGAGACCTTTCGCGGTTGCCAGTCGCAGTGCCGCCTGGTTTCAGGCGGGTGAGTGAGCTCTGAGGCCGAGGGAGCGGGCCGCGTCGAGGAGGCGTGCGTCGGGCCCGCCTCGTGGAACAGGGCCCGGGGTGGGTCAACAAGGTCGACTCGAGCCAACAGGTCGGTCACCGCGGACTGGTCGAGTTCGAGCCGCACCGCGAGACGTCGTAGCTCGGTCTCGAGCAACGCGCTGGACACGAGGTCTTGCGCCGCCTGCCGAGGCACCGTCTGCCTTCGCCTCGATAAGCCAGTCGCCCTCGATGTCTGTGAGAGCGCCCTTGCCGCGGGTGTCGACGGCGGAGCGGCCAGCGGCGTGCTCCCGCGCCAGGATGAGACGAATCGCGACGTCCTCGATCTGCCTGTTTGTCATCGGGACGTTCGTCATGCTGAGCCTTCGTATACGGAACCCCCGAGCCGGGCCCGGACGAACATCTCTAGGTGCGGAATCAGTTCGGCGCTAGCGAAGCCAGCGGTCGCGGCTCAAGGGTCGGCTCCGTCGGCTCAGTGCCGCTCAGCTCGTTGAACGCGCCCGTGAGCGGGCTGAGATAACCCGCTACCGCGCTCACTCAAGGGCGGGGCAGTACCTGCTCG